>NZ_JBPOFP010000097.1:0-17908 GCF_051252315.1 Paraglaciecola sp. | reverse complement strand
CTTTATATGTTTGGCCATCAGCGACACATACAAACAAGAATAAAACTGAAAATAACGTAAGGTCTAACCGAGCTTGACGCATAATTGCCACCCTTCCCAAATTAATAAGCTTTTTATAAAAATTTATTTTAAAAGGTAACACGGATTAACAGATTCAGTAATGTCTACAGGACATAACCATTACTGAACCATAATTGTGGTGACTAACTCCAACAATAAAACTAGTTATTGAATTTGAATTAACCAATCAACAAATTGTTTTGCTTCTGCATTATTTGAGAAGGTATTAACTTGTTGCCCACATTTGTCAGCAAATGCGACTTTTAGCTTGTTTACAGATATTTGATGCACTGGGCATTTAACACGGATCTGTGTTCCGTTATATGTATAAGACATAATAAAACTCACTTTAAAATGACCAAATATAAACTTGGTCTTATTTTTCAATAAGCTTCAATACAGTGTTGACGATACTACCAATAAGGTTTTACTAAGGAGACACTGACAATTCAAATTTGTCACAGTGCTTAACGCTCACTTTTCGCCGTACAATAATTCAGCTTGTTATTATGTAAACAGTTAGAAAATTCTACTGATTACTTTGTTTTAATGCTGGCTGACTGGATCAAGGAAAGACATAACATTGGCGGTTTGTATTGAGAGAGGTCTTACAAACCAAGGAACACTATAAAGTATGTTCAAGTTTCAAGCAAGTTATTCTGACTATCTGGTCAAACCTAACCATTTACCAGAAAACTTGCTGGGACTAAACCTGAAGTTATTTAGTTTTAATCGTAATCATAAAAAGAGCTATTAGTCCCAAAATTCAAAATACTCAGTTGAATTTTTCGGTGGCTTTGGTTGAACTTCACAACTAGCGGTGCCCAAATATAAAAAGCCCACGATTTCATCTTTATCTTGTAACTTTAAAGCCTGCTTTACATGTTGATCTTGGGCATAAAACCCAGTACGCCAAACGCCGGAAAAACCTTGAGCAAAAGCCGCCATTTGCATGCTATGCACTGCGCAAGAAGTTGAAGCCACCTGCTCAACCCAAGGAACCTTAGCGTGTTCTGTATATTTAGAAATCGCGACTATCACCATCGGGGCTCGCAGCGGCAATTGTGGAGCTCGTTCGATGTCACGTTCTGATTTATTACCCGCAATCGCGGCTTCCTTATAGACGTCGCCTAATTTTGTTAGGCCTTGATTTTGACATATAATAAATTGCCAAGGTGCAAGCCCTGCATGATCTGGCGCTCTTAGTGCTGCTTGCATAATATTTTCTAACGCTTGCCCTTGAGGGGCCGGACTTTGTAACCGAGGATGAGAACGTCTGTTGAGTAATAAATCTAACGCCTGCATGAAATTACCTTTATTGCTTTTATTTAATTTGCTGCATGATATGCACTAACAGCAACGAAATAAACAAAAAAGGCGCAAAAGCACCTTTCCATAATCAACATATCAATTGGCCGTTTAACTAGATATCTATTCAGCTAACTTCTTATCTAAGAAATAATCAACACTGGTATATTTTCCACCACCGGTAAAAAACAACGACAACAGCATAATAAAATAGGTAATGGCAAATTCAATACCATTATTAAGAACAACAAACTTTCCACTAGATGTTAACCAGTCGTAATTCCCATGCTCTTCTAGTATTGATCTCGCCATACTCAGCTTTTCTGGTGCCTCAACCACGGCCTGATTAAGAAATAAAGTGCCATTTGATAACCAACTATTCGCATCAGCAATCGCAGCCCATCCGTTTGGCCAATGCACTGTCAATGCAGCCACTAACATAGTGGCCATCAAAGGAATGGAAATCCAACGAGTAACTAATCCAATTAATAACAAAGCGCCCCCAACCAATTCAGTTGCCATAGCTAAAAAGGCCATCAAGGCTGGAAAAGGTAAACCTAGTCCATATTCTGGGTTACCAAACCAATCAACTATGTCAGCAAAATGAGAGTATTTATTCCACCCTGCTTGCAGCATAACTGGCGCTAAATATAATCGAAGTAATAAAGGGGCTAAACCTTCGATGACTTTACTCTTATCCAAGACGCTGTGAGACCTTTGGTAAAAACGGGGAAAATTCATAATCAATCCAAAAAAATATCTATAACTGTATAGATAGATTAACCCAACAATTTATTTCGATATTAATCAATAAAAATTAGTTTGGAGCTCAATAATCCATGCCCTTGGCATTTATATTGCTATTCTTTATTTAATATTTTTTAAGGTGTGAACTTACTATGCGTCATTTATTAACGGTTATACCGATCACTTTTATGTTGTCTGCGTGTGTATTGACTGATTTAGGTAGTTCTGCTGAAAATGCCCACTCTACCAATAGTCTAAAAGATCGAAACTTTCATCAACAAAACACCTTACATCGACACGTTGAAAAACTTGCCAGACAATTATTAAGCAGTTCTAACCTAATAGACAATGTAGGGACTGTGGCAATCGGCACAATTTTACCGGCCTTACAAGAAAACGGCGATCCATTGCCTCAATCAAAGATGTTAGGGCTTCAAATTCAAGAGAGCCTGATGACATTTGCTACTCAAGCTGGATTACAAGTCGTTGATTTTAAAACTATGCCCACTATAAAAATCACCTCTGCTGCCGATAAGATGTTAAGCAGAGAGGTGGAAGATTTAAATTCAAATATTTCTGCAGACTATTTTTTAACGGGAACCTATACCAAACAGGAAAACAGCACCATAGTGAATATTAGACTTGTGCAATTACCCGATAATATTGTACTGGCTGCAGCAACAGATTATATACCCAACGATACTATGTGGAGTAGTTCAAAAGTGACGCTCAAAAATAACCAAATTTACCGTAGCGCCTATTAGGAGAATACAATGAAATTATGCAAACTTGCTCTGTGTTTGAGTGTTTTACTTAATGGCTGTGCTGGACTACAAGAAAACGTGTCGAACGGAAGCTTTAATAATAACCAAATGGAAAGTGGTAAAGCTCAGGTGCTCAACAACCTAGACACTGATGACATGCAACCTTTAGAAGCCAGTGCTCATTTTCAACAACACTATAAAAATAAGTTTTCACAAAATGGCGGTGATGCCAACGCCTATGCCATGAATAAACTTAATCCTAAGAACCGTAACGTAAATCACTATGTAAGAGGTTTAATGCAAGATTTAGTGAGTAATTTACAATACGTCAATCAAACAACTCCTATGATGGTAACGAGTTTTGTTTATCTGGATAGTGACTTTTCTGCGTCTAACCTTTTAGGCAATCAAATAGCAGAAAGTTTCATTCATGAAATTCATAAATTTGGCATTCCAGTCATTGATTACAAAGCGACGGACTACATTCGGATTACTAAAACCGGGGACTTTGCGCTAAGCCGAGACTTTTTAGAACTCAAAGCCAATGTAAAAGCGGACTACGTGTTATTAGGTACGCTAACCAAACAACAAGGCGGTGTTTTGGTTAATGCGAGAGTGGTGGGTTTTGAATCAAAAGCAGTTGTTGCATCCGCTCAAGGGTTTCTTCCGGCCGACATTGCCAACTCATTACTCAACAATAATCTAGTTGATGGTATTAAGTTGGTTAGTAAATAACGAACCGCCACTTGATAATAAAAAGGTCATAAAAAAGCCGCTGCGTTAATTCACAGCGGCTTTTTATTAAAAGACCTAGATAACTCGAGTTCAGATACAGAGCCTACAAAACCACATTAGGAATAAGTTTAGAGCTAGACGCCACCACCATATTAGATGTTAAGCCTACTACCCTTGCATTAATCAACATGCCGTTCATTTGTTTGGTCATTGTGCCCGTTAATACATAACCTACATTGTGTGAGCTTTTTAATTGTTTAGTATCCCTAGAAAAAGCAAAATCTCCTTTAGGTGTAACTTGTAAGTTGCCAGTAATTCTATGGTCACTGACAGCCAACCCCATATCTCTTAATTCACTAATAAACTGCTCCGAAAGCTGGTTACCTAGCGTATCTGTATTGGTTAAGCTTGAATCTAAATGTACAAATGAAGCAACCGCAATAGGGAAAGACAACTTAGTGTCAGCCAGATCTTGGCGAATATCTAACGCCATTTGCTCTACATAATCGTTTAATAAATTGAAATGTAATGAAGTACTAAACAAACTTTGATCAGTAATGCTATCTGGATCAGGCTCTGCAGGTGGGTGTGCATACTGACTATTATCTTCAACTGAATGAACTAGATTGTCACAGTGAATACGTTCACCATTTTGATTAACACATACATTTTTATCTTCTATCGATACAGAAAATAAATTACTGCTACATCCTGTTATAGACAAGAGTACGAGAGGTGACACCATTTTAATCAATGAATATTTCATTTGAAATTCCAATTTACTGATCAACCAATTTACATAGCTTTTTAGAAGCAATTAACACGCCAAGATGAGGCTTTAAACTTTCATTCATCGAATATGACTAAATTAGACCATTATATTCATATACAAACAATTAACATTAGATATACAATAACACATTGTAAATTGTTAACCAGGTATTATCGGTGAAAAATACTCTAATTTTATTATCCTGCTTTGCATTGAGTGCGTTTAGTTCAAAGGTATTATCCTTACAAGATAAAACCATAGAAAATCGACCTAATGTCATTGTTATTTTGTCAGATGACCAAGGTTACGGTGACTTTTCTGTCACTGGCAATCCCATTGTGAAAACTCCCAATTTAGATAAGTTAGCTAACGACGGTATCCAATTAACAGATTTTCATGTAGACCCTACTTGCTCTCCTTCTCGAGCTGGATTAATGACGGGTCGATACTCAACTAGAGTCGGTGTTTGGTTAACTTTTGCTGGCAGAAATCATTTATACAAAGAAGAAATGACCATGGCAGAGGTGTTCAAACATAATGAATACTCAACTGCCATATTTGGAAAGTGGCATTTAGGAGACAATTACCCTTTTAGACCGAATGATCGCGGTTTTGATAAATCTTTCATTCATGGTGGTGGTGTAGCTGGAGAAGTGCCTGATTACTGGGATAACGACTATTTCGACGATGTCTATTTTGATAATGGTATTCCAACTAAAACCAAAGGTTATACAACCGATGTTTGGTTTAACCAAGCTAAAAAATTTATCGACAAATCTAACGACAAACCATTTTTTATTTATCTCGCCGCTAACGCACCTCATGGCCCATTTAATGTCGAAGAAAAACACTTTACACCTTATTTAAAACCTGATGTGCCGGAGACGAGAGCAAGGTTCTATGGAATGATTCAAACCATAGATAATAATGTAGGAAAGTTAAGAAATTATTTAAACAAGAAGGGATTAGCCGAAAACACCCTAATCTTATACATGACAGACAATGGCACCAGTAAAGGTTTTGAAGGTGGTAAGAATGCCCTCCCAACGGCGGGTTACAATGCCAATATGCGCGGCAGAAAAACCTCAGCCTTTGAAGGTGGTCATAGAGCGGCTTCTTTTTGGCATTGGCCCAATGGAGGGTTAGTTGGCAATCAAAAGCGTGACCAACTATCAGCTCAAATAGACGTATTACCTACCCTAATCGACTTATTAAAATTAGAACTCCCCAAAGCGGTGGAGTTCGATGGGACTAGCCTAGCTTCAATACTTAAACATAAAAATTCTACATTACAGCAACGTAAAATGGTGATCCACAATCAAGCAAATTTTGGCAAACCTTTAGGTGATGGTGCATTAGTAAAATATAAAGACTATGTCGTTTTACAAGACAAATGGCGTTTGGTTGGCAAAGCGTTATTTAATTTAGAGACCGACCCTAGCCAAAGTCTGGATATTTCAAAACAGCACCCACAAAAAGCCGAAGAACTACAAAACTTCTATCTAGATTGGTGGACTGATGTTACAAAAAATGTGCGCTTATCCCCTACTGTGATTAACCCCAATAAACAAGCAGAAGTCACGCTAACGTCACAAGCTTGGTATGGCGATGTCGCCACTTATGACCAATCTCATGTGAGAGCAGGTATTCGTAATCGTGGTGCATGGCATATCGATGTTGAAGTGGCAGGACAATATCAAGTTGAATTTAGTCGCTGGCCCAAAGAATCAAACTTAAGCTTTGGCGATTTGTATCAAAAAGACTTTAGCGCTAAAAAATTAGACCAAAATTTTAATTTATATAAGCTGCCTAGTAAGTCTATAAAAATAGATTCAGTAGAGTTAGTGTTAGATAAACAAAAGGTAACTAAAAAAGTAACGGCTGATCAAAAAGTAGCTTCATTCGAAATCGCCTTAACTCAAGGACGGCATAAAATAGAAGGGATATTACATACGCAAGGTAAAGCTTTAAGTGCTTATTATATGTATTTAAAACCGTTGCAAACTGACAACTAAATGACTGTGTAAATTATGTTTCTAACCCCATGTGTAATAGAGGAAAAGGGTTGCCTTGGCCGTCTAATTCAGAACGGCCAACAACCTTAAACCCAATGTGCTGATAAAAACCCACTGCCGCTGGGTTTTGCTCATTTACATCAACCTTTATCGCCGATTGATGTTTTATCGCATGGTTTGTTAAAAGAGCACCGATTCCACAACCAATATATTTAGGAGAGACAAACAACATTTCAATGTTTCCATCAGCAACTCCTATGAACCCTACATATTCATTATTTTCGTTTTTAGCCCCTCTTAATTCCACTGCATCAAAATAAAACATTAAGATCTGAGACTTTAAGGACTTAATATTTTCTTCGGGCAAAAATTCATGTGTTGCTCTTACAGACTCCTCCCAAATTTCAATTAAACTTAAGTAATCTTGCTTACAAGGCACATCAATATTGATTCTACTCACACTACACCTTCCGATTACGATTAATTTATGCCAAAAATGGCAGTGCGAATAAAATTAAACCGGCTATCCACACTGTTTCGATTAACAATAATAATATGGGTTTTATACCAACAGTAAGTATTTGACTTAGGTTTGATTTCATTCCAATGGCAGCAATAGAAACCACCAAAGCAAAGCGCGATATGTCAGTTGCCCCGCTGATAAGTGCACTTGGTAAGTCCATTAAACTATTAACACTCATCAACAAAAAAAATGCGATGAGAAACGCAGGCATTTTTATTTTTTGGGATTTTACGCCACTTTTTATATTCAATTTTAATACGAGTAGAATGCACAACACCACTGGCATTAGAAATGCGACTCGTACTAATTTAGTCAAAGTCGCCAAATCACCTGCCGGCTCTGACACAGAATACCCTGCTCCAACAACTTGAGCGACATCATGAATTGTGCCGCCAAGAAATATACTAGTACTGACCTCATCTAAACCAAGTTGAGCTGCAATAATGGGATATAAAATCATAGCAATAGTGGAAAACGCTGTGACGCCAATAATGGTTAACAAGGTATCTCTGTCTTTATTTTTATCATCGGGAAGAACCGCTGATATAGCCATAGCCGCTGATGCACCACAGATCCCAACGGCCCCACCAGTAAGTACGCCAAATCGTTTTTGTAAACCCAAAAACTTAGCCAATATTAAGCCGACTCCGATAGTACTTAATATTGCCACCACCAATAGCAACCCTGTTTTCCAACCAAGTGCTATTAAGTCACCAAAAGCTACGCGCAATCCTAATAAAGCCACACCTATCCGCAAAACATGTGTTGCCGTAAATTCAATACCTTCTCTACAATCCGTGCCTTCGTACAAAAAGGACATCGCAATGCCTAACAACAAAGCAAATAACATAGCGGGTGCGCCATAGTGTTCACTCAAAAACAAGGCTGCTAATCCAACAATGGTAGATACAAATATGCCAGGCATAAGTGTTTTAATCTTAGCGAAACGCATTATCGGCATGTTTTTGATGGACCTTGTGGATAGAGATTAAGAAATGATGAAAATTAAGATTAACCTAATAAATAGTTTCTACACATATATATCTAAATGTTTAGGCCCTTTAGGCTTTTTTTTATTTGGCTGTTTCTCAGATTCTTGATGCGTGTCTCGATTATCTTCTGCTGATTTTTGTTGATTGTGTTTTTCCTGCTGCTGTTGTCTGGCTTCTCGTTCTTCAACGTGCAGCTCCTGCTCCTCATCGCTAAGAGGTTTTAACTTATCTTGCTTGTCTATTTTTTCAACTTTCTGTGTATCATGCTTAATCGGCACTTTACCTTCTCGAGGTAACACAGAAAATAATAAGTCACTGGTCATAATTTTTAACCTTCCTTCCTATATTGACCTATTTTTGAGCAGATAATTCAAAATATACTAGCTCAACATACCATAGTCGATTTAATTGTAAGAAATAGCTAACTTTCTCGCTATTTTTCATTGCATTAATCGGGCCGATTGCATAATGTATGCGGCATAAATTGATGCACTAAATTTTTGGGGCATCTGACAATTGGAATGAACAAAATTTTGAAAAACACACTGCAAGTCGTCCATCACCATAAAGCTTAACCTTTCAGGTTTAGGCTGGAAGGTTATTGGATCCTTCCGGCGCTGCAGAAAATTTTCTAAACCCCCGGAAGGCAACTTTCGGGGGTTTTTCATTTTATGGCATTTTGCTTACGACAAGATAATTTGAAATTGTCGTAAATGAACGCACACTAACAAAATTGAGATAAAACGGGACACATTCATCATGAGTGACAGCAAAAGACTTCGTATTGCAGTACAAAAGAAAGGTCGTTTAAGTGACGACAGCATTTCTCTACTTAAAGCCATTGGCATTAAGTTACAAATCCGTGACCGTTTATTGATTGCTCATTCAACTAACCAACCTATCGATTTATTGTTGGTTCGTGACGACGACATTCCTGGACTCGTGATGGATGGCGTAGTAGACATGGGTTTCATCGGTCAGAATGAACTTGAAGAAAAAATGCTTGAACGCCAAGCGGCGGGTAAAGCAGCTGATTATGTTGAACTTCGTCGACTAGACTACGGCGGCTGTCGTTTATCTTTGGCTGTACCTAACGAAATGGATTACCAAGGTATTCAGTCGTTACAAGGTAAAAAGGTCGCTACAACCTACCCTTACTTACTTGAGCGTTTCTTCAAAAAAGAAAATATCAATGCGAGTACTGTCATGTTAACGGGCTCTGTTGAAGTAGCGCCAAGAGCAGGCGTAGCAGATGCAATTTGTGATTTGGTTTCTACTGGTGCCACATTAGAAGCAAACGGGTTACAAGAAGCAGACGAAATATTCGTATCGCGCGCGGTATTAATCCAACAAGCTGGAGAGTTAAGCTCAGAGAAACAAGAGCTTATCAACAAAATGTTGCCTCGTATGGATGGTGTAACTCAAGCTAAAGAAAGCAAATACATCATGCTTCATGCGCCTAAATCCTATTTAGAACAGGTGAAAAGTTTATTACCTGGTTCAGAGACACCAACGGTATTGCCACTTGCCGGTAATGACGATGTTGTCGCTATTCATGTAGTCAGCCCAGAAACACTGTTTTGGGAAACCATGGAGAAGTTAAAAACTCTTGGTTGTAGTTCGATTTTGGTTATGCCAATCGAAAAAATGATGAAGTAGGTACACAGGCAAAATAATGGAAATTTGGTCAACACTAAATAACAACCAACAAGATGACTTATTAAGTCGTCCAGCACTGGCTGACAATCTAAAATTAACAGGGATTGTGGCTGATATAATTGAGCAAGTAAAAACACAAGGTGATCAGGCATTATTTGCCCTCACCGAAAAGTTTGATGGTGCTAAATTATCAAACATACGATTTGATGAAGTCAGCCTTGAAGAAGTCGCCGCACTGTTGAGCCCTAAGGTTAAACGTGCGATTGATCAGGCTTATGCCAATATCAAAACATTTCATCAAGCTCAGTATCCACAAGACGTTAAAGTGGAGACAGCCCCCGGTGTTGTATGTGAATTAAAACACGCCCCTCTTGCTTCTGTTGGTTTGTATATTCCTGGTGGAACCGCTCCATTACCTTCTACAGTATTGATGTTAGGGGCAACGGCGCAAGTTGCTGGTTGCCCACGAAAAGTATTGTGCACCCCGCCAAATAAAGATGGCGAAATCGCTAATGAAATTAGATACGCCGCTAAACTCTGTGGCATCAATGAGATTTATCTAGTCGGCGGAGCTCAAGCTATTGCGGCGCTTGCCCTTGGCACAGAATCCATCACTAAAGTGGATAAGATATTTGGCCCGGGCAATAGTTTTGTCACAGAAGCAAAACAGCAAGTCAGTCGTATTCCAGCAGGTCCAGCCATAGACATGCCGGCCGGTCCGTCAGAAGTATTAGTGATTGCAGACAAGGATGCGAATCCTGTTTATGTCGCCGCTGATTTATTATCCCAAGCCGAACACGGCGCTGATTCTCAGGCTGTTTTAGTGTCTGATAGTGCCACTCTAATAGAAGCCACTAAACAACAAGTATCGGCCCAGCTTGCTACCCTAAGCAGGCAAAATATTGCAGAACAAGCGATTCAACATAGTCGTTATATTTTAACGGATAACATCGAGCAAGCTTTTGAAGTCAGCAATGCCTATGGCCCTGAGCACCTTATTGTACAAATTAATAATGCGCGAGAGAGTTTAGACAAACTCACCAATGCGGGCTCGATATTTGTCGGCCAATGGTCACCAGAGTCTGCAGGCGACTACGCCAGTGGTACCAACCATGTGTTACCCACCTATGGTTATGCGCGTAACTATTCGAGTTTAGGATTGGCTGATTTTATGCGCCGTTTTACTGTGCAAGAATTAACCTACCAAGGTTTACAAAATATTGGTGATGCCATCATGGACTTAGCTGATGCAGAAGGTTTAGATGCCCACAGACAAGCGGTGGCTTTACGTCTGCAAAGCGATTTAAGTGCTGAGATTAAAGGCGGTGACGCATCATGAGCCAAGACCTAAATACACTGATCGACAAGTTGGTATGCGAAAACTTAAAGACACTTGTACCCTATGAATCAGCAAGGCGTTTATTTGCCGCTGCTGACAATGATGCAGGCGAACAAGTACCGGTTTGGCTAAATGCCAATGAATCACCCTATGCTAATGAGTTTGACGTAGATAGTGCGTACTTTAATCGTTACCCCGATTGCCAACCTAGTGCTGTGATCAATCAATACGCCGAATATGCTGGTGTAAATAACAAACAACTATTGGTTAGTAGAGGGGCTGACGAAGGGATCGAGTTACTCATTCGCGCTTTTTGCACACCTGGCCAAGATAATATTCTTATTTGCCCTCCGACTTATGGCATGTACGCAATAAGTGCGGAAACATGTAATGTAGGCATACTCAAAGCCCCTTTGAATACTGATTTTTCATTAGATTTAGATCTTGTTAAGACGTTTAAAGATAAGGTTAATCTTGTTTTTATCTGTTCACCGAATAATCCAACGGGCACTTCAGTTGATAAAGATCAAATTGAACAAGTATTAACTCACTTTGCCGGCTCTGCATTAGTTGTAGTTGACGAAGCTTACATAGAGTTTGATGCAGACAACACTTGGTCGACTCAATTGGCTAACTACCCTAATTTGGTAGTATTACGTACTTTATCAAAAGCTTTTGCTCTAGCTGGACTCAGGTGTGGCTTTGCCATCGCCAATGAACCGATTATTCATACCTTGCTAAAAGTAATAGCGCCCTACCCTATGCCAGAACCTGTGGCACAAATTGCGGCACAGGCGTTAAATAAAAATGGTTTAGCCACAATGCAAAATCAAGTGGCTGCGATCCAACAAGAAAAACAAAAACTTAAACAAATATTAAGCACCTTAGGTGACATTCAATTAGTGGGTGACGACAAAGCCAACTTTATTTTGTTTAGGACCGAACAAAAACAAGCCTTAATGGATTATTTAGTCAGTAATAAAATGTTTATTCGCGACCAATCCAAACAACTTAATCTAGGCAACTGCTTACGCATTACCGTAGGCAGTCCAGCACAAAATCAACAATTGCTGGGTTTAATCACCCGCTTTTATCAACAGTTAGGAAATCAATCATGAGCCAGCCAATTTTATTTATCGACCGTGACGGGACCTTGGTTGAAGAGCCGGCCATAGACAAACAACTCGACACTCTTGAGAAACTAGTTTTCGAACCAAACGTCATCCCAGTTTTATTGAAGTTACAGCAATCTGGTTTCCGTTTAGTCATGGTATCGAATCAAGATGGTTTAGGCACAGATAGTTTCCCACAAGCCGACTTTGATTTAGCCCATGATAAAATGATGGATATTTTGTCTAGCCAAGGTGTAGTGTTTGATTACGTATTGATTTGTCCACACTTTGATCAAGATAACTGCAGTTGCCGTAAACCCAAATTAGGTTTAGTCAAAGACTATTTACAACAAGGAAAGGTAGATTTCACTCGTTCTTTTGTAATTGGTGATAGAGATACCGATATTCAACTTGCTGAAAATATGGGCATAGTTGGGATCAAATATGATCCGCAAAACAACAATTGGCTCACCATACAAAAACAATTACTCACCACCGAACGTGTCGCCTCTGTCGTGCGTAAAACGTCTGAGACAGATATTCGTGTAAAAGTAGATTTAGACTCAAGTGCCAAATCGACTATCGAAACAGGATTAGGCTTTTTTGACCACATGTTAGATCAAATCGCCACACACGGTGGGTTCGAGCTCAACTTAACCGTTGACGGTGATTTACATATTGATGATCACCATAGTGTTGAAGACACAGCCCTTGCTTTAGGTGAAGCCATGAAAAAAGCATTAGGTGACAAACGTGGTATCGGACGTTTTGGTTTTGCATTGCCCATGGATGAATGCCGCGCGGAATGTATTTTAGATATATCTAATCGACCTCACCTTAAATTTGATGCGAATTTTAGTCGTGATCAAGTGGGTGAAATGGCCACCGAAATGGTTGAACACTTTTTCTATTCTTTGGCTCAAGCCATGGGACTGTCGTTGCATTTATCCACCACTGACGGCAATGCACATCACCAAGTAGAAAGTTTGTTTAAGGTCTTTGGTCGTGCGTTACGCCAAGCTATACACAAACAAGGTGAAGCACTTCCAAGCAGTAAGGGAGCCTTGTAATTTATGAGTCAACAAATTGTAATTGTAAACACGGGTTGTGCCAATATTTCCTCGGTAAAGTTTGCTGTTGAGCGATTAGGTGTACAAGTTGACGTGAGTGATGATGTCAACATTATTCAAAAAGCTGACAAGGTCTTTTTACCCGGTGTAGGCAGTGCAAACGCTGCTATGGCCAGTATTAAACAAAAACAACTTGAAGCGTGTGTGCAAAGCTTAACGCAACCGGTATTAGGCATTTGTTTAGGCATGCAATTAATGGTGGAGTCTTCTGAAGAAAGTCTCACAGACAATACCGATTGTTTAGGCTTAATTCCCGGCACTGTTAATCGTATGCAAGTGGGCGATTTACGTTTACCTCACATGGGCTGGAATACAATTACCCCAGTTGATGATGCGCCTTTATTTAAAGGTATAGATGCAGGTAGCTACTTTTATTTTGTGCATAGTTTTGCAGTTGCCTTGTCCAAATACACTATGGCCAGCTGTAGTTATGGAAAGGACTTTTCAGCCGCAATTCACAAAGACAATTTTTTTGGTGTGCAATTCCACCCAGAGCGCTCAAGTGATGCAGGTGCTCAGTTGTTGAAGAACTTTATTCAATTATAAATTAGCCACTTATAAAATAGCCCGTTTTAAATTAGCTAGACACAAGAAAGAGAATTAAGAGTAAACATGATAATTCCAGCGATAGATTTAATAGAAGGTTCAGTAGTTCGTCTATATCAAGGTGATTACGAACAAAAAACCGAATACAAACTTGATCCCGTAGACGTAGTAAACAGCTATGCTGATCAAGGCGCAAAATGGTTACATATTGTTGATTTAACGGGTGCGAAAGACACCAGTAAACGCCAACTAGATTTGATCAGTAAAATGGTCGCGACAAATCGTATGCAATTTCAGGCTGGCGGCGGTATTCGCAGTGAACAAGACGTTGCACAATTATTAGAGATTGGTGTAAAACGTGTCGTTATTGGTTCATTAGCAGTCAAAGAGCCTGAGCTAGTAAAAGGTTGGATTACTAAATACGGTGCAGAAGCAATCGTACTTGCCCTAGATATCAATATTGATGAGTCTGGTAATAAGTTTATTGCCACCCATGGATGGCAGGAAAACTCTGGCGTATCCATTGAAGCTTTGCTTGAAGACTTTTTATCTGTTGGCGCTAAACATGTATTGTGCACCGACATTAGTCGTGACGGCACTTTGCAAGGGGCCAATCACCAACTTTATACAGAAATGACCGCTCGTTTCCCAACGGTTGGTTGGCAAGCATCAGGTGGCATTGGCAAGTTAGACGATATTGCTGTGTTAAAGCCTACTCAGGTAAGTGGCGTGATTTTAGGTCGAGCTTTACTTGAAGGTAAGTTCACCGTAGAACAAGCAATTGAATGCTGGAATAGCGCTCAATAAAACATTTTTATTTTACAATACAACTGCTTAGGAATTAATAATGGCGGCTTTTGGTTCAGTGTTTATGCCTCAAATGGCATTAACTCATTTTGAAAACGATGCATGGAGTGATGCAGAAATTGTATCCTCAGACAGCATTCAGTTGCACCCAGGTGCACACGTTCTACATTACTCAAGTACCTGTTTTGAAGGTTTAAAAGCGTTTAAACATCAAGATGGTAGCGTGCACGTGTTTCGTATGGATCAAAACCTTAATCGTTTCGATCAAAGCAGTCAGTTATTGCATTTACCACAAATTGACCAAGCCCAAGTATCAGATATGGTTTTGCAAATTTTGGCCAAATATAAAGACGATATTCCACAGCCTCCGGGATCTATGTATATCCGTCCTACACATATTGGTACCGAAGCGGCGGTAGGTAAAGCGGCAGCGCCGAGCTTAAGCTCTATGATGTATGTATTGATATCCCCTGTTGGCGACTATTTTGCCGGCGGCGCTAAACCATTACGTATATTGCTAGACGAAACCGGTATGCGCTGCGCACCTCATATGGGTATGATCAAAAGTGGTGGTAACTATGCCAGCGCACTAGGCCCAATATTAGACGCTAAATCTGAAGTACAAGCTGACCAAATCTTATTCTGCCCAAATGGTGATGTGCAAGAAACTGGCGCAGCTAACTTTTTATTAATAGACGGTAATGAAATCATTACAAAAGCCCTAGACTCGTCGTTTTTACATGGTGTGACACGTAGTTCGATTTTACAAATTGCGGCTGATTTAGGCATGACAGTATCTGAGCGTGAACTTACCGTAACTGAATTACTTGAACGCGCAGCTAAACCTGGCGTAGAAGCAGCATTATCGGGTACAGCAGCGGTACTAACGTCAGTAGGAACCTTGATCCACAACGGCAAAGAGTATCAAGTTGGCTCTGGTGAAGCTGGACCTACCACACAAAAATTAAGAGAAACCCTGAATAAGATTCAGTGGGGACAAATTGAAGACAAACACAATTGGTTAACCCAAGTTTGTTAATCGAGAGTGATTTAATCAATTTAAAATCAGCATAAATAAAAGGTTTCATATGCTAGCTAGACGCATCATTCCTTGCCTAGATGTAAAAGACGGCAAGGTCGTAAAAGGGGTTAAATTTCGTAATCACGAAATTATCGGTGACATTGTGCCCCTAGCAGAACAATACGCTCAGCAAGGTGCTGATGAACTGGTATTTTATGACATTACGGCTTCCAGTGATAAACGAGTCGTCGACAAAAGTTGGGTGACACGTATTGCCCAAGTCATTGATATTCCTTTTTGTGTTGCTGGCGGTATTAAGACAGTTGAAGACGCGGGGAAAATTCTAGAGATGGGTGCCGACAAAATATCAGTCAATTCACCCGCTCTTGCAGATCCTGAGTTGATCACCCGTTTACACGACACTTATGGGCAACAATGTGTCGTGGTTGGAATAGATAGTTTCTACAACGAAGAGACGGGTAAATACCAAGTACATCAATACACAGGTGACGAATCGCGTACTCAAGTCACTGCTTGGCAAACCGCTGATTGGGTTAAAGAAGTACAAACACGCGGCGCCGGTGAAATTGTTTTAAACTGTATGAATCAAGATGGTGTTCGTAAAGGTTACGATATAGAACAGTTAGCTGCGATCCGTGCTGCATGTAAAGTCCCCTTGATCGCCTCTGGTGGTGCTGGAGAAAAAATTCATTTTAAAGATGTATTTGAACAAGCCGACGTGGATGGCGCATTGGCCGCGTCAGTATTTCATAAAGGTATTATTCCTATTCCAGAATTAAAAGCTTATTTACGTGACCAAAACGTCGCGATAAGAGACGAGAGATTATAGATCAACATGATTATTACTAAACAAAATACAAATGAACTCGCTTGGCAAAAAATGGATAACTTGTTGCCATGTGTTGTGCAAAATGCGGTAAGCGGAAAAGTATTAATGCAAGGTTATATGAACCAAGCAGCATTAGATAAAACTCTAGAGACAAAATTAGTCACCTTTTTTAGCCGCTCAAAACAGCGTTTATGGACCAAAGGTGAAGAATCAGGCAACAGCTTAAACTTGGTTGAAATCACAGTTGATTGTGACAATGACTCTATTCTTGCCTTAGTTAATCCTGTTGGCCCCACTTGCCATACAGGAACTGAAACTTGCTGGTCAAGCAGTGACTCAGCCGATGTCAGCTTTATTGCAGAGTTAGAACAAGTCATTGCCTCACGTAAAGGCGCAGATGCTGATTCGAGTTACACCGCTAGTCTATATGCCAGTGGCATAAAACGCATTGCGCAAAAAGTTGGTGAAGAAGGTGTAGAAACCGCTCTAGCAGCGACAGTTAAAGATCTTGATGAGTTAAAAAATGAATCGGCAGATTTGATTTATCATTTGATAGTATTGCTACAAGCCAGTGATTTGAATTTATCTGATGTAGTGGATGTACTGAGAAAACGTCACCAAAAATAACCTCTAGTTATTTTTAATTAAGGCTTATCTAAAACCCCAAAACGCCTTCACAATTGTGAAGGCGTTTTTTATGTTTTATAAACAGAGTAAGGATCATATCTCAGTCATTATTATTAACATCCAGCTATAGTTAAACGACTGTTTAGATTTACGGCCTAAAGGCCAACTAACAGGAAAACCTTGCCTCACAGTTTATGCCCATTTCCCATATTCAAAGTTACCCAAATTACATCAATATTCACTAAAAAAATTGGTATGGAGAACCAGCAATAGCTTCCGAGTGCGCAGCACATGTTTTAGATTCATCGCGACTACAAATTTCCCATCACTGAATTGGCTTGTCGAATGGGCGAACATGGACGTTCGGACAAGGCAATCTTTTATAGCTGGGAGCGGCTTATTGCCGTTTCGACTATAAAGACAATTATTTGATGGATTAGACAAAAGTTTCTGGAAAACTTTTGAACAGCTTTAGCTGGTTCATCTAAGGCATGGATAGCCCGAAGTAAATTTGTTTCGAGCGCGGCTTTTTTTGGTTACTTCTTTTAGCTGTTGAAAAGAAGTTACTGGTGCGGCATGGATGCCGTATCAAAAACATCAGGGATGATGTGAGTAAAACGAATGCCTTATAAAAAAGTATAACTTCACATACCTAAGTATCACCTTGTAGATTTTTTAATCAAGATAATTGGTCTTTAATAGAGTCATCGAAGCGAGGGAGTGTTTCAAACAAATCCAATTAACTTAACTTAAAAGAGAATGTAACCATGTTGAAAATAGTTAAAACTTCTATCGCAATCGCTACTACATCTTTACTACTTGCTGGTAATGCACAAGCTAACGTAGGTGAAGCCTTACAAAACATTTGTACTATCGTGAAAGCCGATGACAAAGGTGAGCT
>NZ_JBPOFP010000096.1:0-18183 GCF_051252315.1 Paraglaciecola sp. | reverse complement strand
ACTTAAGGCAGCTGAAGGATTTCAAAAAGAACAACAACCCACTCAAAGCATTAAACTCATTCAAATATTGTTACCAGAGCTTACTGAGCCACAGCAATTAAGCCAAGCCTATTTAAATATGGCGGAAAGTCATCTTACTCTAGATGACAATAACCTTTCTTTAGTGGCAAACATCCTAGAGCATGTTGAACCTAACCTAGTAGACAATAGCCGACTCTCTGCCATTGCGTATAAAGTATTTATGCATCAAAAATCTTGGTTAAAAGCGGCCAACAGCATTTTAAAAAGCGACTTACCAGCACAAGAAGCCAGTAAAACAATATGGCGAACCATGACTAACCTAACGTCAAGTGAATTAGAACATGCGCGTTGGGAACATCCTAGTTTACTACCATGGATACAATTGACTTCAATAGCACGACGTTATGCACTAACGCCATCTAAACTAAATCAAGAAGTGGTCGCATGGCAATCCCAAAATACCGGACACCCATTACAACTTGAGTTACCGACGGCATTAGCCCAATCTATGCAAGTAGAGCCAATACGCGCTAATCGCGTTGCCGTTTTATTGCCGTTAACAGGCCGTTTAGCCAGTCAAGGACGGGTACTAAAAGAAGGCTTTTTAACGGCCTACTTAGATAGCCCCAAAGCAGCAAGCAGTGCTCTACAAAATGATATCCAATTTATTGATAGCGCTTTAAAAACGGCACCAGAATTAAACGAATTGGTTGTCGACTTTGATGTAGTTGTGGGGCCTTTAATAAAAGAAAAAATTCAGGCTCTAAGACAAATATTACCCGCAGACAAAATACTCTTGGCTCTTAATAGAGT
This sequence comes from Paraglaciecola sp., assembly GCF_051252315.1. Lineage (GTDB taxonomy): Bacteria > Pseudomonadota > Gammaproteobacteria > Enterobacterales > Alteromonadaceae > Paraglaciecola. The sequence goes on along the minus strand of NZ_JBPOFP010000096.1, from coordinate 17,349 downwards.
TGACAACGAAATCACAAATCAACCTAAAAAGCCAACATCAGAAATGGAATCAATTGAGACCAAAGAGCACTATTATTTCTCATTGGCACCAGAAGACGAAGCGCAGCAACTATCAGATTTCATATTTAATAAACAATTACTTAGACCTATTATTTTTGCAGATGATAACAATATAACTAAACGTATGGCCCAAGCGTTTATTAAAGCATGGAATAAAAAACCAAACGTTTACACACCAGAATTGACGATTTTTAAAGACATTAAGCAAATGCGAACCAGTGTCTCCAACATGTTAGACGTAGAACAAAGCAAATCCCGTATTAAACAAATTGGGCGCTTGGCAGACGTAGAAGTATATGGCAAAGAAAGAAATCGCAGGGATATTGACGCCATAGTTTTATTTGCCACGCCAGAACAAACTGGTTTACTTAATCCAATTATAGAAGCAAGCTTAAGTTCATTTGCTGAAGTCTCTTTATCAGTATTTGCTACCTCTAGAAGTTATAGTCAAAATCAAACAAAGAGTAGTTTACGAGATTTACGGAATTTGACCTTTAGTGATATGCCGTGGCTACTTCCTGGCCACAAATGGCAAGACCTACTAAGACAAACTAATCTACTTTGGCCACAAAGAAAAGATTCATTAGCGCGACTATTTGCTATGGGTTTTGACTCATACAACCTCATTCCCTATCTGCGCCAAATGAAAAACTTACCACATGTTACAAAACAAGGTTTAACAGGCAAAATAAGTTTAGAACAATCTGGTATTATTCGACGACATTTACCTCTAGCCCAAGTAGCTAAAGAAAAGGTAACTCTTCTTGACGTGGATTAAACAGGTGCTTTCTCCACTCATAGGTAAAGAAGCAGAGAACTTTGCTCGACATTACCTAGAAGAACAAGGTTTAACTTTTATTTGCCAAAACTATCGTTGTAGAAGTGGTGAAATTGACTTAATCATGCAAGATCAACAAGAATTGGTTTTTGTTGAAGTTAAATATCGAAGTAACCAAAGTCATGGATCTGCGATTGAATATTTCCATAGCCATAAACAGCGAAAATTCATTTCAGCTGTGATGCATTATTTGCAAAAAAATGGTTTAAATCCTAACGTCATCCCTCATCGGATCGACCTTGTAGGTATTGATAAAGAAAGGCAAAATCACAAAGTGAATTGGTTAAAAAGTGTATAAACAATTCACCAAAGACTATTTAGAGGATACACATGCTGGATCAAATTAAGGCTAATTTTACTGAAAGTATTCAGACCAAAATTGCAGCAATAGAACTGCTACCAGAGCCAATATCCAACGCGACGTTAATGATGGTTAACGCACTAATAAATGGTAACAAAATATTAAGTTGCGGAAACGGTGGTTCAGCAGTCAGTGCTCAACATTTTTCATCGTTGTTACTGAATAAATTTGAAAGAGATAGACCCAGTTTACCTTCGATTACTCTGACAACAGACGGTGCAACTTTATCTTCAATCGCTAATGACTTTGATTTTGAACAAGTTTATTCAAAACAGATCAGAGCTTTAGGTCAAGCAGGAGATATATTATTCGTCATATCTACCAGTGGTGATTCACAAAACGTAATTAGAGCCATGGAAGCTGCTTTGAGCCGAGATATGACCATAGTGGCATTAACAGGAAAGGATGGCGGCAAAATGGCCGGCCTTGTTGGCCCAAATGACGTAGAAATTAGAGTGCCGTCTAATCGCACATCTCGTATTCAAGAAGTACATTATTTGGTAGTACACAGTCTTTGTGACGGAATAGACAATTGTTTGTTCCCAGAAAATATTCAGGAATAATATTTAATGAAATTAAAAAAAATAACGCTAGCCATCTCTCTTTCTGGCGCACTTTTATTACAAGGCTGCGCAGGACTAATTGTTGGTGCGGGGATGGGAGCTGTTGCGGTCGCACATGATAACCGTACTATCGGTACTCAGTTAGATGACAAAACCACTGGCAGTAAAATAGCTACCGTATTAGGTTCAGATGAAGCAATCAAAAACCAAACTAATATTACTGTTCAGGTATTTAACGGCACGGTATTATTGGTCGGTCAGGCTCCAACCCAAAACCTCATACAACATGCAGGTAAGTTAGCCGCGTCGGTTAAGAATATTAAAAAGCTGCACAACCAAATACGTTTAGGAGCGCAAATACCACCAAGTATTGTAGCTCATGATTTGTGGTTATCTTCAAAAATTAAGACCAAACTTATTGCTGACAAACGTATTGATGGTTTAAACATTGAACTAGAAATAGAAAATGGTGAGGTGTTTTTGATGGGGCTAATTAGCGCACAAGAAGCGGCCATTGCGGTTGAAGTAACACGCCACATAGAAGGCGTTAAACAAGTAATTAAGGCGTTTGAATACTTGGATTAAGACTTTGGTCTCTTCCTTAAAAAAAGCGCCTAAAGGCGCTTTTTTATTGTCTTTTATCAAACTACTTAACGACTGTTAGAGTCGGTTTACCTTTTTTAGGCTTAGAAGGTGTTTTTTCTGTCTCAATAGATCCATCACTTTCCGACGGTTCAATATTGTCTTCGATTGTAAACACAGTCCCTGCACCATTTTCTTTAGCATAAATAGCTAAAACAGCGGTACATGGGATAACTAAACTGCGAGGTACTCCACCAAAACGAGCTTCAAATGTTACTTCTTCTAACCCTAACTGCATCTTACCCGTTGAGCTAGGAGAAATATTCAATACTATTTGTCCATCTCGAACAAATTCCTGAGGCACTTGAGCACCAGGATAATGTGCATCGACCACAATATAAGGTGTGAGATCGTTATCAACAATCCACTCATAAAATGCTCGTAACATATAAGGCTGGTTAGGTGTCATTAGTTATCAACTCTTATAGAGGATTATGAATTTCACGTTCTTGGTCAGTTAAAGAAGCTTTGAACGAAGCTCGCTCAAAAATACGATTCATATAAGTACGTACGTCTTTACTACCATTACCAGTCAATTCAATACCTAAAGCAGGTAAACGCCATAAAAGAGGAGCTAAGTAACAATCAACTAAACTAAACTCTTCACTCATGAAGAAAGGCGTTTCAGCAAACAAAGGAGCTAAGCTTAATAAAGCTTCTCGTAATTCATTACGAGCGGTATCCAAATCACCTTCGCCTTTAATTATTTGCTCTGCTAGCACATACCAGTCATTCTGAATACGGTGCATAGTTAAACGGCTTTGACCACGTGAAACAGGGTAAACTGGCATCAATGGTGGATGAGGGAAACGCTCATCTAAATATTCCATAATAATATGAGAGTTATAAAGTACTAGCTCTCTATCAACTAATGTAGGAACTGTTCCATAAGGATTTAGGTCCAAAAGATCTTCAGGCAAATTATTAGGATCTGTATAACTAATCTCTACACCAACACCTTTTTCTGCTAATACAATACGTGCTTGGTGACTGTATATGTCTAGAGTATCTGAAAATAACGTCATAATTGAGCGTTTATTTGCGGCTACAGCCATTTAAATCTCTCCTAAATTTCACAATTCGTATCTAACCTTATAGGTCAATACGCTACTAATCTATTACCAATTTGTGAACGTAAAAACCTAATACTTCACAATAGAAAATAAAGGGGCCACTATCGGATAATAGCGCCCCTTCAAAATTTTCGCGGATTATACACTAAATTAAAGCAAAGGTTTTGCTGATTTAATGAACATCTCGCCAATATTCTTTTTTCAGTAAATAAATCAACACTAAAAGAACTAACAAAAATAACATGACGTAACGTCCGATACTTTCTGACTCTAAACGTGAAGGTTCACCTACGTATACTAAATAGTTAACTAAATCTAATACAGCAGTATCATACTCAGCAGCGCTCAACTCACCGCTACCGTCAGCTTTAATACCAACGTACCTTTCAACCAGTTCACCATCGACCATGGTTTTTTCCATAGTCTTACTTGGCACACCCTGCAACTCTTGTAGAACATGTGGCATCCCTACTTCAGGGAACACTTCATTGTTCACACCAAAGGGGCGGCTTTCGTCTACATAAAATGTACGTAGGTAGGTATATATCCAATCAGCTCCGCGAACTCGAGCGACCAAAGTTAAATCAGGTGGTGGTGCACCAAACCATTTTGCAGCGGATTCGATAGGCATAGCATTTTTAATGTGCTCGCCAGGTTTTTCGCCGGTAAATTGCAAGTGCTGTTGACCTAATTCAACAGGAATATCTAAATCAGAGAAGGTACGTTGATATCTTTGATACTGAGTTTGGTGACATCCCAAACAATAGTTCATATACAACATAGCCCCGTTTTGTAGCGACGCTTTATCTGTTAAGTCATACTCAGCTTTATCAAGATGAGCACCACCGCCAGCAGCCATTACACTCATTGGTAACAACATGGCTAATACAAAAATTAACTTCTTCATTCTGTAATCCTCGCTGGCACTGGCTTGCATGTCTCATTTTTACTGTAGATGTAAAGCAAGGCAAAGAAACCAAAGTACATAATAGTGGCAATTTGCGAAGCAGTAATCTTCCAGTTTTCTTGTGGTGTACCACCTAAATAGCCTAAGAAGACAAATACCACAGCAAAGGTCAACAAATTCCATCTGTGTAAACCACAACGATAACGCCACGATTTAACCTTGCCTCGGTCTATCCAAGGTAACAGAGCCAATGCAATTATCGCTGCGAACATAGCAATAACACCACCTAACTTATGTGGAACAGCTTTCAAAATCGCATAGAAAGGCGTGAAGTACCACACAGGGAAAATATGCTCTGGTGTTTTTAATGGGTTAGCAATTTCAAAGTTAGGATGCTCAAGGAAATAACCACCCATTTCTGGGTTAAAGAACATGATGTAGCAAAATGCTAATAAGAAGAAGGCAAAACCAACCAAGTCTTTCAACACTATATGCGGGAAGAATGGCACTATGTCATCAACAATATCGTACTTGCTGGTGTAATATTCGTGGATCTTAAAGTTAGTTTTTTCGTCTTCTTTAAGTGAACCTTTCTTACGTTTAACATCGGTTCCGTCAGGGTTATTTGACCCAACTTCATGTAACGCCACTATGTGTAAGAACACTAGAATAACGATAACTAAAGGCAGAGCGATGACGTGTAAGGCAAAGAATCTATTCAGCGTCGCGCCGGATATAACGTAATCACCTTGGATCCAGATAACTAAATCAGGGCCAATGACAGGAATGGCACTAAACAGAGATACAATTACTTGTGCACCCCAATAGGACATTTGTCCCCATGGAAGTACATATCCCATAAAGGCTTCAGCCATAAGTGCTAAATAGATAAACATACCAAATAACCAAAGTAGCTCTCTTGGTTTTTGATAAGAGCCGTAAATCATGCCACGGAACATGTGCAAGTATACAACTATAAAGAAAGCTGAGGCGCCAGTACTGTGCATATATCTCAGCAGCCAGCCATACTCAACGTCTCGCATAATGTATTCAACAGAAGCAAACGCGCCTTCAGCTGAAGGTGTATAACTCATGGTTAGCCATATACCTGTTACGATTTGGTTAACTAGTACGATTGTGGCTAAGAAACCAAACATGTACCAAAAGTTCATGTTTCGTGGAGCCGGATATTGAATAGCGTGCATATTTGCTACACGCATAATTGGTAGACGATATTCCACCCAATCCATTAAATTTTTCCACATGTTATGCTGCCCCCTCTTCGGAACCAATCAAAATGGTATTGTCATCAATAAACATGTAAGGCGGAACCACTAGATTCAAACCGGCGGGTACATTTTGGAAAACACGCCCAGCCATATCAAACTTAGAACCATGACAAGGACAAAAGAACCCTTCAGGTACACCCTCTACATATTCTTCAAACGAGCCACCTTTTAAATGTTGCGGTGAACAGCCTAGGTGAGTACATATACCAACTAACACTAAATACTCTTCTTTTAATGACCTATGCGTATTCTTTGCAAACTCAGGCTGTTGCTCTTCATTCGAATCAGGATCTTTAAGTTGACTATCTAAGTCAGCCAAGGAAGCTATTAATTCAGGGGTTCTACGAGCGATCCACACTGGCTTACTTCGCCAAATAACACGAATTAACTGACCAGGTTCAATTTTGCTAATGTCTGCTTCAACATCTGCACCTGCAGCTTTGGCCTTAATGCTGGGATTCCAAGATGCAATAAAAGGTACCGCAGCACCTACTACACCTACACCACCAACTACAGAAGTAGCCACAGTTAAAAATCTGCGCCTAGTATTATTTTCTGGTTGGTTTTCAGCTTCAGACGGATCATGCGCATCTAAAGATACATTGCTCATCCACTTATCTCCGAGGGTTGGATTAACTATCAATTTCAGTCTCTGCAGCACAAACATGATACAAAAATAGCTGAAAAAGTTATGGTTCTATTATTAACAGAAAATGATAAAAGAAAACCCACAAGAATGACAAGGAAATATCCAATAAAATGAAGAATAACTGACACTTATGACCATTTATTGTGATTAATTGGCTGAATACAGAAATTTGGGTAAAAAAAAGGCAATAAAAAACCCGGCAAAAGCCGGGTTTTTGAAATTGCTTCTTGTAACACTCTTTTGTAAAGAGCGCCGTCTGACAATTAACGTTTTGAGAATTGTGGACGTTTACGTGCTTTATGAAGACCAACTTTCTTACGTTCAACTTTACGTGCATCACGAGTAACAAAGCCCGCTTTACGTAATGCTGGACGAAGAGTTTCGTCAAATTCCATCAAAGCACGAGTAATGCCGTGACGAATTGCACCAGCTTGACCACTAATACCACCACCAGCAACTGTGATGTATAAGTCAAACTTCTCAGTCATTTCGACTAGTTCAAGCGGTTGACGCACGATCATACGTGCAGTCTCACGACCAAAGAACTCATCAAGAGGACGTTTATTTACAACAATGTTTCCACTACCAGCGCGAAGAAAAACACGAGCGGTAGAACTTTTGCGACGGCCAGTGCCGTAATATTGATTATCTGCCATGTGTAATGCTCCTTACAGGTCTAAAACTTGAGGCTGTTGAGCTGCATGTGCATGCTCAGGACCAGCGTAGACTTTTAATTTGCGGAACATATCGCGTCCAAGTGGACCTTTAGGCAACATACCTTTAACCGCTTTTTCAATGATCATCTCTGGCTTGTGGGCTTGTAACTTCTCGAAAGTAGTATCTTTAAGGCCACCTGGATATCCAGAGTGAGAGTAGTAAATCTTGCCCTTAGCTTTATTGCCAGTCACAGTTACTTTCTCTGCGTTAATCACAACAATATAATCACCAGTATCTACATGTGGCGTATACTCTGGCTTATGCTTACCGCGTAAACGGCTAGCGATCTCAGTCGCAATACGACCAAGAGTTTTGTCTGCGGCGTCAACCACATACCATTCACGTTTTACCGTTTCTGGCTTTGCAACAAAAGTTTTCATTTTAAATTACCCGAAAAATATAATAATCGTTACTCTGGTTTCTACTTAAATAACTACTATAAAGTAATTATTTAATCTGCAAGAAACCGCTAAAAATCAATACCTTGACCCCTTCGAGTCGTATGATTCATCCGCTTTCCCAAAGCGGGGGCAACTGGGCAGGGCGCGAATTATACAGAACTATGAGGGAAATGCTAGGGGGATTTTTGTACAAAACGAGGTTTTGTGAAAATATTAAAGGCATGTACTTCGTACACGAAGATTATGCGCTTCGCTTATTGCATCCATGCAATTTTTCTAGCCGCATCCCTGCGACTCGACATACTTCTTTTCAACAGCCAAAAGAAGTATGCAAGAAAGGCCGTGCTCCAGACTCATTCCTTTACCATCAAGTCATTGTCTTTAATGTCGAAACGGCAATAAGTCGCGTCCTGCTATAAAAGATTGCCTTGCACGAATGTCCCTATTCGGGCATTCGACAAGCCAATGATTTAATGGGGAATGAGTAGTCGCGGAATATCAAAAGCATGGCTGCGCCACAAAGAGTAATTCTGAAGTGAATTTGAAAGAATATGTAGGTTAGCCTTTAAGCCATAAACTTATTTAAGTTTAATAAAATTAAAACGGCTACGCCCCCTATTATTTACTTTTATTTATTGGTCGGCAGCGCCAATGCTCTTGATTTTCCCCGACTCTATGTTCGCCAATTATCTGCTTACTTTTGTGGGTCAATAGCCATGGATAGGCGATTGAGTGGTGCTTTGTCGGGAACAATTCAGTACGACCAGCAAAAGAAAGTAGAGAATTGGATGAAGAACATACCCGTCGGGCGGCTTCTTTTGTTTACTTTTCTTAGCTGTTGAAGAAAAGTAAATCGGGCCTCATGGATGAGGCTTGAAAAGCGCAATGGATTGCGGTGAACGAAGTGAATGCTTGAAGTGAGCGTAGCGAATAATCTTAGTGCACGCAGTGCTTACTTTTAAATAAAGAAAAAACTTTAACGTTTAGGCACCAACAATGCGGGATCTAACCTTTCACCAAACCAATTGATCCGCCAATCTAAATGCGCACCTGTGACACGGCCAGTAGCACCAATTTCAGCCACTAAGTCTCCTTGTTTCACTTTTGTCCCAGCTTCAACATGACCTTTACTTAAATGAATAAAGGTAGACGACACCCCAAAACCGTGGTCGATAATCATAGTGCCGCCAGAGTAATACATGTCTGGTACAAATAAAGTCACGACTCCGTCCGCTGGCGCAATCACAGGAGTGCCTGTTGGTGCAGCGACATCTACCCCATAATGCGGGCGTTTAGGGACGCCGTTAAAAACTCTACGACTACCGTACACTCCACTGATGGGCCCTTCTGCTGGCCAAATAAAATCTTGAGTGAAAAACAGATGGGTGGAATCTGTTGCTCTGGCTTTGCCTATTTGAATATTGTCTTGTTTGATTCGGTCTAACACTTCTTTGGGAGGGCTGACATATTTACTGGCAACGCCCTCTATTTTCTGTTCTTTATAAGTTCGTTTAACCAGATTGATAGACTTTTGGTATTTTTGACCATGAGGATCTTGCCACGAAAGGTGGTGAGTTAACTTAGCATCACGCCCAAAACCAAAAGCAAATTGGCCTTGTGCGGATATTTTCACGACTTTGTCGTTTAACCACACAATTGAACCTGCCGGCAATTCACCACGAATTAAGCTACCTTGGGTTAACTCCCCCGTTAACTTAAGTTCATTGGCAGTGAGGTTAAAAGCTGACAATCCAAAACAGAGTAGAATACTTAATAAGCACTTACGCATGAGAAATGGCTCCTTTTCCTACTCCTTCAAATGCCAACACTTTATATTTTTTGCCTGCAGCCAAACGCACTTGTTCCTCAACCATATACTGAGCTAAACATTCTACTGTGGTATCCGTTTGCATTAATTCAGATTCTGCTTTGGGAATAGCTAATTCAAAACGACCTTGTGACGATTCATAGGCAAATACATAATGATTTTCAAACTTGACACCCTCTACAGTCAAGTTTGTTGCGCTAGACTCAACAATATCTTCTTCTGTACCAATATAAATGTCAGACCAACGTTTTGCCCAATACTCTTGCCATTTAAGGCTAGGTTGACCATCTTCAAAAACCAACACCTTAGATCTATGTCCATGGGCAATACGTTGGCAATTGCCATCGTGTTTTTTCAAGCCGTGAGTGTAGTGATAATAAGGCGTATTGATCACTTCAGCTCTAAGAACTAGCTCAATGCCTTGTACATTTTCTGGTAAGTGGGTGGCGATAACATCTTTCAAATAATCACTGACAGAAGGCATAGTTACCTGCTGAGAATAAACAAATGCATAAGCCTCTGCTGGGCAATCTAAATGAATCGACTTTCCATTAGGACGCATAAAGTCGACCTTTACTCTGTCCTGGATTTCATCTCGATGTATTTGGCTAAATTCATGTTCAACAGGCACTAGCAGCTTATGATCGATATATTCGTCGATTAAATACTTAAGCTGTTTTTTAACTTTACCAAAGTCCAACACCATGCTTTCTTCATTTAAGTCACCGTTTAAGATTACGTCTACAATCCAACTTTCTCCCACCATACCTCGCTCAGGGCATAAATAAGAAAAGTCCATAACGGTTAAATCATTCACGAATAATTGCATAAAATTGAAATATTTCTCTAAGACTGGATAACATTAAATTTAAATAAGCTAGCTTGTGTTCTTAAGGAAAGTGAACAAATAACAAACTAAATTACTTACCAAGGCCAAATTAAACCTAAGCACATACATTCTAATGCTTTCTCTGGATTCATGTAACCCCGCACACAAAATTAGAACGTTTCTACAATATTTATATAGCAACGTAATTTCCACTGATTTACTTAAACTACTATGAAAAGTGTCTGATTATTTTACAAAAAAATAGATTTAAAACTCTTTAAGCTGAAATTATCTAAAGTTATCATAAATTTAAACATTAGGAATAATATTTGCTTCGTTGTAATTCTGGACAGGATGTGAGAGCCAGTATTTAATAAAAAATTTAAATTTAGGAGTAATTTATGAAAATGCTCAAAATGATTTCAACATTTTTTTTAATCAATATAGCATTTATTGCAAACGCCACTTTCGTTTCTATTGATGATTGTAAAGTAAATAACGTTTTATCTCCCGCCTCCTGTGTGATCACAAATTCCCCACCAGCCGTTGTCACCCCAAATCCAGCAGATAATAATTTACTTACAGTTTGGGATGAAGTTCAAAACTTTACGCTTACTTCAAACCTTACGGTAAATCGTGTATTTGATCCCGCTGCGGATTTCGTAATCGATAATGGAAACGGCACATTCGACATCAAATCAGGTACCATTGTGTCTAGTCATTATGTGCAATGGGATGCCGTAGATAGTGGCGCTAGAATTGAAGCAACGTTAAAGCTTGATTCTCAGGTTTTCGGATTTATTTATTCTGATAATTTGCTGTTTTCTACTGACATTTTTTTGGGACTAGATTCAATTAATTACAACGATTTCACTTATAGAGGTTTGGAGTCCTCAGATAGTATTGCTTTTTCCGGTTCAAATACATCGATAAATTGGTATGCAAGTAATCCAGGGGATTGGGCCAGGCTAATTACAGCTTTTTCTCCAGCAGCTGTTCAACCAGATTCAACGCCACCAAACACAGTTGACAGCCCTGTAGGTTATTCTTTCATACTCTTTGCTTTTACAGCACTACTTCTTAATAGAAAAAAACGTATAAATAATTAGTATGCTAAAAGCCCACTTCTTAGAAATGGGCTTTAATTCCTACTTGAAAATATGTGTAATAAAATTTAAATAATCGCTAGCATCAGCTCAATCAAAGTGTAACTTGCCAAAACAATATTCTGTAAAAAATTAGCAAAACTAACCCCATGGTTAACTAGGGGGTAATTCCTTTATCTTTTTATAATATTTCTAACTCTGAGATTTTAATAACTGATCTTTTAAATTAGGTGGAATGCCACGGATCATCAAAGTATCAGAGCCGGCATCATAACTGACCCTGTCACCCAATAGTTTACGTTCGAAGCTCAAGGATATGCCCCCACCCTGACCAGAAAACTTAGCTAAGGTTTTTAATGCACTGCGATCGGCTTGAAACTGCTCTTCTACTGGCTGTTCCGCACTTTGATTAAATTGTTCAAAACTCACATGATCATTTGGCAATTTAGCCGCTAATTCTTGAATTTGGATATCTTCACCCATTTCCAATTTTTCTTTGTAGTAATCAGATACCGTTTCTCGGGCTTGATGCTTTTCAGTTGGATCTAACTCTTCCGCCGCTAAAAAGGCATCAACTGTGTTTAATAATTGTTTATTTTGCTGTTTTACATCGACTAATTCTTCACAGCCAATAAAGTGCATAAAGAAGTCAGAAACCTTACGGCCCATTCGTCCTTTAATAAAACTAATGTATCTTTGTTGCTCTGCGCTAACCGCTAACTGGGTTAAATCAATACGCACGGCTAACTGCATTTTGGCTAAATCTAAATGGTCACTACTGCTTAGCTCTAAGTCACGATTAATTTCTACGTGTTGTTTGGTATTGATCATAGCTATCATCAAATAGTCAGTGGCTAAGAACTGATAGTGACTAAAAATCACAAAACCCGTTTCCAATGTGCCGGTATCAATTAAGGACTTTTTCAGCAATTCACTTGCCTGAATACTGAATTCAACAAAGTCAAACTCTTCACTTTGCATCTTTTCCAGTAGAGTTTTAAATTGCACCTCATGGGGCACTAACACTGGTGCTTCATCCGAGTCGTCTTCTGATTCGGAGTCTCTGCTCACACTGACAATCTCAGCATTAGGCTCGACAAAACAGCCTACACCTTTACCCGGTTTCGTATTAAACGCGTGATTTATTTGTTGAGCCAAGTTTTCAATTTCAGGGCTCACATCAAAACAACTAGCTCGTGGAACAAGAACTAATTCTTCTTGTTGATTAACGGCCAATTGATGTACAACAAAGTGATGAATTAACGCACTCACATTATTTCCTTAACTAAATTCAATAAAATTGGTTGCTTAACGCTCTGTTTATTCGCAATTTATGCACACCATTGTTACTATCGCGCTAATATAATTAGCAAAATTTTAGAGCTTAACGCCATGCCCCAACAATCCAAATATTCTGATAGTCAATTTGACGCTATTATGCATGACTTTATTATCACATTGGAAAAACACCAAGTGAACCGAGACTTGTCTCTTATGGTGCTAGGTAACCTGATTACAAATATTTTTCATCAGCAGGTTAGTGATAACCAACGGGAACAAATGGCCGAACAGTTTACACAAGTGCTATTAAAAAGTATCAACGGAAAATAAAAAAGTTAAAGGCTTTGTTGTTCAATGATGTTAACTGAAACTCCACGCAGAAAATTAGTGACCCAATTAGTCAATTGGGGACACTGGTTTGCTTTATTAAATATTTTTATCGCGATCACAATTGCTGGCATCTATATTGTCAATTCGCCGGCGCCGGATACAGCTTTAGGCGTGGTATATTTATTAGCAAACTGGGTCAGTCATATTGGGTTTATCACATTTTTTGCGTTTGTCATTTTAATATTGCCATTGTGTTACCTCTTGCCTAATGCCAAAACAGTAAAAGTAGTTAGCTCAACATTTGCAGCAATAGGGTTAGCGTTATTGGGGTTTGACGCCCTGCTATATAATAAGTATGGCGTACACCTTAGCCTTAATTCCGCAGAGTTAATCAAACACGAAGCCCAAACCGTTATTGCTCAATTTGGTATCCAACAATGGGCATTTTTACTGTTTTTATTTTTAGCTTGGTTGTCTTTTCAACTCGTATTAGCCAATGCGTTATGGCAAAGAATAGACCGACTTCAAAAACGTAAATTAGGCCTACCTATCAGCAGTATTTTTGTGGCATGTTTTGTAGCTAGTCATGCTATGCATGTATGGGCAGATGCAAACCTGTATCAACCTATAGTGCAACAAGACAATATGTTCCCTATTTCCTATCCAGCAACCGCCAAAACCTTGATGGCGCGTTATAGTTTGTTAGATATAGAAGACTACCAACAACGTAAATCTCTGCAATTTAATCATAAAGTCGATGGTATCTCCTATCCCTCTACTCCCGTTTACTGCTCGGTAAATAACAAGAATAAAGTATTGGTATTAGCCATTACCGACGGCAAGTTGCCCACCAGTATTGACGGTTTAATTGGCCAATCTAGGCATTACGGATTCCACTCAAATATAAGTGACGGCGAAAACTCTGTTTTATATGGGCTACCAGAGTTGTATCACCAAGCCTTACAGCAACATATTCCGATTTTATTTAGCTTACCTAATTCAATGGGATTAACCGTTTCTTTATATGCACCGCAAAACAGCCAACCGAAATTACAATCCTTTATGTCAGGTTGGCAGAAGTTTAGTACGGGTGTTCAAAACGCGAGTAGTAATTTAGCCATTGGTTTTATTCAGGCCGAACAATTAACAGATATTTTAACGACTAACGTATTAAGCCAATACAAGATAATAGTGACAAACCTCAACCATCAAGGTGATATAGAGAGTCGTTTATTCACAAACTTTCAATCCAACAAAACTATGTCTAGTCACGAAGACATCGCACCTACTAGTCTTAATATATTGGGCTGCAAAGCTAACGCCAGTAGTTACAGTACAGGTAACAGTTTAATTGCGACGACTAGCCCTAAGTATTTAGTCAGCTCACAAGGCAGCAAAGTGCTGTTGTTAGATGATCAATACAAAACCGAAATAATGAATAACGGCAATGCAAAAATTTATGATCTTAAAACCAACCAAGAAGTATTTAAACCGGTAGACACAGACCTACTAAGCCAAGGTATAAAACATTTAAGTCGGTTCTCAGCTAAACGTTCGTACACGATCCCACATAATTAAATAACCTGAGCTCTTCTTATCCCGAGTTCAGGTTAAATATTAAAAAGCGACAATTTTGTCGCTTTCGTTTAGTACTCATCCGCAATAATGGCTCGCACTAAATCAAAAATAATTCATATTTCTTATTGACTACTTACGCCAACTGAAATAACGTAAATGCAAATCATTCTCATTTAATGAAAATCATGTCGAATCCATATTGTTTTACGTTTTCAACAATTGAATTAACTGTACGTTACTGTGACAACCAAGCTAATGACTTAGATCTCATCGGCAGTTATGTGCACCTAGGCCTGCAAAGAGCTAAAAGTTTTAAACAGATAACTAATGTACGCTCTGCTCACATGCGAGTCGTCAACATTTTAGTTGAAACAATGTGTGATAGTAATTTGCCGCTAGTTTGGCGAGAACACTGTTACCTGTATATAAAACGATTAATGCCACTTTTGTTTGAAATGTTGGACAGTGAGGAATACCAGAAAAAGTCGAAACAAATAATGACCTTACACAAGTATTTCATTCGTAAACAAGTACTTAATGACCAAGCTGATCACACCACAATTACTAAAAACTTAATCAAGAGAGCAAACCAATGATTGAATACCAATTCATTTGCATAAAACATAGAGCCTGGGTTGATGAAAATCCTCAACTAGCGTTCGACAATGTGATGCAACTTAGCAAACAAGCAGAACAAAAATTACAAATAAATGAATACGAAGAAGCGATCATCTTATTAGGTACGGCATTTGAAACAGCTGAAATTATTTTTGATAACCGCTTAGAATCACCACAATTAACGACCAGTCTCACATCGTCTGCCATAATGTTAGCCCATGCCTACTCAATGACGGGCAAAGCTGACGCAGCCAATAAGTTATTGGTTAAACTTAAAAACAAGATGCAATGCGCTATAAATTGCGCAGTAGGTTACGCCACTAAGGTAGCTTTTTTTAAACATTGTTCACAAGCTATTACTGAAGCTAATAGGGATATCAAAAATGCGTTACATGACGCGCCAAACAAACAAGTCAATTATCATTAATATAATTGTCACCCCAATTATCTGGGTGCTTTATGTACTACTCAAAGATCTTTAGATTTTCTGATAAAGCCTAATATCAAAGTCAGTCGTTACCTGCTGCAAGTTATCGATTAACGCCAGTTTTTTATCTTCGGTGGCAGTCCAATAATAAGGTGTCATCATCAATAAGTGTTCTCTATCCGCTTTCGTTTTGAGGGATAAACCAAAGCTTAACTTTTGTTGTTCCACTAAAGTAAATCCAATGGGTAGAGATTGTGATTCTTTGTGTTGCTCTGGATTATCATACAAAGCTTTTTTTAACTGATGCAGGTGATTGGCAGCCGGGTTAACTGTAATCCAAATACCCTGCTCTTTAAGTACTCGGTGAATTTCTAGTTCACTGCTGGGGGCGAATATTTGCAACACGGCATTTTGACTAGTTGATTGTACGGGTAAGTGATAAGTGCTGGCCACAGCAAAATGATTTTGTGGGTACTTTTTAGCGGCTTTTAATACAGCGTTTTTTGATATATCAATCCCCGAATAAACACAGTCAATTTGTGCAGACTTCGCTCGCTGACTCACAGTATTTAAATAGAAACCTTCACCACACCCAGCGTCAAAAAAAGCCTTATTACTGTCATTTTCTAACGTTGACACATGCTGGATAAATATTTGGCTTATGGTTTCAGCTAATGGTTGATAATGCCCCTGCTCTAAAAAAGCTCTACGAGCATTAACCATAGCTTTGTTATCACCTGGCTCCTTGCTGTTTTTTTGATGGGCCAATAATAAATTCACGTAACCTTCTTTGGCAAGATCAAAACTATGATTGTTTTCACAACACCACACCTTGTTATTTAAGGTGATTAAAGACTGGCATGTTGGGCAAGACCAAAAGGGAATATCACTGTTCATTAAAGACAACTAACGATTTCTGCAAAACCCTAAGTGTAACAGAAACTATGAGAGCTTAGTTTCAAATGATGGTGAAACAAGCTCCTATTAAATAAAAGGGTTAATTAGCTGAAAAGGCAAAAACGGTTTGTGAGAAAAAGGGCTCGTTTGGTTTTACCAATATGGTTTCAAAATTTTCTTCTGCGGGTGCATTTGGTAGTTGCCCGGTTTCGATACAGATCCCTTGGTGAGCTTGATAAGGCAATCCACCTTTACCTACAACACTAGGCGCTAAGTAATTTGCACTGTATAACTGGCCGCCTATCTCTGTGCTACTCATTGTCATTTTTCTGCCTGACTTTGGTTCGTACAATTCGGAAAATAGGGTTAATTCTCCTCGTTTACTTTTAGCTTTAAAATAATGGTCATAACCTTTGCCCATCACTAATTGTTTATTCTGGCTATCAATATCTTGACCTATTGGTTTAGCGGTTAAAAAATCAAAGGTTGTGTTTTTTACAGCTAGTAAATTGCCAGTTGGGATCCCTTCCTCGTCAAGTTCAACTAGGTCTTCAGCATGAATAGTTAACTCATGTTTTAATACGTTTTGGTCTATTCCAGAAAGATTAAAATAACTATGCTGGGTGGGGTTAAATACTGTGGGTTTATCGGTAGTAGCTTGATAAGTGACGGCTAATTCACCCGAGTTATTTATTTGGTAGGTGACTGTAACCACAAGTTTTCCCGGATACCCTTCTTCGCCATCTTGACTGGTATAAGACAAAATAATACTGGCGGAATCTTGAGTTACGGTTGTTTTAGCCTGCCAAACGACTTTATCAAACCCTTTATTACCACCATGTATATGATGAGGTTTTCTGTTAGTAGTGAGTTGGAAATCGGTTCCATCTATATGTGCTTTACCGTTACTTATCCTATTTGCATAACGGCCCACTATGGCGCCAAAGAATCTATT
>NZ_JBPOFP010000095.1:0-18343 GCF_051252315.1 Paraglaciecola sp. | reverse complement strand
GGCAACGACTTGGCATTGGAGTGAACAAGAATTATCAGATATCAAAGCACCATTTTCAGAGTCATTTGATACCAGTGCCAAATCGGGTGATGGCGTAGAAAATATGTTCTCATATATTGCCAAAATAATAACGGGGTGATGATAAGTATGGATACTTCACTATTTCATGATCTAGGATTGCTAGATTGCGTGATCTTTAAGCGCATAAAACTGAATAAATATGAAGTTCTATATAATACTCAGGATTGGTTGTTTGAACTGTTGCCAGAGACAAAGAGTAAAAGTCACTTTGAATTTGCTGATAGCTCAATATATTTAGAAGATTTTCTAATTGATGCTGAAGCGTTATGGACATCAAAGCGTTCTGGCTCTGTAGACTCTGGTATTTGGACTGAAACTTTATCCAATAGAGAATTACTGCAACTCGAAGCTTCAGCCGTAATTTGTAATGAAAACAATTATTTAGTTTTACATAAACTCAAAGATAAATTTCATCAAAAACAACAAACCTTACAAATAGCGAGAGAGTTACTTTTTAGCAACGACAAAATTACCGAACAACACGAACACCTTCATGCACAAATGGATGAGTTGCTCAGTGAATCACAACGCTCTAAAGCTTTTCAACAACCTATAATCCAAGCTTTAGAACAAACAGACTTGGGAGTCGCTATTCTGGATCCTAACTTACAGTTAGTAAAAGGTAATCCAGCTCTGCAAATTTTATTCAATGACTCTCATATTGAAATAAAGCTACCTGTTGATAGGTTAATACTCGAATTGTTTAAAAAACAGTATCCAGAATATGAACGAATTTTTACCACTAAAAGTGCATGGACAGGCGAGTTATGCTGGTTAAACCCTCCAGAGCAAGGAAAATGGCTCAAAGTAGCTATCCATCCGATAAAAAATGCCAACCAAGAATTACAATATTGGATGTTTAGTGTTAGCGATGTCACACAAATCAAATTTTTATTAAAACGGAATGAAAAGTTAACCCATTTCGACGTATTGACTGACTTACCGAATAGGCAATATTTCTGGCAACAACTCGAAAACAAAATCAAAAAGAATCGCCCCTTTTATTTGCTTTATATTGATATCAAACATTTTAAACGTATCAATGAAGTTCATGGCCATATAGTCGGTGACCAACTCATTGGGGATCTTGCTAAACGTCTGCAGTCGGTTACACGAGCTGATGATTATATTGCTCGCATTGGAGGAACCGAATTCGCCATCATTATGGAAATAGACCATTTTCATAAACATTTTTATTCATCTGAACAAACTCAGTGTAAAAACTTCGTTAGTGAGCTCATTAAAACCAGCTCGTTACCTTTTTATTTGGAATCTGGTAGCCAATGTGAAGTAGGATTAAATATTGGCGCCTCTTCATTCCCGGTAGATTCTTCTGATGCAGAAGAATTAATGAAATATGCAGATCTTGCGGTATTTGCCGCCAAAAAACGTACAAAAAGTAGTTTAGAGTTTTACTCTAAAAAATTAGTGGATGCATCTTTAAAAAGAATTGAAATGGAAGATGCGCTTCAAAAAGCAATAACCAACAACGAATTTGAATTATTTCTACAGCCTATTTTGGATATTAGCACCGGCAAAATGGTTAAAGCTGAAACTCTTATAAGGTGGCGACAAAGTAATGGTGCATTAATTTCACCGGAAGAGTTTATTCCACTTGCAGAACAAACTGGGTTAATAGTCCCGATTGGTAAGTGGGTATTCAGTGAAGCCTGTAGATTTTTGAGCGAACTGCAAGATAATAACCAACAGATAAAGTTATCTGTTAATTTATCTCCTAGGCAAGTAGCAGACAGACAACTGTTCGACTTCATAAAAACCACATTAACCCAAAAAGATATTTCCCCAAAATGGATTGAGTTAGAACTTACCGAAGGGGTGCTGATAGATAACTACGAAAAAGTTCACTTTTTACTCACTGAACTCAGAACACTTGGCATTAGCGTTTCGATTGATGACTTTGGAACAGGGTATAGTTCATTATCATATTTACAAAAACTACCTATTGATCATATTAAAATTGATCGTTCTTTTACTATGTCTTTAAGTGAAAACCAACAAGACGAAAATGGTAATTGCGCTATTATTTTAGCGGTAATTGCCATGGCAAAAAGTTTAAAGTTAGGTGTTATCGCAGAGGGAGTGGAAACTAATTCTCAAAAAGAGTTTTTGTTACGTAACCATTGCCACATAGCCCAAGGGTATCTTTTCAGCCGACCACTGCCATTTGCAGAATTTTGCAAACTCATCAACGCTGAAGAAATTAGTTAAATTCTAGACAAGAATTTGACACTCAAAGCCCGATTTTAAACACTCTACACATTGGTCATTCGCAACCCCTGCTATATGTAAGCTTCAGAGTTTTGGCACCATAAATGCTAGTTGGTAAATTAAAAACACTTACTAAGGGGATTTATGGTTAAGTTTAAACACTCTTTATTAGCGCTAAGTTTGCTTTCTAGCCTTACCACAGCTGAGACAACAACTTATCAATCTATTGCAAATGAGCTATCACTTAATAGCGAAGGTGATGTGCAAGTAAAAGTATTACTGGTTAATGAGACGGATGAAATCCTTTGTAGTGACGATAGCTACGATTTTATATTTAATATAGAGAGCATTACGGCACAAAAGTGGTATGACACGCTGCTACTTTCTAGAAACGCCAACAGCCTAGTAGATTTCATTTATGACAATGAAACGTGTTCATTATCGGCGCTAAAATTACCTAAATTATATGAACATGGCGACAATGTCACTGAGCCAGGAAAACAATTAAAGGAAACTGGAGAGTTCGGAAATGTTGCTCTAATTGGTAGCAATGTATTAACTCTCGAAAACTACTCTACAAACAGCCACTACGGTCAAGATGGTGCAGCTTCAGCCTTCGATGGTTATACTTATTCAGTCAAATCAAATGTAGATTCAAGTGACAAAATTGGTAGAGGAATATGGTTATATAGAATTTCTAGTGACTCCGATGAGAATGATTTAAAACCTTGGTTACAAGTTGATTTTAATAAAAACGTAACGCTTGTAGGACTAGCAATATTCATAAACGAGCAGTCTCTAAAACTAGGGCGAAGTCCTCGTAATGCAACTTTGTATACCTCTATTGATGGAGTAGAATTTGACGAAGTTGAAAACCTTACTTTCTCATTTGAATCTCCAGCTGGAGGTAATTTTTCTAGCCCAATCACTGCAAGGTATTTCAGGCTTGCCATAGAAGACAATTATGGCGATTCACGATTTATAGAAATTGACGAATTGGAATTTTATCAATAACTGACCTCCGCTTAGTCAAACTTCTATCCCCAATAAAAAGCGCCTTGATAGGCGCTTTTTCAGTTTATGAGTAAATGATTATTTACTTACCTTTTTGTTTCTTCATGTATCCGAAGAAATCACTGTCTGGCTCTACAACCAATACATCTTGTTTACTGCTAAAGCTCCTTTTGTATGCATCCATACTTCTTAAAAAGCTATAAAACTCAGGATCTTTGGTATAAGTTTCTGCATAAATTTGTGCAGCTTGAGCATCACCTTCACCCTTTAGCTTACGCAAATTACGTTCCGCATCAGCTAACATTACAGTAACTTTAGCGTCGATCTCAGCTTTAATAAATTCAGCTTTTTCTTTACCTTCAGAACGATGTTCTCTAGCAACCGCTTCTCGTTCAGTACGCATACGTTGGAATATAAAGTTACGTACTTCTGGTGGTAAGTTAATCTGTTTAACTCTGACATCAACAATCTCGATACCAAGTTCATCAGAACTAGTAGACGCTTGTGCCATAGCTTCATCCATTAACTCTGAGCGTTCACCGGATACAATTTGTTGAATAGTACGAGTACCAAATTCTGAACGTAGACCATTATTAACTTTCTGTTGTAATAACACTTCTGCGCTGCTTTTAATGCCACCAGTGGCTAAGTAATATTTAGCAAAGTCTTTAATTTTCCACTTAACATACAGATCAACAATTAAGTCTTTCTTTTCAGAGGTTACAAAACGATCTGGCACTTCATCCAAGGTTTGAATACGCGCATCTAATTTTACCACGCGATCAAAAAACGGTAATTTAAAGTGTAAACCCGGTGCAAACACAACGGTTTCACCATCGTCACCTCTTTGTACTTTACCAAATTGGATGACTATGGCTTTATTGCCTTCTTCAACCACAAATAAAGCACTTAAAGTGAGTAGGCCTAAAGCCACAACAATAACAGCTATAAAATTTTTCATGACTTAGTTTCTCCCCGTGCGAATTGTTGTACCACGAGAGTTTCTGATAGCGCTTGTTTCAGCGTTAGCATTAGCATCTTGGTTGCGTAACCCTTCTAATGTACTTCGAATGTTAGCTGGAATAGATGAGCCAGACTGACGCTCTAGTATTTTATCTAAAGGTAAATACATCATGTTACCCGTACCTTTTGTATCTACTAAGATTTTACTTGTATTAGAATAAACTTCTTCTAACGTTTCTAAGTAGAGACGACTACGCGTGACTTCTGGCGCAGCTGTATATTGAGGTAATAATTCTTCAAAACGAGCTATTTCACCTTGCGCTTCTAGGGCTACACGCTCTTTATAAGCTTGTGCATCCTGAGCCATACGGTTAACTTGTCCACGAGCTCTTGGTTCTATTTCTCTTGAATAAGCTTCTGCTTCATTGATGAAACGTTGTTCATCTTCTTGGGCGGCAATTGCATCATCAAACGCTTCTTTCACTTCTTCTGGTGGTCTAGCGTCCTTGAAGTTCATATCAACAATAGTTAACCCCATATCATATGACTCGATGATACTAGTAAGTTCTGCACGCACTTCTTGCCTTGCCGTTTCACGGCCAGCAGTAAGCACACTATCCATCTTAGAATGTCCAACGACATAACGAATGGCACTATCAAAAGCTTGGCTTAAACTTTCTTCAGGGCTAGTCACAGCAAAACTATATTTATACGGTTCAGTAATTCTATATTGAACTTCCATTTCAACTCGAACAACATTTTCGTCTTCCGTTAACATAGATCCAGATGATGGCATTGAGCGTACTGTTTGCACATCTACAGGAAGGACTGAATCAATAAAAGTTGGTTTCCATTGCAAGCCTGGCTCTACAAAATGGCTAAACTCGCCAAAACGCAATACAACACCTCGTTCAGCTTCTCGGACCGTATAGATACCACTAAGTCCCCAACCTATTAGTAATATACCAACAATAACCGCAACGCCTACACCACCTAAACCTTTACCGTCATTAGATGAACCGCCGTTACCACCACCAAACTTGCCGAATTTCCCCATCAAGTTTTTAAAGACCTCGTCTAAATCTGGTGGCCCTTGATTTTTGCCACCTTTATTTTTCCAGGGATCATTATTGTTACCACCGGGCTCATTCCAAGCCATCTTCACTCTCCAAATAGTTAATTCAATAAGTATACGAATATTTTATATTTATCGATCTGTTTATTACTATCAATAAACCAATCTAATCTTTTACTATGTACGATTCTAGATTTTCATCTACTCGTTTTATCAATCTTTGCCAGTCGCTTTGTTCCATTCGAATATCAACTAGCCAATTTCCATTTTCAGCATAACCTTGTTCGACAATACAATTCATATCGAAAAACACACCACGCAAATTACCTTTTTCTGGGGGTATCGACAAGTTATGTTGCACCATATTTTCCGATAAACACTCTGTTATTGCAGTTAGCAATAACTCGATCCCTAAACCTTGTTTAGCAGATACCCAAACTCGGATCGGTGTGCCTTCATCATCCCTATCGATTTTAGCCTCAACACCTTCCATTCGATCTATTTTATTACATACCACCAGCTGTTGAATATCATGAGCATCAATTTCTTCTAGCACTTCGTTAACTTGGTCAACATTTTCTCTAAATTGATCATCTGCATAATCCACCACGTGTAATAATAGATTGGCTTGCTGCGTTTCTTGCAACGTTGCTTTAAATGCTGCTATTAGATCATGGGGGAGGTGTCGGATAAAACCAACCGTATCAGCAAGAATAGCTGACCCAACATCTTGTAACTGAATCTTTCTGAGCGTGGGATCTAATGTTGCAAACAGTTGATCGGCCGCATATACCGCAGAATTTGTCATTTCGTTGAACAAAGTCGACTTTCCAGCATTGGTATAGCCAACTAAAGAAACTGTGGGTATTTCAGCTCGAGTTCTTGCCCGACGCCCCTGCTCTCTTTGTTTTTGAACTTTTTCTAATCGTCGAAGAATGCTTTTAATTCTAGCTCGCAGTAATCGTCTATCCGTTTCTAATTGGGTTTCTCCAGGTCCACGCAGACCAATACCACCTTTTTGTCTTTCTAAGTGTGTCCAACCTCTTATCAAACGGGTACTAATATGCCTAAGTTGAGCTAACTCGACTTGCAATTTACCCTCATGAGTTCGGGCTCTTTGAGCAAATATATCGAGAATAAGGCCGGTTCTATCCAATACTCTGCATTTGCAAAGTTCTTCCAAATTACGCTCTTGAGAAGGAGATAAACTGTGATTGAAAATGACAATGTCGGCTTGCTGGGTTCGTACGGCATTAGCAATTTCTTCTGCCTTACCGCTACCAACAAAATATCTAGCATGAGGTGCTTGGCGAGAACCAGTCACTACATCAATGGCGTTTACACCAGCAGAAGAAACCAATAGCTGAAGCTCTAATAAATCTTCTTTACTATTTTCATCTGAAAAATCTACATGTACTAAAACAGCTTGTTCACCTGCTTCATAACGGTCAAACAAGCCGCTCTCCTATACCTTTCAATAATTTAGCTTTCGTCTGTTTCCGATTGGCCTGCAGCAGGCATAGGAATCGCTCTAGACGGAACAACAGTTGAAATAGCGTGCTTATACACCATTTGGCTCACTGTGTTTTTGAGTAAAATAACAAATTGGTCAAATGATTCCACTTGTCCTTGTAGCTTAATACCATTCACTAAATAGATAGATACAGGAATACGTTCTTTTCTTAACGCATTTAGGAACGGGTCTTGTAGAGATTGCCCTTTTGCCATGATTTTTCCTTTTTATTATAATGATTTACCACTAATTTTGATTATACAGAAAATCAATTGCCTGTATAGACTAGACTATAGTTGAATTTGACTATGTTTAATCACTTTGGATAAATTGTCTTTTGCGAAGGTATCTAAGGTGTAAATATTCTCCCACCCCCTCAACCATGTTAATTGTCTTTTAGCCAACTGGCGCGTAGCAGCAATTGACCTAAAACGCATTTCATCAAAATCAAATTCACCATCTAAATATTGCCACATTTGACGATAACCAACACATCTAATTGATGGTAAATCCAAGTGTAGATCTGCCCTACTTTTCAAACGTTCAACTTCCTGTTGAAAACCAGCATCTATCATCAACTGAAAACGTTGAGCAATACGCTCATGCAATACAGAACGATCTTGAGGAGCTATGCTGAATTGTCTTATGTCGTAAGGTATAGGTGCAGATTTAGTGGCCATTAAATCAGTCATAGAACGGTTACTTAATGTATAGACTTCTAACGCTCTAATTAATCGCTGAGGATCATTGGGATGAATACGTTTAGCTGACACCGGATCAATTTCTGCCAATTTGTCATGCATTGCTTGCCAACCTAAATCAGAAGCTTGTTGGTTAATTTCTTTCCTCACCTGAGTATCTGATTCAGGTAGTGGCGACAAACCATCCACTAAAGCTTTGTAATACATCATAGTACCACCCACCAGTAGCGGAATGTTTCCCCTAGCCGTAATACTTTCCATTACACTTAATGCATCCCGTCGAAATTCAGCGACTGAATAACTTTGTGCAGGATCCAATATATCAATCAATTGGTGGGGAGCACGTGTTAACTCTTCCTGAGTTGGCTTAGCCGTACCTATGTCCATACCTCTATAGATCAAAGCAGAATCAACACTCACAATTTCGCATGGTAATTGTTCACTTAGCTGTATCGCTAAGTCGGTTTTACCTGATGCAGTTGGCCCCATTAAAAATAAAGCGGGTGATTTTGAAGAGGGCGTTTTTGAATCGTAATTAGTCATGCTCTTGAGCTCTATTTGATACCAATTGAGTTAATGGCACTTGTTTAGCAACCTTCTGTAAAGCTTGGATTATGTTTGTTGATTGACTTACAAATCGGCTCCATAGCTCATGAACTTGATTGTTAGATGTGATATTACTATTTTTAACGATAGATGTAAGCAAGCACTCACGTACATCTAAAGCACTATTCTTATTGCATTCCAATATATCGGTTAAAATCGCGGCCCATTGCAACTGCCTAAAGCCAGCTGGTACTTTTCGCAACAATATTCGATTAGGCGTCCAACCAATTTCAACACTATTTTCAAGCAAAGGTTGATATAGAATTTTTGCTTGAGCCAACATTTCCTCATTGCCATCAATAGACACTGGCATCAATAAGGGCTGGCTAACAGGCACAGATTCTTCAAATACATGCAACAATACTGCTTTGTGAAGGTCAGCCACTTTTAGCATATAAAAATGCGTTTCAATGCTCACTAACATATGTTGTTCATCTAACTTAAGCCACTGACCCGCTTCAACACTATTAATGATAGGTTCAGAAGGTTGCATTAAGTTTTGATAATTTTTATGAGCTTGTGGCGCTACCTGGGCTGTTTGCGCTCTCAGTGAATTGGATACACGATTGGTTTGATTGTTATTTGTAACATTTTGAAAGCCTGATTCGGGCAAAGTATAAGCACTCTGTTTTTCACCAGTATAAGACTCTCTCTCACTTGCTCTTGGTTCAACATTTCCTTCATTAACACGCAACGGCTGAATGTAATCGTGCTTAGGTTCTATTGGCTTCAGAATATTTAGGTTTGTAGGTACTTGCTCTTCCTGAAAATATTGTTTTAGGCCATCTGCTAACGCTCGATATATAAAATCATGCACGAGTCGAGCTTGGTGAAATCTCACTTCATGTTTAGCTGGGTGCACATTCACATCAACATGCGTAGGCTCAATAGTTAAATATAAAACGTAAGATAAGGAAAACTCAGTATCAGCGTAATCCTCAATAGCCTGACGAATAGCATGGTTAATTAGCTTGTCACGCATTACTCTGCCATTCACATAAAAATATTGAAACTCATTACTATTTTTCGATGTGCTGGGTGGCACTAGCCAACCTTTAAGTTCAAAATCTTGATATTGGCTATTTAACTCAATACTTTGTTCAGTAAATTCTTTCCCACAAATAGCAGCAACTCGTTTTAATCGTTGCTTTTGCATAGCAGGATATTTACGTAATAATTTACCATTATGCTTGAGCGTTAAACTGACATCAAAACGACTCAAAGCGATACGCCTTACCACTTCATCTATATGAGCAAATTCAGTTTTTTCAGTTTTCAAAAACTTACGTCTTGCTGGCGTATTAAAAAATAAGTCAACCACATCAACACTTGTACCATTCGGATGAGCCACAGGGTTTAGTTCAACTTGCATGTCCCTACCTTCACAATGAGCTTGCCAAGCTTGCTGTTGGTCTTTAGGTTTGGAGCTTAGCGTCAATCTCGCTACCGAGCTTATACTAGCAAGGGCTTCTCCTCTAAAGCCTAAACTACAAATAGCTTCTAGGTCGTCTAAACAGCTTATTTTACTGGTAGCATGTCGACTTAACGCTAATGCCAATTCATCTTTAACAATACCCGAACCATTATCACGTAATAAGATGCGCTTATGCCCGCCTTTTTCAATTTCAATCTCGATGTGTGTCGCACCAGAATCTAAACTATTTTCAACCAACTCTTTAACAACAGAAGCAGGACGCTCAACAACCTCTCCTGCAGCAATTTGGTTGGCTAATCTAGCGGGTAGTATTTGAATTGGCAAAGTATTGACCTTGAATGAAAAGCGGAATGGTTATTCGTATTAAGTACGAGGAATTGTCAGCACTTGACCAATTTTCACCACATCAGAACGCAGGTTATTGACTTGTTTGAGCTGACTAAGTGACACATTATAACGTTGTGCCAACAATGATAAAGATTCACCGCTACGTACTTTATGCGTTCGCGTTTCTTGTTTCCACTTAGCCCATAACGAACCGTCTGGTGGAGAGCTTTTAAAATGCTCTTTTATGCCTGAAAAAATAGATTGCGCTAGTTTTTGACGATAAGCTGACCAGTTAAGGTTTTTTTCTTCTTTGGGATTGGAAATAAAACCCGTTTCAACCAAAATAGATGGAATATCTGGCGAGGTTAGTACGGCCAAACTCGCCGCTTGAGGCGTCTTTTTGTGCATTTTAGTCACTCGGCCTAATTGTTTAATCACATCTCGACTTAAATCGTAACTGGTCGTTAAAGAGTGGTCCATAGACATATCTAACAAGGCTTCTGCTAGGTAACGCTCATTAGCAGTGTTTTGGATAACTTCTGCCGCTCCACCTAATAACTCAGAATGACGTTCTGTTCTTTCAATCCAACGCCCCAATTCACTGTTTGCCCGCTTCATTGATAACACCCAAACAGAAGCGCCACTAGGCTGAGGGGTAGTAAACGCATCAGCATGCACTGACACAAATAAGTCAGCTTTATGTTTCCTGGCGATTTGTGGACGGGCATTTGGTGAAATATAATAATCACCTGTACGTGTCATTATGGCCTTTAACCCTTTTTCTTTATTAATTAGCGTCGCTAAACGCTTGCTAATACCAAGGGTCACATTTTTTTCATAACTTTTTGAAGGACCAATAGAGCCAGGGTCTTCACCACCATGTCCCGCATCGAGCACAATAACAATGTCTCTATTATTAGAAGATTTAGCATCGAGTACAATTTGAGGAGCCGTTGGAGCACTGGTGTCAGTAAAGTCGATAACTAATCTATTGCCATAGGGTTTAGTAGGCTGCAAAGCAAAGACATTTTTATCTAATTTTTTGGACAATTCGATGACAACTCGAATTGAATTAGCATTTTTAGCCTTACTATATCGAACCTTTTTAACTAAATTGCTCTCATTATTTACTTTAGAAAAATCAAAGTTTTTAGCGGTATTCTCAATATCCAAAACTAAACGCTCTGGATTAGCTAAAGGAAAATAAGTAAATTTAGGTGTATTGGTAAGATCAAAGACTAAACGCGTAGTATTAGGTGAAGGCCAGATACGTAAACCATCAATATTGTTTTGTCCTAATGCATTTTTAGCAAAACCAATATGACAGACCACTAGCAACATACCAGTAATGAATAGTTTCAATTTATTAGACCAAAATTTTTGCATTTTTTTATTCTACACTGCAATTGCATTAAGCAAGGTTAAACCTTTTTGAGTTAGTGCTTTTACCTTCAGTGCACGCCCCGCTTGTTTATATTCAATATTAATCTGTAAGTCTGCCGATGCCAATAGACCAGCGCCTTTATCTGGCCACTCAATTAGACAAATACAATCATCTGCAAAATAATCCCGAATTCCCATAAATTCTAATTCTTCAGGATCTGATAAACGGTAAAGGTCAAAGTGATAAACTTTCCATTCATCCATTTCATAAGGTTCAACTAGGGTATATGTTGGGCTTTTAACATTGCCTACATGTCCTAGACCTTGAATAAAACCGCGGCTAAACGTTGTTTTCCCAGCTCCCAAATCGCCCTCTAAATAAATCACCACCGCCTCTTTAACCTGTGCAGCAAACTTCTTTGCTAGGACAACAGTAGCGTCTTCATTACCGAGTTCGAATTGTTTTTCATGTAATATTGATGAGTTAGGAGATAAAAAGTTCATAAACCGTTAATAATCGCTCTTAAGGGGCTCAATAAGTCTGAAGCTATCATACCACGTTGCCCGTACTGTCTGGCAATTCTATCACCCGCTTCTGCATGAACGCACACTCCGTAAACAGCTGCTTGTTGTTCTGACATGCCTTGAGCTAGAAAGGCGGCGATTATACCGGTTAATAAGTCCCCCATTCCTGCTGTTGCCATCCCCGGATTTCCACCATTACATATCCAAGAGCATTGATTCTTAGACTTATTAGGTTGTGATTGAATTAATGTACCCGCACCTTTTAATACACAAGTCGCGCCAAATAAATTAGAGATCTTTTCACTGGCTAAGAATCGATCATTTTCCACGTCTTGAATACTTGTGTCCAATAACCTTGCGGCTTCTCCCGGGTGGGGTGTTAATATACATGCAGGCAGGTTGATCAATATTTTTTCAAAGTTAGATTTATCTTTTTTATTAGCCAGCAAATTTAGAGCATCTGCGTCAACCACAAGCGGCTTAGGGTTTACCGTTAAATATTTTAATAAAAGTTCTAGCTTTTGAGTCGCCCATTGGTCCTGGCCCAAACCGGGTCCTATGACCACACACGAACACCAATTCAGGGCGGCTTCTAAGTCTTGATATTGCAACATGATTTCCGGCCGGCCCGAAGCCACGTGCAAACCACTTGATTGATGACAATAAACCTTAACCAGCCCCACACCGGTTCGTAACGCAGACTCAGCGCTTAACCTTATTGCACCGGGCATTCCTTGGTTTCCGCCAATACACAGCACTTTTCCAAACGTGCCCTTATTGCCATTCAATGGTCTAGATTTAATGGGATCAAGTAATGACCAATTAATAAGTTGAGCATCCACTTTTGCTATTTTATAAAACTCACTTCCTACTGCTAAATCAGTACATTCTATTTGTCCACAATACTCCTTACCTTCTCCTGTTAGTAATCCTAACTTTGGTGCAATAAAGGTAACAGTAACATCCGCTTTTACACAAATAGGCATCGGTATACCCGTGTTTGCAACCATACCTGAGGGCACATCTAAACTCAGTACTGGCAGACCAGACTTATTCACCTTTTTAATAAGAGATTGAAAATTCTCTTTTACTTCACCTTCTACTCCCGTCCCTAAAATACCATCAATGACTAATTCGAAATCTGCAAATTCAATAGCTGCAAAATTTTTAATGTCACCTCCAAGGGCTAACCATTCTTGCTGCGCAATACCGGCATCTCCAGATAACCTACGGTCAATATTTTCGCAAAAAACACACACTTTCAAATCGTTTTGTTTTGCTAATTTAGCCACCACATATGCATCACCAGCATTGTTTCCATTACCAGCCACAATTGCCATTTTTTTTACTTGAGACCAATTGCGTTTTACCACTTCAAAAGCAGCTTCACCTGCGCGTGTCATAAGTTCAAACATACTGCAATTTGCCAATTCGGCTGCTTTAGGTTCAATACTTTTGACTTGTTCTGAACTTACCGCTTTGTATGCTAAAATCTCAGCCGCTTGCTCGTTCAACAGGTTTGGTAATGTCATCACTTAGCACTTCAGAATTATTGGGTTTAGCTGAAAATATCAAGGCTTGGGGCAAAGAGCTAGGATTTCAGCAAATAGGGATTAGTGATCTAGCCTTAGATCAACATGAAGAACACCTAAAAGTTTGGTTAGAAAAAGGGTATGCAGGAGAAATGAACTACATGTCAGAACATGGCATGAAGCGCGCAAGACCCAATGAATTGCTGCCTGGAACAGTTAGAGTAATTAGCGTACGTATGGATTACCTGCCTCCTGACGCACAATTTGCCAAAAATCTAAAAAATAAAAACTTAGCCTATATTAGTCGTTATGCGCTTGGTCGTGATTACCATAAATTATTACGTGCTCGGTTAAAAAAATTAGGTGAAAAAATTCGCACTGAATGTAGTGAGCTTAACTTTAGGCCATTTGTAGATTCTGCCCCAGTATTAGAGCATGCACTCGCTGAAAAAGCTGGAATAGGGTGGACAGGTAAGCACTCACTTACCATAAACAAGCAAGCCGGCTCATGGTTCTTTCTTGGCGAGCTATTTGTGGACATTCCACTTCCGGTTGATCAAAAAGTGACTGAGAATTGCGGCTCTTGTACGGCTTGTTTAACGATTTGTCCAACCCAAGCTATTGTTGAACCTTATGTCGTCGATGCTCGACGTTGTATCTCATATTTAACCATAGAACAAAAAGGCGCTATCCCAGAGAACTACAGGGAATTAATCGGCAACCGAGTGTATGGTTGCGATGATTGCCAACTGATTTGCCCCTGGAATCGATACGCCAACATAACCGACGAAGCCGACTTTCATCCACGAAAAAAACTAGCATCACAGGACTTAATCACACTATTTTCATGGGATGAAAATACATTTTTGAAAAACACCGAAGGCTCCGCTATTAGGCGCATCGGTTTTGAACGCTGGCAACGTAACCTAGCCGTGGGGTTAGGAAATGCCTCGTATTCACAGGTTATTATCGAACACTTAACTCAAGCTTTACCCTTGGCTTCAACATTAGTCGCTGAACATATCGAGTGGGCATTAACACAGCAAAAAAATAAAGCGTCAGATGAAAGACCCGCCACCAAAAGATTAACGCAAAGGTTAATCAGAAGTGTGGAAAAAGGTTTGCCAAGAGATGCTTAACTGCAACGGTTAAACGTAATCTCGTACAATTCTGCGTACTGAACCATGATATGAAGATATGTGCACAT
Organism: Paraglaciecola sp.; assembly: GCF_051252315.1. Taxonomy (GTDB): domain Bacteria; phylum Pseudomonadota; class Gammaproteobacteria; order Enterobacterales; family Alteromonadaceae; genus Paraglaciecola. Next base: position 3,752 of record NZ_JBPOFP010000095.1, on the reverse strand, counting down.
CTGGGTCAACAAAGTCTGCTGGGTAACCATACAAACCAAACAAATTTCCTCGGCTATGACTTATCACAACGGCAAAATTGGGGTGAGGTTCAATGTCTCCTCTAAAAGGATCCAAGATGGGTATGTTATATCGACCAAAATTCAGTAGGCCAATTTCTCTGCCATTCTTATAAATAATTTTGTCGAAAATTGGGTTTTCAATAATTGAATAAACGGCAAATTTGGGGATTTGAACAGTCACTCCCTGCCAACTTATTTGGATAATCTGTAATTCTTGCGCAAGTGATGATATTGATTTGGGTAATTCAAATGCTTTCATCATTTCCCCTTTCATTTCATATCGGCTTATTCAAAAGATAGGTGAAGTAAACAATGCTTGTCAAAAATTAAGATAATATTCTTTACATAAACTGCGATATTCAGTGGAATATTTTTCTTGGGAAGAGCCATATATATTGATGTAAGAAATCTTAGTGTTTTTGTTATTTCTACTCATTAATAATAAATAGCGGATCACTTTATCTTCAGCTCTAGCTTTCACTCTTAATTGTTTATTACAAAATAGCCCTAAGGTTTCGGCAGTAGCAATAAATTTATCAATTGAATCGTTAGGTAATACGCAATAAAAATGGCCGTTATTAGATAAGCTTCTAAGCACACTAACTATCAAATCTAAATGGGTTAATTCAGTGGTTTGCCGCGCATTGATACGTTGTGCATCCGTGTGCTTTTTGTTTTCAGTTTGATTAATAGGAAAATATGGAGGATTAGATACTATGACATCAAAAAGCTCATCCCCTTCAAGATCTTGTACAGCACAAGCTTCGAAGAATAGACGTTCTGACCATGGGCATACCTTTGAATTTTTATAAGCCTGTTCAATAGCTTGCTCATCAATATCAACACCAAGTATTTTAGAATCCCCTGATGACTTTTGAGCCAACATGATTGCCAACAATCCACTGCCAGTTCCGATATCCAATATATTTTTTGCTTCTGAAACATCCACCCAGCTACCCAACATAATACTGTCAGTACCGACTTTCATAGCACAGAAAGAGTGCTCTATATAAAACTGTTTAAATTGAAAGCCGCTCATTCTTTATCTTTAGCCAACGCACAAAGATTGCTATTTGATATAAGATATAACATAATTCGCTTTTAGATTTTAAAGCTAGGTAATTTGCACGTCTTCAAACCATACCCTCGCAATTAAGCTCTTATTCACCTTAAAAATTATTTGGAAGTTAATATGATTAAAAAACTCGTCTGCTTAATGCTGTGCAGCTTGAGTTCTAGCCTTGTACAAGCTAACGAAAACTCACTCAAAAGCCAAAACCTGTCAATAGAGCGTATATTTCAATCCCCTGCATTACAAGGCAGTACAAAAAAACAACTTGAAGTATCACCTGATGGACAAAGAATCACATTTTTACAAGGTAAAACAGATGACTACGAGCAATTAGACATATGGGAGTATGACATCTCCAGTGGTAAAACTCAGCTCCTCTTTGACTCTAATAACTTGCAGTCCGCAGCGGTAGCTCTATCTGACGAAGAAAAGGCCCGACGAGAACGATTACGTTTACGAGGAACTGGCATTGTCAGTTACCAATGGGCTAAAGATGGGAAATCATTACTATTCCCTCTTGGTGGGGACGTTTTCCATTATCCCTTGGGGACGGCCAATGCAAAACAATTATTGGATACCAAAGAATTCGAAACAGACATTAAGTTATCACCTAAAGGCGGTTTTTTATCCTACGTTAGAGAACAAAATCTTTTTATTCAAAACATGAAAAGCGGCCAAGAAACACAGCTTACTTTGGATGGAAAAGGCCCAATAAAAAATGCAATGGCAGAGTTTGTCGCCCAAGAAGAAATGAAGCGAATGACAGGTTACTGGTGGTCACCAGACGAAAAACGCATCGCCTTTATACGAGTTGACGAATCACCCGTTCAGCAAGTCACGCGAAGCGAAATCTACGCAGACTCAATAAAAATGATAACCCAACGTTATCCGAGCGCAGGTACAAATAACGTAACAGTTAAACTAGCTGTCCTCGAACTAGAAACCAAACAAATTGATTGGGTCGATTTGGGCGAAGAACAAGATATTTATTTACCTAGAGTGAAATGGATGGCGGATAGCCAAAATTTAACTTATCAGCTGCAAACTCGTGATCAACAAACGTTAAATTTAAACAGTTATGATGTCACAAACAAAACGCAGAAAACGCTGTTAACTGAAACCAGCAAAACTTGGATTAATTTACATAAAGATTTACGTTTTTTAAAAGACAAACAACATTTTATTTGGGCATCTGAGAGAACTGGATACAAACATCTTTATTTATATAAAAATAATGGAGAACTCGTTAAACCACTTACTCATGGCAAATGGGTAGTAGAGAAAGTCACCGCAATTGACGAAAAAAAGCAGTTAGTTTATTTTTCAGCTAATAAAGACGCGCCCATCGAACGTCACTTGTATAGCGTGTCACTTACAGACAGAAAATTAAATAAAATATCTCAAGGTAATGGCTCGCACTCTATTAGTTTTAGTCAAGATGCCAGTGTTTATGTGGACAGCTTTTCAACCACAAATACACCTCAACAGGTTAGTTTACATAAAGCCAATGGCGACAAAATCATTTGGTTAAATGAAAATTCAATCTCAAAGTCACACCCTCTTTACCCTTTTCAAAAACAATGGGTAAAGCCTGAAATATCTAGTTTTAAAACCACCGACGGAACTGAACTATTTTATCGTTTGTATAAACCTAAAAAACTTGAGGGCAAACATCCAGTTATTGTCTATACCTATGGAGGACCTGGCGTTCAAGTGGTAAAAAACAGTTGGCAGGGTAATCGTGGCCTACTCATGCAATATTGGGTGAGCAAGGGTTATGTGGTTTTCAGTGTGGACAACAGAGGCTCAAAATATCGAGGCCATGATTTCGAAGCGCCGCTTTATAAAGAAATGGGCGAAATCGAAGTGCAAGATCAGATTGAAGGTGTGAAATTCTTAAGAAAATTGCCTTATGTAGATCCTGCTAGAGTCGGTATTTATGGACATAGTTACGGTGGCTATATGTCACTTATGAGTATGTTTAAAGCTGGAGAGTACTTTCAAGCCGGTGTAGCTGGCGCACCTGTCACGGACTGGGCTTTATATGACACATTTTATACTGAGCGTTACATGGGCAATCCAAAAACAGAAAAAGCGGCTTATGAAGCATCTTCTGTATTTCCCTATGCTAAAGATCTAAAAGGTAAATTATTGATTTATCACGGTATGGCAGATGACAACGTGCTTTTTTCTCACAGCACCAAGTTATACAAACACTTGCAAGATTTAGCGATACCTTTTGAAAGCATGGATTATCCAGGTAAAAAACATGGAATGCGTGGTAAAAAAACCGGAACACACCTGTACAAAACGATAACAAACTTCTTCGATACACATTTTAATATGTGAGGAAGGCAGTAAAATTTAGCAACGCTCTTTTCACTGGAGCGTTGCTATTCTTTGACAGCTCTATGGCAAAAATAATACTAAGCAAACATATTAGTTGCTAACATTTTTTGAATACCGACTACGGTATCTTTTTTCAATTCTTTTTCAATTGGATCAGCTTGCCCCGACACCCAAATTTTAAGCTCAGCATCAAGGTCAAAGTGCCCAGCGGTTTCCACTTTAAACTGAGTGATAGCGCGGTACGGAATAGAATGATAATCCACTTTACGAC
>NZ_JBPOFP010000094.1:0-18578 GCF_051252315.1 Paraglaciecola sp. | reverse complement strand
AACATGGAGGTGGATACTTTATTTTGGTAATGTATCGACCATAAAAAACGGCCTCATTTGAGGCCGTTTTTTTGTGCGTCAATGACACGCCTCTAAATTTTCTAAAGAAACTGGGGGCGAGAAAAACTTATTTACAAAATTACAGTTCGATAAAATATAAATTTATCCTACACTAATGACCAGCTAACATTTCTTATATCAATTCTTGATTTAGTTCATAGGAAAGAACACTTATTACTTTTCCCCAATAACATTTAAGTAACAAAAGATTTACTTTAAGTGATTTATTTTGGTATGGTAAGAGGTCTAATGAGAAGGAGTTTAACCTAAAGTTAATCTTTATTCATACTTACACAATACTAGAAAGCATATAATATTTACCTAATAGCATTTAAAAGAGAGCGCACTATGAGACAAATGACACCTCTACGTTTTAAACCGACAGCCCTATCACTTCTAGTCGGAATGTCTTTAACCCTAAATAGTGGATTAACCTTAGCCCAAGAAGAATCATCAGAATCTAATTTAGAAACCATCACAGTTACAGCTCAAAAAAGAACCCAAAATTTACAAGATGTGCCAGTTTCGGTTACCGCTTTTTCTGGTGAACAAATGGCAGAATCTGTCATAAAAGATGTATTCGACTTAAAAACCAACGTACCTGGACTTGGAACATTTCAAAGTCAAAGTGCCACCAATTCAAGTTTTTCGATACGTGGTGTAGGTACCTCATCTCAAAACTTCGGCCTAGAGTCTTCCGTAGGTATGTACGTTGATGGGGTGTATCGCGCAAGACAAAATTCTATGATTAACAATTTAGTTGATGTTGAAGCGGTAGAAGTATTAAGGGGACCACAAGGTACTTTGTTCGGTAAAAATACACCTTCTGGCGCCATATTAATCCGTACAATAGCACCAAGCCATGATGGTGGTGATGCTTTTGTTGAAGCAACTGTAGGAAATTACGGCTTATTAAACTTATCTGGTGCTTCTTCATTCTCCGCTATAGATGATGTATTGGCCTTCCGTGTTACGGCATTTAGCAGTAATCGAGATGGTATTGCTAGTGATGTGAATTTAGGTGACGATGTAATCAACGATAGAAACCGTTGGGGAGCCAGAGTTCAAGCTTTATATACTCCTAATAACGATATATCTGTGAGATTTATAGCAGATTATTCTGAAATTGATGAAATTTGTTGTGCAGCCCCTGTTGTTCTAGGTAACTTTGAAGCCAAAGATGTTCCGGGCCGATATGGTTCAGATGCAGCCCTTGCTCAAATTTTTGGTGCAACATTATTTCCGGGCGGTGATTCCTTTTTCAATAGAGAAGTCGCTCTTAATATATTACCAGTTTCAACCATGGAAGACCGTGGTTTATCTATGGAAATCAATTGGGATTTATCGGACAACTTAAGTTTTGTTTCTGTGAGTGCGATACGAGACGTTGACTCCTTTGATGATTTAGATACAGATTTTAGTGATGTAGATATTTTATCAACAACCAACACAAGCGAACAAAGCTCTTTCTCCCAAGAAATCCGCTTTGATTATTCTAAAGACAATTTAAACTTTATTTTAGGTGCCTACTACTTTGAACAAGATTTAAATTTAGATTATGTATTATACGGCGAAAGCAGTTTTGGAGCATTTTTCGATGCGACTGTATTTCCCCAAGTACTGGCAGCAGTGGGTGATGCCGATCAAAATGGTGTTAGTGACCTACAAGACTTAATCGATGGATTTAATGGACTGAGTGCTTTATCAGGAGGCTTTATTGCTCCCGTTGCCTCTCCAAGTGAATCAAACGTATCTTTTCCACATATTGCCGAACAATCACATGAAAGTTACGCCATATTTGGTCAATTTGACTATGCGTTAAGTAACAACTTTACCTTAACAGCCGGTTTACGTTACACAGACGAAGAAAAAGACTTGTTTAGCGCGTTTGCTGAGCTTAATTCAGCGGGAGAACAAGTGTTAGCGGCAGACTTCGCCGACGGTGGACAAGGAATTGGCATCGCTTTAAACAATATTGGAGCAGCTTTATTAACTGGTCAAGCACCTTCTGCTGGAGATCTTACCACTATAGCACCATTACAATCTCCGGGTTGGGGCCACCCTTTTATTGGTGCAGTAACCTCTACCCGTCCAGATATAAATGAAACTCTTCCTGATGACCAAGTCACAGGTACTGTGAAACTAAGTTACACACCTGATAGAGATTCTTTATATTACTTGTCTGTAGGCACGGGTTATAAATCTGGTGGTACCAACACAGACCGGATAACTGCAGGCTTTAATCCATTATTTGATGCTGAAAAATCAAAATCTATTGAGTTAGGTGTGAAAAAAGATTTTCCAAATCAAAATATTCGGTTAAATGCAGCTGTTCACAAAACCGATATCACAGATTTTCAAGCTAATACCTTCACTGGTGCAGGTTTTAACTTACAAAATGCTGGTGATATTACAACCTCAGGAGCTGAAATTGAAGCTACTTGGGTACCTTCTGACTCTATGGAAGTTAATCTAGCTTATGCGTACACCAAAGCCGAATTTGAAACTTTTATTGCGGGTAACTGTTGGTTAGCTAGCACATTCCATTCAAACATTCCTGATCCAGGACGTGTATTACCTACGGACCAGTTTTGTAATCGCTCTGGTGACCGTTTAGCCAGTGAACCTGAGCATTACGCAGTGGTAAAAGTGAAGAAGGACTTTACTTTAAGTGACAATATATACTCCTATTTGCAGGTTGAATATAGCCATACTGGTGACAGAGTTATGGATGGAAGTAGTGATCCTTTGCACTTCTCTGATTCGTACCAAATACTTAATTTAAGATTTTTCATGAATTTTGCTGAGCAAGATATGGATGTCATTGTTTGGGGACGTAACATTCTTGATGAAGAATACATAGCAACGAATACATTCAATACGCCGATTCAAGATGGCAAAATTAATGGTTATGTATCTGAACCAGCTACCTTTGGTTTAACAGTGAAAAAACGCTTTTAAAAAAAAGCGTCATATAAAACCAAAAGGGCTTAACATGATTTGTTAAGCCCTTTTTTTATCTGTCGAAAAAATACTAATACAGTCTAACCGGTTTAATCTAGAGTGATGTATTAGAAAATTTTTGCTATGGTTTTATTGTCATTAAGATAAAAAATATTGATAAGGTCATAAAGATTTGCTGAGTAACCGTTCACCATCCCAACAAAAACTTGGGGCCTTTTTTCAGGCCAAAAGACTCATTCAAATTTTTTGGGCGACTGAGTTTTCTTTAGCAATACTCTTGATTCATCGAATTGTGATATCTAGTTATGAGATAGCCCTAATTGCCTTGATAACTATGTTATCTCTGACACCCGTACACTTATTGGTTAAGAAACAACAAGTAGACAAAGCTTCATCTTTACTCTTATTTATTTTGACATTTATTATCACTTATTTGATGTGGAATCACGGTGGGATGCACGACGAAGTTGTACTGGGCGTGCCTTGCTTGATGATTATGGCCGCAATGTTCGGCAATAAAAAATCATTTATTTCTTTATTAATCATTTTTTCCAGTTCAATCGCGCTAAATAGTTTAGCTAATTATAAAGGTTGGGTTACCAATATTCCGCCAACAAATGACGTACACAGCGCTATTTTAATTTTACTCCTCATATTGTTAATCAGTTTTTCTGTTTGGGTTTCGGCAATGGATTTTAAGAGCTTGTTGCTCAAATTACGTAAAGAAAATGCAGAAGTACTTAGCTCGAAAAAGGAAATCGAAAACCTACTTTTACATGATGTGTTAACAGGCCTACCGAATAGAGCCATGGCCGAAATAACGCTTAATAAAAGTATAAAAACTGCGAAACGAGATAACACAAAAGTGTATTTAATGTTTATCGATTTAGACAACTTTAAATTAATCAACGACGCATTAGGCCATCAAGCGGGCGACGCGCTACTCATTGAAATATCAACCAGATTACAAAATATTCTCAGACCTTGTGACACTATATGCCGTTTTGCTGGGGACGAATTTATCATTATTTTTGATCATATAAATTCAGAAGAAATCATGGCGGAAATATCGAATAAAATTATCCAAGCTATTAAAACACCATTTTATTTTAATAGTAATGAATTCATTTGTGGCTGCTCCATTGGTATTACGGTATCACCAGACGATGGAAGTGACTTCGAAAGCTTATTACACAATGCCGACATAGCCATGTATGTTTCTAAATCCAGTGGCGGCAATAACTTCCATTATTTCGATACAAAAATGGACAATCATGGCCACGATTATCTAAATTTAATAAACGAATTAAGACATGCCATAAAAGAAAATCAGTTCTTTCTCACCTACCAACCTAAAGTAGATTTAGCCAATAAAAGAATTACCGGAGCAGAGGCTTTAATTCGTTGGCAGCACCCAACAAAAGGTGTTGTATATCCTGATAAGTTTATTCCTGAAGCAGAAAAATCAGGATTAATAATCGAAATAGGTGAATGGGTTTTAAAACACGCCTGCTTAACCTGTAAAAGTTGGATATCTCTAGGTTACGAAGACTTTTCTGTCGCTGTAAATGTGTCGTCTCAACAATTTAAACAAAACAATATTTACCAATTAATTGAATCAACACTCAAACAAACAGGATTGTCAGGTAAACATCTAGAATTGGAAATGACTGAGTCGTTGTTAATTGAAAATTCCGACAAACTAAAACAAACATTTAAGGATATTAGAGGACTAGGCGTCAATTTATCAATTGATGACTTTGGAACTGGCTATTCAAATTTAAGCTATTTAAAAGAATTCGATATCAAAACACTAAAAATTGACCGCTCATTTGTCACCGATGTTGAAAAGAATGATAAAAATAAAGCCTTAGTAAAGGCAATTATTCAAATGGCAAAAGGGTTAGAGCTAACCACAGTTGGAGAAGGTGTTGAAAACCAACAAGTGGCTGAATTGTTAAGTGACTTTACCTGTGACTACGCTCAAGGTTATTTATGGTCAAAACCTATAAAGAATGACGACTTTATCAGATTTGCCAAGGAATATGAGCAGTCATAAAATTGAATAACGTTTATTTAATTGTCTCTCTTACAAAACTAAAACTATAAACAAACACAATAACTATCTCTTCTGTTGCAAAATGTAATAACAGACCACTTTTAATCACTAAGAAAATAAACCAATTTACTCAGTCTTTACAAAAACAACAGTTTAATATTTATATATAAAAGTATATTATTATTTATGAATAACAACTTTAGTTAATAGCAAAATAATAAGAGAACATTATGCGTAAACTCATGTTAATGATTGTATTGTCGACGTTAATAATAGGCTGTTCACAACAATCCAATACATCACCTTCACAAAAATCCAGGCCCAACCAACCTAATATCGTGTTTGTGATCACCGATGACCAAGGGTACGGCGATCTCAGCATCAATGGTAACCCTATCTTAAAAACGCAAAATATTGATGCGTTAGCCAGAGAGTCTGTCAATTTAAATGACTATCATGTTGCCCCTACTTGCTCACCCACTCGTGCGGCGCTGCTAACCGGTCACTGGACTAATCGCACAGGTACTTGGCACACCATAATGGGCCGCTCTATGCTTAGAGAAAACGAAATCACGATTGCGGATTTGTTAAAAGCCAATGGTTACCAAACAGCCATGTTTGGAAAGTGGCATTTGGGCGATAACTACCCATATCGTCCAATGGACAGAGGTTTCGAACATGCTTATTACCACGGCGGTGGTGGCGTAGGTCAAACACCAGACTACTGGAATAACGCCTACTTTGATGGCAGCTATTTTAAAAACGGTGTGGCAGAAAAAGCCAAAGGTTATGTAACCGATGTTTTCTTTGAACAAGCTATTCAATACATAGAAAAAGCTAAAGAAAAAGATCAGCCTTTCTTTACCTACATTAGTACCAACGCTCCACATGGCCCTATGCATGCACCAGAAGAATATGCTGCTAAATATGCAAACCAAGGCTTAACGACTAGCCAACAACACTTTTTTGGCATGATCCACAACATTGATGACAATGTTCAAAAACTTCGAAACTACCTAGATGAAAATAACTTAACTGACAATACAATTTTTGTATTTACCACAGATAACGGCACTGCAGGTGGAGACAAGATATTCAACGCTGGTATGCGAGGTAAAAAAGGCAGCGCATTTGACGGAGGCCATAGAGTCCCATTCTATTTACATTGGCCAAAAGGCGGTTACAGTGAACAACAAGTCGTCGATACCATCACTTCATATGTAGATATAGTACCCACCTTGTTAGAAATGACAGGAGCACAAAAACCAGACTCATTGAAGTTTGACGGTAAATCAATTCAGCCATTAATGAAAGGCCAAGAAAAAACGTGGAGTGACCGCATACTGGTCACTGACTCACAACGCGTACTTAATCCGATTAAGTGGCGACAAAGCTCGGTTATGACGGACCAATGGCGTTTAATTAACGGCAAAATGTTATTCGATATGTATCAAGACCCAGGACAAAAAACCGATGTAGCATCACAGCATCCAGAAGTCGTTTCCCGATTAACGGATTTTTATGATAAATGGTGGGACGAAATCGAACCTACTTTTGGTGAGCCAACGGCTATCTATTTAGGTGCTGACGAAGCTAACCCTGTGGATTTAACCTCTCATGATTGGTTAGGCGACAACAAAGCTGTGCCTTGGAATCAGATGCATATTCGTAAACAACTATCAGAAAAAGATAACCAGCATAAAGGTTATTGGTGGGTCAATGTGGTGACTGCAGGCAAATATAAACTCGAATTAAGACGTTGGCCTGAAGAAGCTGATACAGCAATCCATGCAGATATGATCGCAGGTAAAGAAGTGCCGGGAGATAGATCCTTTAGAGCTTGGGAAGGTCTGGGGTTTAAAGCCAATCAAGCCAGTGTCAAAATTGGTGATTCGGAACAAATTTCCAGTGTAAAACCCAGTGATAAAGTAATCAGTTTTGAGGTACAACTTAAAGAAGGTAAAGGCAAACTACAAGCCACTTTCCTTGATGAAAATGCAAATGAATTAGGTGCATACTTTGTCAAAGTAACCCGTTTATAGTTCCCATTTGTATTTATAAAAAGCCTCTAATTAGCAATAATTAGAGGCTTTTTTGTTACCCGTTTTTTATTCGATTGAAACTCTATTGTTTATATGAATTGGTATTAATTCCCACACACCTTAAATCGTTTACAAGCGAAGGAATAACTTTCTGGCTTGATATGTTTAAAACCTTGTATATTTTGTTGTGTAAACTTAGCTTCGAAAGTGGCAACCCTGTGGTAATAATCATCTAGCAATTGCTGTTTTTTCTTGCCATCTAAAAATGAATAACTAAGGGAGTTAGCGCCTAGTTTTACTAACTCAGACCAAGATAAATTAAAGTGAGTCACAGCAGTAAAGTACTCATCTGTCATATTTGAATCCCACATACCTCTATCATCAGTGGAAAGCGCCACAGGAATGCCTAAACGTAAATATTCAGGAAAAGGATGTTGAGAATAATCGTCTACATATTCTAGGAGCAAATTACTGATCAAGTTTATTTCAATCAAGTATTGGTTATACCTCATGAGCAGTAAGGTATCTGGGTCACCGGTTAAATTAAGCCCATGCCCAATACGCGTGGCCCCAAGTAAAAGTGTGTCTCGGATATGCTGATTGGGCTCGTCAGACTCCCCAGCATGGATAGACAAGTTCACACTATGGTGCTGGTGCCTAAGTTGTCGCAAGGTAGATAAAAACCTCAAAGGATGGCCTTTTTCATTATCCTCTCTGCCTACCATATCCACTCCCACATAAAGCTCTGGGTGAGTTGCAACAAATTCATACATCCACTTTAAGCTATCTTCGGCATTAGGTAAAAAACGCAACAAAGAATATTGTAATTTCACAGTTACACCTGTAGCTAGCGCATCTTTTTGAGCAAAACGTGTTAAATAGAGTTGGTACACATTTTCTTTTTCAAAAGGACTACCATCGGGATGTACAAACCCTCTCACGCCAGCATCGGTTTCTAAATAGCTTAAACCTTCAGCTCCAAACGCCTGCATATTCTTAACAATTAAGTTAGCTTGCATGTACGGGTTAGCCATTAACGAGTTTATTCGTGCCCAGTGGGTTTGAAAAAACTCATCACGACCTTCAGTACTTTTATCTAGACGAATACTATTCAACCATGCCTGTTTTTGTTGAGTATCGAGATCTTGTATTCGCTTATATTCCGACTGTTCACAACTGGAAAGTTTTTTAAGTTCGAACTCTTGAATATTCACGAATAACATTAAGTAAGGTGTCCGTCCAAACTCGTTAGTACCATAACCTTTACAGTTGTTGATTTTTATTTTTGTATAATAAATATAACCATTTTTTTGTTGATTTAAGATTTCTGAGTACCACCATTCTGAGCGGTTTGAACCTGTTGAATGATTATGCAAATCCCCACCTTTAGGCATGGCATATAAAAAGGTATACATATCTTGAGCACTAGCCGTTTTTTTAAATGCTTCAAACTCTGCATCTATTGATTTGGCAGATACTTGCGATACTAGATTTACCCAAAGTAAAAATAGTAAAAAAACCTTTTTCATTGTGTAGACTCCAGGTGTTCGACTTCTAATTAACAAGAACCAGTAATTCTAATTAACACCACTGACATAGGGTAAAACACTTTCATACTGATCCCAGTTTGTAATGATTTTTTGTAAAACTGTATTTGCCACAACATAGGCTGCATCTTTAGCTGGATAACCACCATCAGGATACGGTGCTGTGATACTCCAGCTTGTTAACTTATCGGCCGGTGCCATGGTGTAGTTACTCACAGTTCTTAACACCATCACTCTATCAGGATCCACCTTGTTTATGCGCGCCAATCGCATCAATGAAGTTAACGTACCTGAATCTTCCATGTTACTGGTCATGAAATTGGCAGATTCACTACCGTATAACTTTAACCAATCATTCGCCCACTGGTTTAAGTGTTTACCATGCCAATATTTACTAGCACTTAGGGTGTCACCTATTGTCACAAAAGGTGGCTTTTGGGCATTAGGATAGGTTTTAAACAAAGCTCTAAACTCAGCAATAGCCTTCGAATCTTCAATTTTGACATCTTTGGTTTGGGCATAGGCCCAATCGGCTAATTTACTGTTTAGAGCAAATGAAACCGTATCCAATGTCCAACCAGTTGAGATGTCTTCTGGTTTTTCTGCTGGTGCCTTAGCACCTAAAGGAATAATGCCGTATGGCCAAGTTTCAGGCATTTCACGACTATCAATTTGATAAATTAAATCGCCATCCACTACATGTTTAGCCCAAGCAGCGCTGCCTAACGAAATATCTTCAGGGTCGCCTCCAGAAATACCAGCCACTATCCAATAAGCTTTAGTTAAATCAAATCGGTTATCTAAGCCAAGTGCCATAATAGAAGCAGTCGCATTGGGTATACCGCCACCAACACAAATGATTAATACACCATCATCACTTAGGTATAAGTCGTACTCACCTAACGGAAAATCTAATTGATGTACAAAATTACCTCGCTCAAGCCAAAGCTGTAATTCTCCCGCGTCATCCCCTACCGCTTCGCCGTCTTCGTACATAGTGACGATTACAGCTTTAATCGACTTAGTTTCTTGACTTACCGATTCGGTGGGTTCACAACCTAAAATCAAGGTGCAAAACAACACAATGACTATTGGTTTTAAATGGCTTAAAAATGACATCTGGTGGTTTATCCTTTTCAATTAAAATCTTAACCAATAGGTCAGCAATTATCATACCCTAATAACGATGGAAGGGTAATTTAAAGTAAAATGAGAAATAACCTTTTGAAAAATAGGTATAAATTAAATAAACGATAGCGAACAGAGATAAAACTATCCACTAAATTGAAAGTGAAATAGTGCCCTAACAACTAAATATGAACTTGAGATGGATTATATTTGGTTAGCTTTGGTGCAATGTTTTTTGCACAAAGACTTTTAACAGGTTATACATCTAATCATAAAAAAGCCTGATATGAGTTGTCTCATATCAGGCTTACAAATTAAATTTTTAAAACCGCTTATAAACTATTAAGCCATAGAGTTTGTGGTGCCAACCCTTTTATCTTCGCAACTATTTTAACTGTGCCAGCGTTGCGCTTACTTTGTACTATGGCCAAAGCTCTGCCTTTGGCCGTATCCAAGTGATTTGATTGGAAGTTTTGTACATTGTTAGATGCGCCATTATCCACACCTAGCAACTTGCCTTGACCTTCTAGTGCAAAACTAACATGAGCATTTTGGGTTTTAATCACACGACCTTGTTTATCATGTAATTGCACGACTAAATGGGCCACATCATAACCATCTGCCTTTAGCTTGGTTTTATCTGTAGTTAAAGTGAACCCAGTCGCTTTACCTGTAGTTTCAAATACAGCTTCAATCTCTTGTCCTTCAAACCCCGCTCGTGCAGTTATGGTACCCGCTTGATATGGCACTACCCAGCGGAATAAACGGTCTGGGCTTTCTGACATACTGCGATAACCTAAAGACTCACCATTTAAGAACAGCTCCACAATCGAGTGATTCGAAGCGACTTCAACTAATACGGGATCACCTTTTTTATAGTTCCAATGCATGTTGGAATGACGCCATCTGTAACTGCCATTATTGTTTGCAACAGCCAAACCAGATAACTCATCTACTTTAAAACCAGAATCTTTTAAAGGTAAGGTACCTAAAGAGATATGGGGTTTGTTAATAAAAATACTTTTAAAGTAATTCCAGCCTTGTACTTTAAAGCCAGCTAAATCTAAGATGTCACCCCAGCCACTTTTTTCTGGCCACTTATCGTGGTATTCACCAATATAATCAATACCTGTCCACATAAATTGGCTAAACACGCCAGGATGATTGAGCACTTGTTTCCAATCGTCCCAAGTTCCGGGGTTTTCGTTAATGGTGATAGATTTATCAGGGAAATGAGTCTGGCCCCAAGGGATCACACTATTACGATAGCTATAACCCACTTGATCAACAGCATCTGCATAACCACTAACATGACTAACTTGAGGCAAAATTAAATTTGCAGTCGTAGGACGAGTTGTGTCTAACGCCTTTGTCCACTGATTTAATTTTTTAGCTGTATCAGCCAGAATGTGGTCACCTTTTGGTGATGCTTCATATCTAGCTTTTAGTTCTTCAGGGGTGAACTTAGGTGGCGCCCCCCAAAAACTACCGTCCATCTTAGTGGCGTCGTTAGGATCCGTCCAAAAACCTGTCACATAACGATAATGCACATAGGTCCATTCTATCTCGTTGCCGATACTCCACTGCACAACACTTGGATGGTTTCGATCTCGCAACATAGTGCGCTCTAAATCACTTTTCGCCCACTGTTGAAACTTCTCTACATAACCTCGGGTAAGATTATCTGTGTGTCTGTCGTGATAGTTTAAACGTTTGTCTTTGGCATAATCGAACTCATCGAAAAATTCATTTTGCACTAAGAACCCCATTTCATCACATAAGTCTAAAAACTCCTGAGAAAATGGATTATGCGCAGTTCGAATAGCATTAACACCTGCGGCTTGTAATCCTTCTAAACGTCTTTTCCAAACCCCTTTAGGTACGGCTGCTCCCACTAAACCACCGTCATGGTGTAATGAAACACCTTTCATTAAAGTCGGTTTACCGTTTAAGAAAAAGCCTTTTTTAGCATCGAATTTAATACTTCGAATACCAAATGGCGTCACGTATTCATCTATTGTTTTGCCTTCGAATAATATACGAGTCACCGCTTTGTACATATTAGGCTGAGTAATACCCCAAAGTTTTGGTTGAGCCACTTTTATCACTTGAGAGTGGCTCTTGTTTGCTCCACTTTTAAGCTTTAATTTATCTTTGTCTGCTGCAACCACTTGCCCTTGGTTGTCAATAATTTGGGTCAACACTTCAAATTTGCGACTATGCCCATGATGATTGTTAACCTCAATCTGAATATCTACCGTGGCCTGCTGTGTAGTCACGTCTGGTGTAGTGACGAAGGTTCCCCAAATTGGGATATGTAATTTATCAACAGTAACGAGTTTCACATTTCGATAAATGCCACTACCAGTATACCAACGGCTATCACCATGTCGTGAATGATCAACATGAACAGTTAATACGTTTTGGCTACCGTCTTTTTTAAGATGTTTAGAAAGATCGAAATACACGGGAGAATAACCATAAGGATTTTCACCTAGTAACTTCCCATTTAGCCAAAAAGTCGCATTGTTATAGACCCCATCAAACAATACGTAAGTGGTCTTGTCTTGATTTTTAGCTGGGCTAGAAAAGTGTTTTTGGTAAATACCAACACCGCCGGGTAAATACCCCGTAGCCCCTTCTAGCGATTCATTAAAGTCTAACTCAACACTCCAATCATGCGGTAAACGCACATCACGCCACTTAGCATCTTGCAAAGGAATAGATGAAGGTAAACTCGTATCTTTGACTAAGGTAAATTTCCAGTCAAAGTTAAAATCAACCTCACGGTTTGTAACACTCGCAAGGCTGGTCTTAACAAACAATAAGAAAGCTAACCCCAAGCCTATTTTTTTCAGCATACTCAAAACAACACTCCGACAAATATTTTATTGTAGATTGTCAATAATATACTAACCGGAGTGTAAAACCTTTACTAAATTTACACTTAAAATTACTTTTTTATAACTAAAGGAGATATTTTCCCGTAACCATCAACAGGTGCATCATGGGCTGTTTTGTGTAAATCAAAGCGTGGCAATACCGATTTCAACGTCTGATATTCTGTTTGTAAGCTCTGTTTAGCCTGTTTAATGTTCTTAATCACTGGAAAACTAATTAGGTCATTTGGGGTTTTAGACACATCAAATATTTTTCCTGTACCGTCTATCAGTACATTTTGGCTGCGGATCAATTGTTTATCCTTATGATAAGCATAGATCCAATCTCTGTGAGTGGTTTTTTCCGAGGTTAAAAATGGCAATAAACTCTGACCATTAATTTCATAACTAGCAGGGACCTCAACACCGACAATATCAGCTATGGTAGGTAAAATATCAGCCATATTGGCTAATACGTCTTGCTCACCCTTTTTAGTCATATTTAACGCAGGTGCATAGATAATTAGGGGTACATGAGTGCCTCGCTGAGAATTAATGCTACCTTTACCGTAGTGACTGGTTCCGTTATCAGCAGCAAAAATAAATACAGTGTTGTTCTCTATACCCATTTGTTTAAATTTCTCTAGGTATTGCCACACCTGATAATCAAGATAATTCACATGAGTATGCATACCTCCTTCGGTGACAGTGCCATGTGTGTTGTATTGCCCTTTATCACCCGTCACTTTCGGCGTGGTCCGAATATACTTATCACCATCCCATGTTACTTTGGGGGTTCCTGGCCATTTTTGACGTTTATTTTTTCGTATTTCTTGACTAAAGAAATCCCAGCCATCATGGCCTAAATGTGTTGTGTGATAAATAAAGAAAGGTTTATTTTGCTTTTGTTTGCGCTGCATAAAGTCGAAGATAAAATCTAGTTCAACGTCTGGACCATAAGTACTTAACCCATAACTTGCCTTAGACTCTGGCGTGTTTGGCCACCATTCGAACGCCTTGTTAGAACTTGGGTGATTCATTAACTGTACGTGGGGTTGCCAATACCAACCAAACTGTTGGTAATAATCAACATAAACACCTGAGTCAGTATTGATCAGAGCCTTTTTCCCATTTCGTTTAGTATTTAATATCGTAAAATCAGAATAAGTATTTGGGTTTGTAGCCATATTGTTATCGCCCGGCGTAAAAACCGCTTCATCAAAACCAAATTTGTCTACGCCACTCATTTGGGTTTTGCCCGCCCAATACGTAGCATACCCCCCTGCTTTTGCTATATGGCCTATGGTGTGGGGCGAGCTTTCATATAATGGCCATGATTTATTGTTATTTTTAGAGCCCTTTACCTGTGGTGCTACTCCTTTGTCTTTGTTGTGCCACCATTTATGCTTATGTGCGTATCGTCCTGTCATCATCATAGCGCGACTGGGAGAACAAATAGTGGTAGCCCAAGCATTTTTCACCCATAAACCGTCTGTTGCTAACTGGTCTAAAACTGGGGTGGAGGCTCGATGTTTTAATTCAGAAGTATCTTCTCCGTATGGTGGTGAGCTCCACTTTGATGAACCATAAATAGGCAACTCTCGAGCGCTTATGTCATCAGCATAAATCAACACAATATTAGGTTTTTGAGCAGAATAACTAGATAAGCTAACAAGAAAGATAAAAAAGGTTAAAGCAAGTCTACACATAACTAGGACCTTAGATTTGTGAATTTAAACCGAACAATTACATGAGCAGGAAGCTGAAATAATTAAGGAAAATGGAGAAAGGATAGAAACAAAAAAAGCCCTCTTGCTGCGCAGCCTGACGAAGGGCTACGCAACGAGAGAACTCACATGAACACCTTAGAAAGTTACACGAACACCTACACGGTAAATAGTACCGGTGTTTTGTAACTGGACCGTACGACCGGTAGGTTGAGAGCCTAACTCAAAGCTTTCGCCAGGAATGACTTCACCCACACCAGGACGGCGTACATCGTAACGACGAATCACAGTATCTGTTAAGTTAACCGCTTGGAATGTCACGTTAAACATTGGATTTATTCTCCAGTTGGCCGACAAATCTAAAGATCCATAACCTTCTACCCAGTGTGAACCAAAATCATTCACAACTAACGAGTTCAAATAATCCGTACGATAGTTATAGGCTAAACGTACTAACTTACCGTTCTTCTCCCAGAACACTGTGGTATTAAATGTATGCTCTGATGTACCTGCTAATGGTGCTTCTGGCACGATATCAACTAAGTTTCCATCAGGGTCTTTAAGCAATTCTTCATCAGTACGTGAATCTGCATAGGTATAGTTAGCCACAAAACCTAAACCTGACCAATCACCAGGTAATGTAGAAAAGTTATGCTGTAAACTTAATTCCAAACCACGCACATAACCACCTGTGCCATTCACCGTTTGGTTAATAACAACAACATCACAAACATTGCTATTGTCTGGCTCCACTAGATCCAATTCGCGGTTGATCATACAACCCGCCTGATTATCCCCTGCCGAGTATGGCAATAAAATATTTCCAGGCGTTGGCGCTTCGGCCGTTATTTGATCAGCCCCTAAACGGAAAGCTCGGCTAGCGGGATCATTCGGGTCTATCATAGATAAGTCAAAGTAATCACCACGCACATCTTTCCAGTAGCTATTAAAGGTACGACGAGACGTAAAGTCACTAAACTTCTTATTAAATAGCGCAGCAGAGAACAATGAACCTTCAGCAAAGTACCACTCAAATGATAAATCTAAGTTATTTGATTTATAAGGGTTTAAGCTGGCACTACCAATTGCGCCATTTGAGTTGGTACCAAAGATGTTTTCTCTAACATTAAATGCTGGAAACAAACGGTTAAATTCTGGGCGAGCTATTGATTGAGACGCAGCGAAACGCACCATCATGTCATCATTCAAAATGTAATTAACATTCAAACTAGGTAACAAGTTGTCGTAGCTATGCTCTTCTTCGATAGCAAAACGTATGGTTTCTCCGTTTTCACTACGCTGCGAAACCAATGGCCCATATTTAGCTAATAATGCTTGTTGAGCTTCTTCTAATGTAGCGGTGTTGGTTGCTAAAGGTGTACCCGTTTCATCTTGTTCGTAACCAAATAAAGATAAGTTTTCGCCAATACCAGTTGATTGGAAGCCCTGTGCAAAATCATAATCTAAGAACGAAGTACCATTAGCAGTAACCGTTGTTTTGGCATAACGAAGACCAAAATCTCCAAATAAATCATCGTCTAACAAAGAGAAATTGGCTTGAACGTAAGCAGCGGTCGCTTCTTGATTAATTTTCTGTGCGTTGTTAGGCGAGAAAGTGGTCTCAATACTGCCATCAGCTTCTAGCTCATTAACAAAATCTCGAACCGCAAAAATATCAATTGTAGTCCAACCATCAGTAAGGTGATCACGCTCTAACCCTAATGCCTCACCCCAATCGCTAGGCGTTTGTTCAGAAGTAAAATCAGCTAAGGTAAACTCATTTAACACACCTTCAATACAGCCACGGTTACAACCGAAGTAGATATTGTCTCTGGCTTTATCTCGGTCACTATATTTAGCACCGGCTTCAAGGCTAGTGATGAAACCAAATTCGCGATTCCATTCAACATCGAAATATAGGTTCGTGGCTTTATCATCTGAATAACGGCGACTATCAGTGAAGGTCTGAAATTCAAAGTTAGTACCATCATCGAAATAACCTTCAGTAGCAACATTTCGACAATCTAAATCACCACCAGGGTTATCACAGGTATAGCCCGCAAAATTATTGGTATACCTATCTTGACCTAGGCCCGTGGCCGTAGTGTATTTAGGACGCCAGAATGAACGTAAATTAAAATCATCATATTGTTCAGTTTCTGATGTGCCCCCTCTTAGGGTAAACGTAAAGTCACCTAATTCTTGGGTTAAATCTATGCCATAAACTTCAGTTGCTTGGATATCACCGGTTACATCTCTATGCTGACGCCACACGCCTGCTCGAGTGTATGCATTACCATTCGGTAATGGGTTATCAACAAATGGTATTTCTGTATCACGGCTAAAGGCAGTATCAATATTCGAGATAATCGTATTAGTAGCTGGGTCAACAATTGTCTGGCTTGCATCTACGGCGCTTCTATCACCATTAATAGACATAAACTGGTTATCACGGAAAATTTCTTGATCAGTTTTAGTATAAGTAAACTGGATGTCACTGCCTTCCCACAATTTAAATTGTAGTGCTAGCTGATATGTATCACGGTCACGTTGTACTTGTTGATGGTGATATTGCAAATTTTGTGGCACAACTGCACGGATACTTCCGTCTTGTTGAGTAGGCTCAGTATCACCTAAAAACGTTACACCATTAATTGGATTAGACGGCACCCAACGAGCTATATTTAAACGGTCTAAACGGGTTGCTTGAGTTTCTTTAGAGCCTACAAATGAGAGACCAACTTTGTCATCAAAGAATTTTTCTGAAAATGAAAGTTGTAATTTACCGTCATCCTTCAAATCCAATAAACTAAATCCATCTTCATCTGCAAACCCATTATAACGAGATTGTACTTCAATAACGCGACGGTCTTTATTAGCACTTAGCGGCTTAAAACCGATTAGCCTAATCGTTGCTCCTAAACTACCTTCGTCGGTAGAAGCACTTGGCGTTTTTTGAACTTCAATTGCTTGTAAAATATCAGCAGAAAATTCACTGAAGTTAACCGATTGGTTATCACCAGAACTAGTTAATGGAACACCGTTTAAGGTCACATTGTTTAAATCTCCGCCCACACCTCGAGCAGTAATTGAAGTGCCTTCACCATCTGCACGACCAATCGAAATACCAGTGATGCGTTGAAGTGCTTCTGCGATATTCTGATCAGAAGACTTACCAATATCTTCTGCCTTTATTGCATCAACAATATTTTGTGAAGCGCGTTTTACGTTTAAAGCGCTAGTTAATGACTCACGGAAACCAGATACTTCAATGACCTCAGTTTCATCTTCATTATTATTTTCTTGTGCGTGAACATTGCTGATAGACCCCATTAAAGCAGCTGCAGATGCAGCCCCTAATAATAGGTTCCTAAATTTTAAGTTGTTTCTAGTTTCGTTCATAAGTGCTTCTCATATTTGTTGCTTTAAAATTGTCAATTCGGTGAAGATTTCATCTCACAAGTAGTGCTCATCAATGCAACTTGTCAACAATGCAATGTCACCTAAAAACAATAAACAAAAACCTATATACAGATTTCATATTTAGAATAGCACTTTTAAATATAATTCCAATAGGCGCAAAACCTTTTATTTACAAATTTACAACATTATTTTTTAAAACCTTAAATTTCAATAACTTATACAAATAAATGAGTAATTTAACTACCCAAAACAATCAAATTCAGAACCAAGTCAAATAAACACAAAACATGAATAAATACGTAAGACCCTCATTAAATAAGAACACAATAATTAACATGCAAAATTAACAAACCGAATTAAATTAGCAAAATAATTCAAATAAAAGTTAAATTTATCGTTACTAAAGATAGAAAAGCACTTAAAAAAACGTAACCACCTTCAAAAAAATAGACACTTAATTCCACTCCTCTTCTGAAGAGCCCGTTACTAAAGACGTTAACTAGATATCACAGGGTTACCTCAAACAATCTTGATGTCTAACCACTTACTCCAAAAACACATTTAAAATCTATTATAGCAATAATAAAAAGTTAAAAAGAGTGTTAACATGGATTAACAAGCCTTAACATCGGATTAACCGTTAATTATTCAGCTAAAATGAAACAAAAATAGGTAAAATGACATACCTCAGCATTACCAATAAAGAAAAACACACAAATACATCAACAATACACAAATTCATTTATAAC
>NZ_JBPOFP010000093.1:0-18619 GCF_051252315.1 Paraglaciecola sp. | reverse complement strand
TCAACCTGAGATTGATGTCGATACATTACTACCTTGGAATGTAGATCTAGATTAGTGGTGTTTACCGGACGGACACAATAGTGCCCCTTCATCACGACGAAAGACTGCCAAATTAAAACCAAAAATTATTAACAACAAACTAAAGAAAAAAGCGGTGATAGAATTGTGTTTAAGAGAATCTTCAGCTAATAAAATTACTGAGGATGTTGGCGTATCGAGGTGTAATGCCCCCATTTTAGACAGTAATCATTCCTAGAAAAATTACGCTGCTGATATTAAGGTTCTTGGTGGAACTCCACCTACTGCGCTATTAGGCCTAATGTTATTGTATGTCCAAAGCCATTTAGTTGCCATCTCTTGTGCTTCTTCTATGTTATGAAACAAGTTCATATCTAACCATTCATGTCGTGCCGTTCGGTTAAATCTTTCAATATATGCATTTTGAGTCGGCTTGCCAGGTTGAATATATATTAATGTGATCTTCTGGTTATTGGCCCACGTGACCAGTTGATTTGATATATATTCAGGTCTATTCTGCGCCGGTCACCGGTCACATCTAATTGCTGCTGGTTTACCCCGCCATTCAATTACTTGTTCAAGTGCTCTAATTACTCGTAAACTGGGCATTGATAAGTCTACATCAATGGCTAATCCTTCACGGTTATAATCATCAATAAAATTAAATGTGCGAATACTACGCCCATCAATTAAGCTATCTGACATAAAATCCATCGACCATACTTGATTCATTGAGATAGGTACACTCAAAGCATCCGGTTTATCACGCTTTAAACGCTTACGAGGCTTTATCCGCAAGTTCAGCTCTAATTCTCGATAGATGCGATACACGCGTTTATGATTCCAACTGAAGCCTTTAACGTTGCATAAATACATAAAGCATAAGCCAAAACCCCAACGCTTATGCGTTGTCGTTAAGCGTAAAAGCCAATAAGCTATCAGAGCGTTTTCAGTCGAGTGTTTCGCTTGGTAACGATAACGACTTTCACTTATATCAACACATGCACAAGCCAATCGAATACTAAAGCGACGGATATTTACCAGCTCTTTCGCCACCTCACGTCGTCTTGATGGCGTTAAAGCTTTCCCTCAATGATCCCCTGACGGATATCCGCTTTAATACGCTCTTAAGCATACATCTTTTTCAATCGTTTATTTTCTTCTTCCAACTCTTTAAGACGCTTCATCATTGAAGCATCCATGCCTCCAAATTTAGAACGCCAATTATAAAATTCTGCGCTGCTCATCCCGTGCTCACGGCACAAATCAGGAACAGAAACACCTTGTTGGTTTTGTTTAAGGATGGCCATTATCCGACTATCACTAAATTTTGATTTTCTCATTGAAAACTCCTTTACTAATAGTTTAGCGGAATTTTTTAGTTAAAACTGCTCTCTTTTTTCGGGGGTATTACAGTAATATATTAATTTCCCCGTTAATTAAATAAATTATGAATACTGCTCAGTTATCCAATTCTGATAAGAGCCATCCATCACGCTTTGCCACCACTCTTCATTATTCAGATACCAGGAGACGGTTTTAGCAATGCCGGTTTCAAAAGACTCATTCGGCTTGTAGCTAAGTTCATTATTGGTTTTAGTTGCATCAATAGCATAACGACGATCATGACCGAGCCTATCTTTAACATAAGTAATAAGTGATTCGGTATTTTCTTCCATTGCTGCTTTTGCATTTGGAAAACACTTAGACAACTCTTTATTTTTCAAAAATTCTTGTTCAACTAATTTTGAAATAGTTTTTACTATCTCAATATTGGTCCATTCATTATTGCCCCCAATGTTATAATTTTCACCCACCCGGCCATTTTGCAATACTAAATCAATGCCGTAAGCGTGGTCTTCAACGTATAACCAGTCACGAATTTGTTGGCCATCACCGTAGATGGGTAAAGCTTTATCATGCAAAATATTGGTAATAACTAAAGGAATAAGTTTTTCAGGAAAATGATACGGTCCATAATTGTTAGAACAATTACTAGTAGTAACATTTAAGCCATAAGTATGGTGGTATGCACGAACTAAATGGTCACTTGCTGCTTTACTAGCAGAATAGGGTGAGTTAGGTGCGTAAGCAGTATCTTCTGTAAAAGCTGGGTCGGTTAGTGAAAGCGTTCCATACACTTCATCAGTAGAGACATGATGAAAACGATGTTTTTCAAAAATCCTCTCTCCTTCTAACCACACTTTTTTAGCCGCTTTAAGTAAGCTATAAGTACCCATAATATTAGTTTCAATAAACGCATCAGGACCGGTGATAGAGCGATCAACATGTGATTCAGCGGCAAAATGCACTAATGTATCAATATTATGATCACATAATAATTTTTCGATTAACGCTTGGTCACAAATATTACCATACACGAAATTGAAGTTAGCTTTGTTTTTCACTCTGTCTAAATTGGCAATATTGCCAGCGTAAGTTAGGGCATCAACAACCACAACGTTATCTGAAGGATATTTTTCAAGCCAATAATGTACAAAGTTAGCACCAATAAAACCGGCACCACCAGTAACTAGTAATTTTTTCATAATAAATCTCTAAAATTCCTTACATAAATGATATTTTCTCGCTGCTGAGTTAGATGGTAAAACTAAGACAACTCAGTTTTTAATGACTTCATCATCATATGTAATTGTGTTTGCCAATGGTTAAAGGAGAACTCTGGCAATGCTCTTACAAAACTACATTTGTCTAACACGCTATAATGAGGGCGTTGAGCGGGTGTTGGATATTGTTCAGTAGTAATGGGTTTAATTGGTATTATTTTATCCAATAGGCCAAGTTCAAGGCCTATGCGTTGGATAGCAACAGCAAAATCATACCAACTTGCAACACCTGTATCTGTATAGTGATGAATACCACTAACATTATTTATTAAGCTAGCTACACTGGCCTCTGCTAAGCCTTTTGCGTAAGTAGGAGTGCCAATTTGGTCACTAATAACACTAATTTCAGGTTTTGTTCGCATTAAATTCAACATAGTTTTTACAAAGTTATTACCATGCGTTGAATACACCCAGGAGGTCCGAATAATGCAACTTCTTTCTGAATAAGTATTAGTAATTAATTTCTCGCCCTCAGCTTTACTAGCACCATACACACCTAAAGGTTGTATTTTATCATCGGGTAAATACGGCACACCTTTATCACCGTGAAAAACAAAGTCGGTAGATATATGCACAAAGGGTACAAATAAGCTTTTACACGCCTGGGCTAAGTTCCCAACAGCTTCAGAATTAAGCGCATAAGCATTATCAATATCACTTTGGGCTTTATCAACTAAGGTGTATGCCGATGCATTAATAACACCTTCTACTTTTTGGTGCTTTAAACATTCTGTCATTGCAACAAAGTTTTGCAGGTCTATATCATTGCGCCCTAAACAGACCACCTCATGTTCAGTAGATACAAATTGACTTAACTCCCAAGCCAGTTGCCCCGACTTACCTATTACAATTATTTTCATGGGGTACCTAGCTATAGTCAAAAATAGATGTAAATGTTGGCGCATCTTTAAACAAAATTCCAGCTTCATCTTTTGTTGATAACGAAGGTGCTTTTCCATTGTCCAACGGCCATTGAATGTCTAAAGCTGGATCATTCCATAGTAAAGAAATTTCGTGCTCTGGCGCATAATAATTTGTGCATTTATAAACAAACTCTGCTGAATCACTAATAACATAGAAGCCATGAGCGAAACCTTGTGGGACCCATAACTGGCGTTTATTTTTAGCCGACAGATTCACACCAATATGTTGTCCGTAAGTAGAAGATGATTTTCGCATATCAACAGCAACGTCATAGACTTCACCCGAAGTGACACGGACTAACTTACCTTGGGTATATTTAAATTGGTAATGCAAGCCGCGCAAAATGCCTTGGTTAGATTTACTGTGGTTGTCTTGGACAAAAGTAACATCTGCAATATTTTTTCGAAACCAATCATCATGGAACGTTTCCATAAAAAAACCACGTTCATCACCAAATACTTTTGGCTGAATTATCTTTACATCACGGATTGTTGTGTCAATGATATTCATTAAAAAACTCTCTCATCAATCAATTTTAATAAATATTCACCATACCCACTTTTAAGAAGGGGTTGTGCTATATCTCGAAGCTTTTCATCGGTTAACCAACCATTACGATAAGCAACTTCCTCCGGGCAATTGATCTTAAGTCCTTGTCGCTTATCAATAGTCGCGATGAATTGGGCGGCAGCGAGCAAGTCGTCATGGGTACCGGTATCTAACCATGCAGTGCCACGCCCCATAATTTGAACTTTCAAATCACCTGCTTTTAAATACTGGTCAATAACATCAGTAATTTCCAGCTCACCTCGTATAGAAGGTTTTACATTTTTTGCGAATTCCACTACACGCTCATCAAAAAAATATAAACCTGGAACTGCGTAGTTAGACTTTGGTACCACTGGTTTTTCTTCAATAGAAACTGCGGTACCGGTATGGTCAAACTCAACGACTCCATACGAATTCGGGGTAGATACATGGTAACCAAATACTGTGCCACCTTCCAGCCGATTATTTACAAGTTTAAGTGAATTTACTAAATCTTGACCGTAAAACAAATTATCACCAAGAATTAAGGCCGCAGGAGCACCGTTTAAAAATTCTTCAGCTAGAATAAAAGCCTGAGCTAGACCGTCTGGATTTGGTTGAACTTTATAAGAAATTGATATACCAAAATTCGAACCATCAAGCAATAAATCTTTAAAGCGTTTTATTTCCTCTTGAGTAGATATAAGCAAAATCTCTTTAATACCAGCCTGCATCAATGTTGCAAGAGGATAATACACCATAGGTTTATCATAAACTGGCATAAGTTGCTTACTAACTACTTTTGTAAGAGGGTAAAGTCTTGTGCCATTTCCACCAGCTAATATAATACCTTTACGTTCATACATTTAAAATAAATCCTCGTACTGCCTTTTCACAATATCCCATGTATATCGCCGTTCAGCGATCTCTTTCATCCCATTGGACTGCAATTCTGTTTTTAATAAAATGGCTAAATGATCTGCATTGATAAAATAATTAGACATTCCTTCAGTAGAATACCTATTGTAATTACAATCAAAGCATAAAATAGGTATATCAAAAAACATCATTTCTACCAATGAAGGATTTGTACCACCAGCTAAATGGCCGTGAATGTATAAATTTGCATTTTTTCTAATTTCAAATAATTCATCTATGTCATAAATAGGATCTATAAGTTCAATATTAGGAAAGTGTATAAATCTGCTTTTTAATTTTTTACCATACTCACTATTATTCCAGTTACCTATAAACTTTAACCTCTTGTATCTACATTTACTAAACGCAATCAGGATCATCTCGATGTTATTTTCAGGCTCAATACGACACAAGGCTAATGAATAGTCGCTTTTTACAATGGGTATATCACCTCTGATGGCATGATCCCCACCGTAAGCAATCACATTTGCATTCGTACCGTAACAAGAATTAACATACCCTTCAATTGCCTCATTATCCGCAATAATAACATCCGAATAATTAACGGCGATTCTCTCCGATAACCGAAGGAACCACTTAGCAAGTCGGCCCCACTTATTCCTTTTCCATTCCAAGCCATCAATATTAGTAACAACTTTTCTATTGGAAAACAATTTGAATATCGGAATTGCTATTGCTCCAGATACACCTAAAACCAGTAAATCATGTCTTGTAAAAAATAAAGAATGAAGTATAGAAAAAACATCATAAGGTATACTTTGAATTCCATTTGCCTTTAGATTTACAAACTTTAGCTTTGTATTTTTATAACTACTAGGATGTTTTATGTACTCTGGGGCAGAGCAATAAACCAAACCTATTTTTTTAGACGGTATAAGGTTTTCAACTAATGATTCAAAACCGCCATAAGATGAAGGGACACCGACTGTGCCTATTACTGAAAACATAATACCTACTTATTTTTTTTTGTACCAGACCCTAGAATCTTACTTTTATACTTAATTATTTTGGGCATATGTATACCAAGTAACTTTTTGACGAAGCCAACATTTTCAGGATACCAGACGGTAGTCCTTGCTTCTTCTGTTGGCTCCTGTACCGAATAACCATAAGCTGCTATAGAACGTCTATATTGCCCTTCAGGAAAATTAATTTTATCATAACCATGGAATGTATAATCCCGTGTTAACATTATAACGGCTCTGTTAAAAATAGGTTCAATTAAAACTGGCTTACTACCTTTTTTCAGACCATTTCTGAGTTTTAACTCTCCACCGTATTCTTTTTTCCAATTTTCATTTAAATATAATAAAATATTAACATCTCTAAACCAGTTTTCATTCAGGGGATGGTAATTAAAATCAACATGCATATTTAGGTAAGAATCTTTACCACCTTGGTGCAATCCACCACCATGAAAACTAGGATCAACAAAAACATCTCTTCCTGTTATTTCTTGTATAATACTGTTAAATCTATTAGAAAAAAAATCGTTTTTAAGTATACTAAACTCTGGAGAAATTTCCTCAAAACCAGACTTTTCATATTTATTCTTAGCAAAAATAAAATCGCGACTTTTTTCAACTGAAGAATCAATAGGATCTGGAATTTGAGAAACTGCTTTTAAAAGCAAATTATTATCACAGAATCCATCAATGATAATATAATTGAAAAGATTATTATCTGAAAACTCATTTTTGAACTTACTAATATTACTCTCTAAATATTCAAAATTTATCATAAAACCTCTAAACTTTAAAAAAATTTATAAAAAAACGCTTAATCCAATTTTGTTTTGTTCTCCATTCCTGTAATGACACTGACAAAAACTTACAATCAAATTTAAAAAATTTCAATTTAAGTACGTTTTTATTGTAAAAATATAAGACAGGTGCACCAATAAAATCACGTCGCAATTGACCTATTAATTGATATTCACTAGGGCGGATATTTTGTTTAAAACATAATAGAAAGAAATGAGAAAGACCACCTGCTTTTATAATAGGCTCCATACTTAGGATTTTGGTTAAAATTTCTTTACTATGGAAAGATTGATGAGATACAAAACTATTTTTATGGAGAGATAAAGAACATTTTGTAATGAATTTATAATAAAAACTAGAGCTTTCATATGAGCTCAATAACATAACACAACCATTCAATGCGGGTATTCCGTAACACAACAAAGTGTCTGAATCGAGAATATACAGCTCATCTAAATCTAATACAGAAGGACTTAATAACTTTACTAACTGTTGCAAGTACCAAGGATTTAGGTCAACATTGTTAAGGCCTGATAAAGATAAAAATTCACTATCTTTATAGACTTTAATTCCGTCTTCAATTACATTATTATAGATTTGATCTTGACATATTACATAAAAATCAGTGAAACCGATATTTTTCAGATGTTCAAGATTTTTTTGAAAAACTTGTAAATCTTTCTCGGCAACTAATATAAGTAATGGTATATCAAACCTAAATTCAATATTGGTGAAATCTAAGGGTTTGTAATAAGGTTTAAAACGCTTTATCACAGAAAAAAAATTATTTTTTATCATATTTTCTCAAATTATTAAACGCTATCAGTAACAATGGTGTCAAAGAGAAAATATATCTAGATTTTTCACTAATCCCCATAAATAAAATTAAAAAAGTATTAATAACAAAAAACCAAATTATAAATAACTCTGAACACCTAAAATAACTCAAATATTTAAAAATTCTACCTAGTAAAAATAAAAGCACTATCGCATCAATCACTCTCAAAAAGAATGGAAAAACACGAAAAACTAAAAACAACTCATCTCTTGAATCAGTTAAAAAAGAATTAACAATATTAAAAAAAGATAAAATTATACCAAAAACAACAATTAACAGTCTAACAGGATATAATATAGAATGCAGAATTATATTATCACTTGAAACAAAGGGGCGTAAAAATTCCATTCGCGCATCAATATAAAAGTTTTGATTATACAAAAACTTATTAATTAGGGGATTAAATTCTACATTAGTTGCTAAACCATTAACAATTAAAATAGATATGGAAAAAACAGAAAACAATAAAAATAAATACTTAAAGGAGAATTTTCTTAAAGACAAAATATATGCCACCAAAATTATTAAAATATTCCAAGGCCTTGAGAACATTTCAGCTGTAATAAACAAAGACAACATTAAAATTGGTAATAACTTAATTTTATTTTCTTTATACAAAATATACGCAGACAATACAAAACAAATAGAGATTAGTTCTTTACTGGGCATACCGTTTAAATACATAGAATAAGGTAACAAAATTATATATACTACATTATTTTTTTGATGTAACGAATAAGTGTAAAAAATTAAAAATATCAGGGGACCAAATAAAAAACCTAGGAAATTTACAGAGGAAATTTTACATAACACACTATTTAGGAACACAGATGATATAGACCCCCATGTAACATCAAGTTTCCAATTCTCAAATGATAATAAACAATTATAATTTGAAAAATATAAAAAAAAGTTTAAATCTGTTGCATCAGCCATTTGTACTTGTGTTTCAAATAAACCAATACTATAGCTAGGTAAGACAAACATAAAAAATTGTTGAAAAAGGCTTAGCATAACCAAAAAAATAATTGTAAGGAAAAAATAACTATTCTGGTTCATAAAACTCTATATCTTTATCCAACAATAATGAATACCTCGACATAAGCTCATCACCGAAAACAAAGCTACTTTTTTCTATAGATAATTTTTCAGACCTGAGAGCAATTATTAATTTTGCATTACCCAACAAAGCAGCCCATCTTGAAAATGTACTGTTAGCAACAGCAATTAAGTTAGAATTAAACAAGCAACTAAAGTCCTCAACCGCATCAACACAGTTTCCAAAAAGTAAATCATTGGAAAAATGTAATAAACTCTCAGCTCGATTTTTATCATTAGTTACTATGTATGTTTTAGAAGTATTTCTGCACAAGACATTAACATATACATTTCTGTAAACACTTGACTTAATAGAATTCATATCTCCCAATCTAATATGGATTGTGTTATATGTATTCACTTTTTTAACATTAAAAAAATTCTCAAGATTACTTTTTAGTTTGAGCATATTAGCAGGATAATAATCACATTTTCGTTGGAAATACCCAGCTACATTCCCACTTAAAAATTTCACATCAACATTATTGAGATTAGATACCCAACAAAAACCAAAAATATTTGCCTTTAATAATCTTGAACAAGAAAAGAATAATTTATGAAAAAAAGAAAACTCATAATCTTCATAGACAGTATGACCAATAACACTTAAATGTTCTAGCAATAATTTTTCAAGCTTATTCGTGTGTATTGTCCACATTCCAAATAAAAATATTGATTTTCTACATACTACAAACTCAACATTTTTATTTCCATAAAAAGGCAATACTTGTGAAATATAATTCCCAAAACCACCAATTAAAAAAACTTTCATTTTGTAGCCACCAATTTATTTAAGTAAATCAAAAACTCAAATACCTTTCTCATTAGAATTAAAAATACTATTATTACCGTAAAGTAATAATAATAAGAAGAAGAATTAGATTCAAAAATCATTAACGCTCCACATAAGAACAATGCGAAAAATGTTACCAAATTGAATTTTGTGTTGTAAAAGTTAAGTAAAAAATTCTTACAACCAAAATAAAGAATTAAATTTAAAACAAATAAATTCATGCTTGCTAAAAAATAAATTAACAAAAAACTTTCAACATCATCACTTATTAAAAAACAAGAAAACAAAATAACAAAATATAATAGACCTTTGATATACCTTGAAGAATATTCGTTTGAAATATCCAAGCGTATTACAATTGTATTTACAACATGGAATGGAAGAGTCCAGATTAGATATGTTATTATCATTACTATTGAATCTGATATACTTAATAGGTCACTAAAGAAAGGCAATACAATAATACTCAAATTGCAAGCAATCAAAAGTATGGTAAATATATTGAAAATCATTTTATTCTGAAGTTCAGCACTGCGTAGCCTCAAAATTATAGGAATTAATTGTGATGTAAACAAAGAACTTCCTGAATTAACTATCCTATCGGAATAAGCCATATCAGGTAAAAAATTAGGTGCACTATTTGAAAACCAAGCACCATAAATCAAACCGAACACATTGTTTGGGAATTGTGTTGAAACATCTTTAATTATTTCTATTGGATTTTTTAATTCGTTCCATAAAAATTTTGAAAAAAGTAATTTATATATTTTTATAGAATTTTCAGTGCAAATTAAAAACAAAATCACTATAACACTATTTACAATCAGTAAGAAATCACCATAGTTTATTGGTATATCCAAGTAATCACTTAAGAAAAATGCTAAGATCAATGACAATGAATTAAATAGCGGCAATATAGAACCCATAAAATGTTTGCCATGATAATGATTATCTACAGAAACAACAGAAGCGAACAGCTGTGTAAACAAAAATAAATTTATTATAGTAAAACTATAAATATCAAAATCAAAAGTTTCTGGTATTACCAAATATGTAAAAATAAAATTTATTGTTATTACTGTACTGGCAAAACCATTTAGTCCATTTCTTTCTAAAATACCCGTGTAATACCTACCATGCATTAGTTGAACAAATATTGATTGAATTGCGAAACAAACTGTCATGTATACATAATAAGGATCTGAAGGTGTACTACTTAATTTAGTATATGTGAGAGAAGCTCCGATTAACGATAATATAGCAAATATTACAGGTAATAGTGCATAAACAAAACCCATTAATTTCTAGCTTTAAAATAATCACTTGGCACTGAAATTTCTTTACCTATGAGATTTGATATCTTTTCAAATTTTTTTAATTCTAATCCATTTACTAGATCATTATAATTTATAGTTACATCTATCAGGTTCTGATTTCTATCTAATTCAAATTCATAGTGATGCACTAATTTCTCTAAATACTGAAGATTTTGTCTATGTTGAGAATTTGGTATTTGACCTGGTAACCAAGACCTCTGTTTTGGTACTGATCTTTTAGAAAGAGAATTTATTATCTCATTAGTATCTCTTTTCATTCTAACAAGTACAACATTATCTAATTCACTCAGTTCTGGGACTAAGAGGCTTGCAATAGGATGTTTAAAGCCAATAACTTTATTTGTTGATAATAATCGATGTAATTTAAATCTTCTTTTCAATTGTTTTAGGAATATATCTTTCCCATTAATATAGTCTTGGTTATTTTCTCTTGTAATTGACCAGGGAGAATCCCATACTCCCCCTAAGAAGTTTAGATAATATACCATATCAAATGCGTAAAGTTTACTTTCATTGTTTTTGTCTTGTAATGGGCCCATACTTATTTTATTCATTTCCAATAAGCGGGCTAGTGCACTTGTACCAGATCTGTGCATACCTAAAATTATTATTTTTTTCACTTTTTTATTTCCAATAATTTATTTTTTGTTTTTTGTAATTTCAACTTAGAATTTTTACATTGATGTTGGTATTCATGGTTTATATTTTTATTTTCTAATATATGAATTATTTTTTCTGCAACTTGTTCAGCTGTATCTAGTTCATTAAACAAATAATCTTCAGATGGATTGAGAATATAGCTAGCTCCATTACCTTTCATTGAAATAGTAACACAACCATTGGCTACTGACTCGTAATTTACATAACCTGCTAATTCATAACTAGGCATAAAATGAATTTTAGATTTTGAAAAATTTTTCAAAACTTCTTCTCTCGTTATTTTACCTATTTCTGAAAATTTTTCATTTTGTATTAAAGTACCGTTTTCTAAATTCGAATTAATCAACAAACATTGATGACTTTTACCTAGAATGTTAAAAACTTCACGTATGAACTTAAACCTTTTAAACCTTACATCTCTCCCAACAGCTATAACTGAAATTGATTTACTCAATTCTTCATTATTTTCTACATAGTTTATGTATTCTGGACAAATTGCTTGACACACATCAGACTCTCTTGAAAAATAATTTTTTAGGTTTGGATGTATCACATATCTTTTTTCATTATTTAGTGGTGTTATTAACCTTAATATATTCTTACAAACTGAATGTATTAATATAGATTTTATCTTTAAAGGTGTGTCCTTCCATGTATTTACTTTAGCTATAGTTCCAACTGGACCGATCCAAATATTTTGTTTAAATCGTTGAATCCAAATAAAACTAGCTATTTGCGTAAAAGTAATAAAATTAACCTTATCTAAATCATTCATCTTAATCAACAGATATATTTGTATAAATTGAAGCCAAATTTGAAATCTAATCATCCGAGGTATGTAAAGAAAATACTTTTCTAATGAGAATGTTTTCAAATTAATATTAGTTAATTTTAAATCTAAATATTTATAATCCTCATAACCGACAAAATATATTAATCCGCTATTATTTTCATCTAGGTCTTCCTTTAACCAATTCCAACCAACTTCTCTGTCGCTTCCATAATTTTGTTTGAGTGCATAAGCAATTCGATAATTTTTATTTGACATTTCACAGTTACCAGAAAAAACTTTAATTTATAATTAATTTCACCTAAAAATTAACAACCAATGACCAGCATTATTTTTTGCGAGTACTTTCATAGTTATCTAAATACCAGGTATATGTAGATATCAATCCATCATATAAGCCAGTACTATATTCCCAACCTAAATGTTTCAATCTTGACACATTCATTAACTTTCTTGGAGCACCATCAGGTTTTGTCTCATCAAATTTAATTTCACCTTTAAACCCAACAACTTTTGCTACTGTCTCAACTAATTCTCGTATAGTACAATCTATCCCAGTCCCCACATTTATGTGACTCAACATAGGCTCTGTATTTTCATCATAAATAGACTTGGATAAATTCATAACATAAATAGAAGCGTCGGCCATATCATCAACGTACAAAAATTCACGCATTGGCTGTCCACTACCCCATGCAATTACTTCATTATCCCCATTTAATTTTGCTTCGTGAAAACGTCTTAATAACGCAGGAATAACATGGCTATTTTCTGGGTGGAAATTATCATTCTCACCATATAGATTTGTAGGCATTACACTTCTATAATCCCTTCCATACTGACGGTTAAAGCTCTCGCACAACTTAATTCCTGCAATTTTTGCAACAGCATAAGGTTCATTAGTTTCTTCTAAGGTGCCCGTTAACAAGGCTACTTCAAACATTGGTTGCTCTGCTAATTTTGGGTAAATACATGAAGAGCCTAAAAACAATAATTGCTGAACGTTTGCCAAATGAGCACTATGAATAATATTGCACTGGATCATAAGGTTTTCATAAATAAAATCTGCTGGGTATGTATTATTGGCAACAATCCCACCAACTTTCGCTGCTGCTAAATATACTTGCTCTATTTCTTCAGTTTTAAAAAAATTACTAACAGCTTGCTGATTTGTTAAATCCAATTCATCACGGTTACGTGTGATGATATTTCTATACCCTGCAGATTCTAACTGACGAACAATAGCTGAGCCCACCAAACCTTTATGTCCAGCGACAAAAATTCTTGTATTAAAGTCAGTCATGACTAACCTTGATTCTCAATTGAGATTGCAACATCGTGACCATGAAATTTAAGTAATGAATGCTGTTTTGCCTTATTCAAATCATTTTGTACCATCTCAGCACACATTTCTTCTACTGTAATTTGAGGCGCCCAGCCTAATTTATGCTTAGCTTTTGATGGGTCACCTAATAATGTCTCAACTTCTGCTGGACGGAAATAACGAGGATCAACACGCACAATCACATCTCCAACGTTTAAGGCTGGCGCATTATTTCCTTGAATTGATTTTACTGTTGCAATCTCATCAATACCTTCACCGCTAAATTCTAATTCAACACCTACTTCTTTAGCTGATAATGTAACAAATTCACGCACAGAAATTTGTTTCCCCGTAGCGATAACAAAGTCATCAGCTGTATCTTGTTGTAACATCATCCATTGCATGCGGACATAATCTTTAGCATGCCCCCAATCACGAAGTGCATCCATATTACCTAAGTAAAGACAAGGCTCTAAACCTTGAGAGATATTAGCAATTGCACGGGTAATTTTGCGAGTCACGAAGGTTTCTCCTCGTCTAGGGGATTCGTGATTAAAAAGAATGCCATTACATGCATACATACCATAAGATTCACGGTAATTAACTACTATCCAGTAAGCGTACATTTTTGCAACAGCGTAAGGTGAGCGAGGATGAAATGGTGTTGTTTCTCGTTGAGGAATCTCTTGAACTTCACCATAAAGCTCAGATGTGGAGGCTTGGTAGAATTTGGTTTTTTTCTCTAAACCTAAAAACCGAATAGCCTCTAATAAGCGTAAAGTCCCCATTGCATCTACATCTGCAGTATATTCAGGGCATTCAAATGATACTGCTACGTGAGATTGTGCACCAAGATTATATACTTCATCAGGTTGCACATCTTTAATAATGCGCGTTAAATTGGATGAGTCGGTTAAGTCACCGTAATGAAGAAAAAAGTTTTGATTATTAACATGGTTATCTTGATAAATATGATCAACACGTTCAGTATTTAATGATGATGCACGGCGTTTGATACCATGTACTTCGTAACCTTTTTCTAACAATAGTTCAGCAAGATAAGAACCATCTTGTCCTGTGACACCCGTAATTAACGCAACTTTATTTTTTTTCACTTTCCATTCCTCAAGTATTAACAATTTGATGTTGGTGTAAGCACAACGTCAAAAACAACTTCTTTCTTAATTATGTTCGACCATAGCGGTCTTCAAAACGAACAATATCATCTTCACCTAAGTAAGAGCCCGATTGAACCTCAATCATCTCAAGTGGCATTTTACCTGGATTTTCTAATGCGTGAACTACGCCAATAGGAATATAGGTTGATTCATTTTCAGTCACTAAAAATGTATTATCACCATTAGTTACTTTTGCTGTTCCAGATACGACTATCCAGTGTTCAGCGCGATGGTGGTGCATTTGAATAGAGAGTTTTTCTCCAGGATTCACCGTGATGCGTTTTACTTGATAACGCTTACCATTGTCGATAGAGTCATATTTACCCCATGGACGATACACTTCCCGTTGTATTTTATATTCGCTACGTTGTTCAACTTTTAGTTTTTCAACGATTTGCTTTACATCTTGAACTTTATCTTTACTTGCCACAAGTAAGGCATCTTTAGTATCAACAATGACAACATTGTCTAAGCCTATTGTCGTCACTAAACGTTCACCACCATGGATAAGACTATTTGTTGTATCTTGTAAAATACTATCACCATAAATCGTATTACCGTGTTCATCTTTATCATTCACTTCCCATAACGCAGACCACGCGCCAATATCATTCCACCCTGCATCTAATGGGACGACAACCGCATCGGTTGTGTGTTCCATTACTGCATAATCTATGGATTCATCTGGACATAGTTTAAAAACTTCAGCATCTAATCGAATAAAATCGTTATCAGTTGTCGTATTTTCTAATGCTTTTTTACATGCTGCAGATATCTCAGGACAATATTTTTCTAACTCTTGCAAATAACGGCTGGCTTTTATTAAAAACATACCGCTATTCCAATAATATTTACCACTTTCAACATATTCAGCTGCAACAGATGAATTAGGCTTCTCTTCAAATGCATACACATCAAAACCAGTTGAGTCTGAAACAGCGTGCCCACGTTTAATATATCCATATCCGGTATGAGCTTGGGTAGGAACAATACCAAATGTCACAAGCTTACCTGCTTGGGCAAGTGGAACAGCATTATTAACAGCTTGAGTGAATGCAACCGTATCTTGAATAACATGATCTGCTGCTAATACCAGTAACAAAGGGTCATGATCA
This sequence comes from Paraglaciecola sp., assembly GCF_051252315.1. Lineage (GTDB taxonomy): Bacteria > Pseudomonadota > Gammaproteobacteria > Enterobacterales > Alteromonadaceae > Paraglaciecola. Next base: position 2,687 of record NZ_JBPOFP010000093.1, on the reverse strand, counting down.
TTCAATGTTACTTCAGCTGCTAACGCGATAGCTGGAGCGGTATTACGGCCTACTGGCTCTAAAATTATTGAGCCAGTTTTATCAATAGAACGCAATTGCTCTGCAACAATAAAACGATGCTCTTCATTACATATGACTAAAGGTGCGCTAACATCCAGTGCAGATAGACGGCAAAGCGTCTCTTGTAACATGGTATTCTCACCTGTTAAAGCGAGAAACTGCTTTGGGTATAAAGAACGACTCAGTGGCCATAAACGAGAGCCAGATCCGCCGGCCATTATTACAGGAGTAATCATTTATTTGTTACCTTTATATTAGTCATTAAGCTGTCTGCTTGTTTGTCTGTTTGAAAGTACCATTTTGTATGCTTATGCACGTCAATATTGTTTAATAATGACTTTTCAGAAAACCAACGATAATCGTGATGTTGAACATCTGGTAATAAAGCAATATCACCGTTGAAATTTATTTCATAAGCCAATACGACATAGTGTGTAGTAAAGTCGTCTTCAGAAAAATTATCATCATAAAAATGCTGATAAACCCCTTTAAAAATAGGAACTGTATTTGCTATTCCTAATTCTATTTTTAACAGGCGGTTAAACGCCAGTTCAATAGATTCATCTTTCAGTACTCTCCCACCAGGTACAAACCAATAGTCTTTTGCAGGACGATTGACTCTTTTTCCTAATAGAATATTATTTTGGTTATCACGTACTATTAAATCAATTGAGATCAGTGGAGTTGAAGCGACGATTGTTTTGAAGGTTTCTTCTGATAACATATTATTTAGCTGGTTAGTTGTGGCATAAAACGGAAATGTATTTCACTGTTATAATTCGATAAGAGGCATAATCGCATGCTTTAGTGAAATATAATGATCAATATATAACAAACTAATAAATATGACTGTTTCCATTATCGTTATCAGCCTTTTCAATCTCAGCCTGTAACTCTGCAATCTCAGCCTTTAACAATGCATATTCTTCTTTTTTACGTTTCAAGAATTGGCCGGTTATCTCACCTTTCTCCAATATTCCTTGTGGCGTTAAATAATAGGCATAGCCCCGCTTATTATCTGATTTGACAAAGTTATCGACCTTAATCAATCCTTTATCCACTAACGCCTTTATACAATAATTGACACTGCCTAAACTCACACCTAACTCTTTGGATAGCTCACGCTGACTTGCAGCAGGATTGTGTTCAATCGCTTGCAAGACTTTAAAACGTACAAATTCGCGTTGGGTAGGAGACAACTTTTGTCCTTAGTAATGGTTCAAGCAATGTATTAATTTTGTTTCGTGCAGGCTACCGCAAGGAAATACTCTGTTTATTAGGTGATTTCCTTGAAAAAATTATTTATAAATTAATGAGAATACACTAAAAAAAGTTTATTTGTTCAATGCGTGAACAATAGCAAATATGCAGTATACACACAATAAGAAATAGTCTTAGAAATAGGAATTATTTACAAAAAAAATGGCCTCTGGATCTCCAGTAGCCATACCTATGTAAGAAACCATTTTCATCTCAAAAAGGATTAGGCTTCTGCGCCTTCGTCTTTATTCATAAAATGTCTCACGAGCACAATCAACACACCTAGCATGCCACCGAGCATTATCCCTAACACGGCAATTAACGCACGTTTTGGCTTGGCTTTGAGCTCAGGCACCACTGCTGGGTCCAGCGTCTTAAATATGTACTCAGGACTCGCATTAGCTAGCATAATGGTTTGAGTTTGTGATTGTACCAAATCAAATAAACTCGAACGCATCTCTGATAATGACGTATTGTTGATTTCTGATTGCAGATACTCAATCGAACGCTCTGCTTGAGCCACATCATTGTCGCGCAGTGCATCATTAACATCTTTAATTAGCCAGCTCACCCATTTTTCTGCCACATACGGAGATTGATGCTCAATCGCCAAAGTGACAAAGCCACTGTCTTTGTCTTGAGCAATGGACAATTGTTCTTGGAATATAATATGCGCTTCTTGCACACTTGGCTTAGGTTGTTTGGGGAAATCCACTTCTCTTACCCACACACCTGTCTCAGCATCAAATACTTCGGTATCATAACTAATCGTATTATTACCCGCATTCCATTTATCAATCGCCATCAGCTCGGGTAACACATCCGGGTGTTTATTGATAAACGTCGTTAAGAATGCACGAGACTTGATATACTCAATCGCAAATGCGGTTTTATCCGCACCGCCGCCACCGGACAAGCTAACGCCAGCTAAGGACGCCAAACCACCAAACTTACTGGCTAATGACGATGCACTATCACCTTCCTGTACCGGAGCCAATAATGCTTCAGAACGATAAACATTGGGTTGCATCAGGGCATAAACAACAGATAGCACAGCAAACAGACTGGTAAACCTGATGATTAACAACTTACCCGCCCATATAGTAGCAAACAGCTCTCGTAAATCGATTTCATCATCCTCTATCTGGCTGTGATGTGGGCTCGTATTAGAACCAGTGTTCGAACTAGTATTTGAACCCGCTTGTGAGTGCTCATTGGTATTACGTTTCATAGCCAACTCCTTATAAACCACGGATTGCAGCAACGGCAACCGCGCTGTTATAAATGATTTGTGTCACTTGTTGCCATAAGCCTAAGTTATCACGTAAGTTGATATCTAACGGCACCACAATCGTATCACCTGGTTG
>NZ_JBPOFP010000092.1:0-18621 GCF_051252315.1 Paraglaciecola sp. | reverse complement strand
TCATTACCTTGCTCGAACTCCATCTGTAAGGGAGCCAAGGCATAAAGATAAAAATCAGCTCGATTACTAGAATCTTCAGGGAATGTAAATTCGTTATTGACTAACTTGTTCGCTTGCCTTTTGTTAGAAAAATAAGCAACTCCACTACAACTAGATAACATTTGTGCAATGGGCAGTAAAACATGATGTACTCTCCACTCCCCTTGAGTCGCACCATGATTCAAATATGCCCTAGCACTAAGCCCCCCAAAATTTCCCCCTATGACCACCAACACAAGATCATCCAGAGCAAGTTCCTTTCTTCTAAGTTCAGCTCTCACTAAAAAAGTAGCTATATCAAATGTGGCAGGTAACACCTCCAAATCATAAAGCACATATAATGATTTTTTTTCTTCTTTGTTATATGACATCGACTCGACATTTGCCATGCGAAGATACATGAAATCGAACCAATACAAACTACCAGTTGGCTTTTTAACTTTTAACCATTCATCAACAATTTCATCAACAAATTGACTAGCGATTACAATATGATCGTATTGAGCAAGGTGAGATAACTCTGATATTGAAGCAATTTCCTTTCCTTGAAATTCACCGCCCCCTGTTGTGGTAAAAACATCAAACTGAGAACATTTACTCCATTGAATAAATACCTTCGCGGCTTCCCCGGCACCAATCAGAGCGACGTTACCAACAGCATCATCTAAGTAACCTTCAGTAAAAGATTCCTTCATTATTCGTTACCCGACACAAGAGTACTTGTCATAGATGCCTTTTTAACATCATCAAAAGAAATTTCATTCAAATTAGCATAATCACTGAGTTGAATATCTTTTTTGGGCACTTTCCAATCTCCATACTGAAAAGTGAGATATTCTTCATATTCACTTGGAACTTGGATACTTTGCCCGTGCCATTCAATTTGCTGAACTTTATCAAAGTGTTTTTGAGGAGCAAACCACATGCCTAAACTAGGCATGTGTAATGAGTTCCCATCTAGGCACTTTCTCAAACAAATAGAGGTGGTAAACGGAACTAAATCACTCTTAGGATCAGAGAACTTTAATAAAAATCCCACTAAATTATTTTGCTTGTCGGCAACCTTTTCTAACCGCCAATTTAAGCCATCCAAATTTAACTGAACAAAGATTTTTAATAAACTTTCTGTTTCAGTTGCATATTCCTCTGGAACCGCTAAATCTACGTCATCATCCCACTCAATTATGTCAGCATCGCGAACTATGCCTAACAAAGTTCCAAAATCTACTACTAAGGGGGTCTTGTTGTTCACTGCCAATTCATTCAAAGTTTTGACAATATTTCGAGCCAGACTAATCGATCCAGAATGCAAGAATGGCGTCACCTTTTTTAATTGATTTTTATTTGGCAAGATAACTTTGGTAGGCGCTACTTTTAACTTTTCTAACAATTGTTTTTGGACTTCAATCGCCCATTGAGTGGTTATCACTACTTCTTCAAAATCTAAACTATGTATTTTGTCAGGCGAGTATATTGGCAAACCTTCATATATGTGCCCGTGTTTCTGTGTGTCATTGTCTAAAAACCCAATAAACTCCCTTATCGGAGTATTGTTTTCAATATATTGGCAAGCCCCTGGGCCAGCACCAAACAATAGAGTCTTTATTTTCAATGTGTTGTTCCTGTAGCAATCTGCTGGCTTCTTAACAACAAGTCTGAGACTAGCCTAGCATCAACTTCATGAATAAAATTTCCCGCTCGACTGGGATCAATTGCAGTGTCAAATTCCTGAATTAAGGTTTGCCAATCAACATACTCTTCTAACATGAGATTAATTTTCAATAATTTACAAAGCTCACATACTCTATCGGCAAGATGGCTAGTTAAGTTTAATTCTGCCGCACCAAACCTTTCAATAATAGCGATTAAGCTCACACTACAAGCCAGCCCATGAGGTACACCATAGTGTAAGGTGAGCGGGTAAGATAAAGCATGAGCCAGAGCAGTTTTTGTTTCAGATATTGCTATTCCAGCACAAGTTGAAGCTGATGCCAATTTGGCTCGAGCTATTGAATCTAAAGGAGAAGATAGGGCTAGAGGTAAATATTCACACACGTCTTCAATTGCCTGCTTGGCCCATTTTTCAGTTTCTTCGTTACTGGCTTTATTCCACAAAGATTCCAAGCCGTGAGATAAGGTATCTAAGGCTGGATATAGGGTCTGAATATAAGGCAGGGTGAGTGTTAAACTTGGGTCAAGGATCGCCGAGCTGGCTTTTATACCATATAGTGAATGTTTGATTTTTAACTGAGTATCCCAGACCGTTGCAAAAGGGGTCACTTCTGCCCCAGTGCCTGCTGTAGTGGGTATGCAAATCAGATTAGTTTTACAAACCAAATCTTTACGTTGAAAAAGCTTATCTAAAAAAATATTAGGATAACCTAACATAGCACTGAACACTTTAGCGCTATCTAGAACACTTCCTCCGCCCAAGGCAATAACATTTTTGATGTTTTGTTTATTAATATCTGCATAACTAGCAATTAGAAAAGCCTTATCAGGGTTTGGCTTAACCGAATCAAACACCACTAACCTTTGGTCACCTAACAATTGTTTAAACCGGTCAATTATACCTTTTTGGCTAAACCCTTTACTGGTCACCAATAAAACTTTTCCATCTTGTAAAAGTGATTGGGTATCAGCCAAGTAATCTTCACTCTGAATGACGTTAACATGTGGGTAATCACTTAAACAAACCGCCACCTATATACTGCCTAGATGCTGCATAAAAGCTTTTTTATTTTCAATTGGGCTACTGGTTGGCCGGCCTAAATCTTTACGAGCGCCTTTAGCAATTTTAATCTCTAACAAAATTGGCCCCGTTTGTTCACTAAGAGTTGACCACTGACTGGTAATCTCAGTAGTAGTCGATGCGGAAAAATATTTAGTGTATCCACTAGCTAAGGCAATATCCGCTATTTTAATCTTTCCGGCAACAGTTGGCTGCCCCCCAACAGATTCATGACATTCATTGTTTAAAACAATGTGTACTAAATTACAGATGTTATGACAGCCAATAATGGGTAAGGCTCCCATATGCATCAACATGGAACCGTCTCCGTCTATGGCGATTACACGTTTATTAGGTGCACCTAAGGCCACTCCCATAGCAATCGAAGACGTATGCCCCATTCCACCAACAGTTAAAAAGTCAGAGGCGGATTGGCCACGGCTTTTTCTTAACTCAAATACTTCTCTGGACGTTTTTCCTGTGGTCGACACCACAACATCATCTTCTGAAAATATGTCGAGCAATACCGATAAAGCTTGCTCTCGTGGCAATTGTTTTTTTGAATTATGAGCTTGCTTATCTGGGCGAGTACTATTGATTTCTGAAAAGGTATTTTTCTTAACTAAAATGGCCACGGGGCGGCTTTGGGTAACCATAGTATTTAACAATGGTAGAGCTAACTTCTCTATATTCGTTTCACTATTAATCACAACATATGGAATATCTAAAATATCCAGCTGCTTCTCGGTTATCGCTCCTTGTTTTACGTGTTGCGGTTCATCTTTTACACCCGGCTCTCCGCGCCACCCAATCACCAATAACATGGGAATGCTATAAACTTTAGGATCAGCCAAAGAAGTTAATGGATTAATAGTATTGCCTAAACCTGAATTTTGCATGTAGACACAAGTAGGCACACTATTAGCCATATAACGGCCCATAGCTAAAGCCACTGCATTTCCTTCATTGGCTGTAATAATATGCTGCTGTGCTGAGTACGTTGTATCAATGTGAGCACAAAGGTTCTTCAGCAAAGAATCAGGCACCCCAGAATAAAAATCAATCCCAAACTTTTCTAAAACGGTGCAAAACTCAGCGGGTGAAATCATCATTTACCGCCGGGTATTAATTCTAATATTTGTTTAATTGGCATCATTTGGCTATCAACTTCTGCTGAACGACCATTTTCTAAAATAGAAGTAGCTGTATTCACCATAGCTGGGTAGGCACTGCGCAATAATTGGTTGGCATAAATCACCACATTAACGCCTTTAGCGGCCAACTCAGATTCATACACACTGTTATAACTAGAGGGCACTACCACCAGGGTCTTTTTATTTTCGAAATCTGCATATCGATCACAAAATTCAAATATTTCGTCAGGCGTTTTTTCTCTGCTGTGGATCATTATGCCATCAGCACCCGCCACCAAAAATGCTTTTGCTCGCTCTAAAGCATGTTCAATGCCTTGGCCTAATATTAAACTTTCTATTCTGGCAATGATCATAAAGTCATCTGTAGCTTGGGCTAATTTTCCAGCCTTAATTTTTGCACTAAAACTTTCAATACTGTCTTGGGTTTGTGCCACATCAGTACCAAACAAAGAATTCTTTTTAAGGCCAGTTTTATCTTCAATGATCACCGCAGAAACGCCTAAACGTTCTAAGGTTTTAACCGTAAAAACAAAATGTTCTGTTTTACCGCCCGTATCGCCATCGTAAATAATCGGTTTTGTGGTCACTTCTAATACTTCATTTAACGTATTCATTCGCGAAGATACATCGACCGCTTCGATATCTGGTTTTCCTTTTGCAGTCGAGTCCGTAAGACTACTGCCCCACATACCGTCAAATTCCTGCACTCCATTAGCCGATTCAACTCGAGTATTTTCGATAATGAGTCCAGACAAGGCATTATGTAGATCCAGAAAACGTAACAGAGGTTTTGCAGACAATAAACGCTTCAGGGATTTCAATCGAATTTGTGGCGTTGTACCAATTTCTTTCATGGCTTTATGTATTGCTGTGGAGGAAATTCCCTGAGTGTATGGCACTTCGACTAACTTACCATTCCATAAAGCTAAACAGTCAATCACACTTTGACGCACATTTTGTTGCACACCTTGCTGCCAATCATCTCCATGCACAACAAAGTCAGGCTTATATTGTGTTAAATTCGGCACATAATCTAAGGTGGTTTGAGGCACAACTTTCGCTACACCTTTAATATTTTCAATCACTTGCAATCTTTGCTCAAACGTCATAAAAGGCACACGTTTGTAACTTGCAATAGCCTGATCGGTTAATAACCCTATGGTCACTTCGCCTAATTCAGCGGCTTTTTTAATTATATTTAAGTGGCCTGGGTGAACTAAATCAGCGCTCATTCCTACATATACTGTTTTGGTCATAATTCTTTGTTATCCATCAAATACTGCTACATCTTGACCCATCAACATAACACTTAATTATGTAAATTCGCTTAGCTAGCTAGTGCGTTGTTCTTAAAGAAGAAATCTTACCTATTCAGAAGGAACATTTCTATCCATCTTTACTATCGACTGATTTGTTATCAGCTTTAATTCATGGCTTTATGTTTACCATTCACTTTGGATTCAAAGCCAAAATTTCGACATTATTGCAATCCAATACAATATACGAGCCACTAATGGAGTTAATTAAGCAACTATATGAATATAAATTGAATTCAAACTGGCAAATGAAAATGATTAGGCAGTACTACCCGCATCTACCGTCATGACTGAACCTGTAATAGCTGATGCAGGTTCACTTAATAAATACATGACCATAGCAGCGGCGTCATTTACTGTGGCGAGCTTGCCAAGAGGACTACGTCTCTTAATGCTATCGAGCTTTTCACCTTGTAAGCTGTTTGTCATGTCAGTTTGCATGTATCCAGGCGCAACACAATTCACGGTAATACCGGCTTTACCTACCTCTCGTGCCAGTGATTTACTAAAGCCTTCTAAAGCCGCTTTACTTGCTGCATAAACACTTAAACCGTTAAAGCCTGTTTTAGCAATGATTGACGATATGTTAATGATACGTCCTCTGCGATTTAGCATCATTGAACGAACCAAATACTTGCTTAGCATTATTGGGGACTGAATATTTAACAGCATTAAATGTTCGATGGCCGAGTTTGGCATAGTTGCCAGTACACCGTCATGTCCAGCGGCAGCATTGTTAATCAGTGCGTAAGGACGGCCATGTTGTTTAATCAGTTTTTTACAAAGTACGGATATATTATCTAAGTCAACCAGATCAACTGCATGAAAGTGCACCAAGTCAGGATAGGATTGTTGTAAGCTTTTTAACTCAGCAGAGCACGTACGAGCCAAGGCAATCACGCCATACCCCTGTTCTGCAGCTTGTACACAAATAGCCAAACCTAATCCCTTACTAGCACCTGTGACAATCAAATTATCAGTCATGCAACTTCCCGTTTCACTTTCAATTTAATTTCCTATTTAGTTTTCCACTTGGATCGTAAGCTATTTCATCTACTATGTTAATTTTGGTAGGTATTTCAAAACGTTGCAATAGCTTTTTACACAACTTTAGTGCTTCAAGCTTAATGTTTTGCGGCTTTAATCCTAGCTTTTCATTGGATAGGCGAACATCTGCAACTACCAACTCTCCCATCAAGGCGCTTTTTTTGCCATAGACTCTTGCTTGATTGATATCACTACATTGCAACAATACTTGTTCCACCTTCTCAGGATGGACTTTGTTGCCCCCCACATTGATAGTGCCTGATGCCCTTCCTAAAAACATGACTCTGCCATTAACGATTTGCACTTTGTCTTGGGTATCCATGTATCCCTGAGAGTCAATAGTGACACTCGGTGACTTAATCGGCATTTGTGACGGTTTCACCATCAAGTGGTCGGCATTTGACACTTTTAACTCTACGGGTAATCCAGAGCAATCATCTAACCAAACTAGAGGAAAACCAGCTTGTCCGTCTGTCACAACAAATCCCATACCGGCTTCAGTAGAAGCATAAATATGACGTATCTTTGCTCCGGAAAAAATTTTATGTAATTGATCAAGCAAGGTTTGATCAACTATCTCACCACCTAGGGTGATATTACGCAAAGATAACTGGTTTAGCTTATTGGTCATTAACAATTGACGCCACAAACTAGGTGTAGCAGAAATAGCCGTAACCTTGTGTTTTTGCATTATTGCGACTTGAGCAATAGGATCTTCATTGGTGGCTTGTACCAGATCTGCGCCACTTAACAATGCCTGTAAAACCACTTGTAGGCCAGCAAACCTATAGGCTTGATACATTAAAGCCCAAGTTAAACTCTGCAGATTTTTACTATGCTTAATACTGGAAGTCAAAGATGCAAACTTATGAGAAAACCATTTTGGCTCACCAGTTGTACCCGACGTTGCCATGTACCAATCAGTTTGAGTCTGGACTTGTGTTTTAGACGATTTAACTTGTGCTTTAACATCTAGGTTAGAATCTAAATTAGTGGCACTAGATGCTCCGAGATTACCCTTAGGCCAAATAACTAAACCATCAACTTCAGGTATTAACTCATGTGATGGGCATAAATAAATCTTTTTACACCAAGCATCAAAGGCAATTAAACAGGTGATAAAAGAAGATAAATCAGTATAAATTAAAGCCACTTTTTGTTGAGCTAAATGAGAATTCTGCGAGCGTAATTCAGCAGCATCCTTTAGAAGTTGTGCAACAGGCACTGTTTTGTCAGCTAACACTAGCTGCCCCATAACAGGCAATGACTCAAGCTGTTGTTGCAGACTTATCATAATCTTATTTTTGACTATTAGCGCATTCTTGATAAATATTCACAAACTCGGCAAACGTGCTTGGATAGGTATCAATAGCTAACTCAGTGAAAGGATCAAAACCTAACTCTTCTTCTAATTGAGCCACTAACATCGCATAACCCAATGAATCTAGACCACACTCTAATAACAAAGTATTGGCTTTAATAGGCTCTACTAATTGACAATCACCTAATTCAGCCACTTGCTGCATAGCCAGTTTTATTTGTTGTTCTATATTCAAAAGGTTTCCTTTTCTAAAAATTGAATCTGATCGGCAGCTAATTTAATATTTTGGGGTAACTTCGCCAGTACTTTAGGGCGATTGTCCTGCCACTGATTTAGGTCATAACTGTAGTGTAATATATCAAAGGGTTGGCCGTCTCGTTCAGAACCTTTTTCTATGCTAACTTGTTCATACTCAAATATTTTATGCATTTTATTAGCGGCATCATTAAATGATAAAACTTGTGCTAACAAATGACTAAAAGGCTTGCTTTTATATTTGGATTTAGGGTCATCACAAAACCCAACTCTTGCCGCAAAATCTAAAGCAGCAACTTCAATAATTATACCACTGCCAGGCCACACATTGGTTTCCCCCAAATAACAGCCCCACTCTGGTGCCTCAGTATTTAGCTCTGAAAAATTGAGCACGCCTATAGGTCGTTGATTTTGCCACAAAACAAAAAAAATACGGTTTGGATCACCCTGTAACTTTTTAAACCAAGCACAATGGTCTTCCCATGAAACGGCAGAATTATTGTGCATATTATTCTGGATCCTAGGACTATTACGCCATTGCCAAACAAGTTTTAATTCGTTCTCACTAAGTTGCTTAAACTCATGTTGTGGTATACCAATGTAACTCATAATAATCCACCACTAGCTAAGTTATCAGACATCAAACTAACAATATTTTTAGCACCATTTTGTACCGGTAATCCAACGGCCTGTTGATGCATAGAGTGCAGTAACTCGGGCTGTTGCCACAATTGAACACATTGGTTTGCTAAGAGTTCAGCTAACAATTTTGGCTTTACGTTTTGACCATTGATAACCTGACACCAGCCTTGAGTAGCAGCATGTTGACTAGCCAAAGTTTGGTTTTCAGCAACCACAACTAAAATTGATGGCGTATTGCAAGCCAACAACTCAAATTGACTGCCACCAGCCGCAGATAACGCCAATCGACTGCTCTTTAAAATATCGGCCATATCTTGACAGTCATGAATGTGTTTAACGTTAAGGTGAGTAGTATTAATAAAACAGTCTAACTCTGCTAGTCTAGAAAATGCGGCCCCGGTAATCACTACAATCGGAATGTCAGTAGCAAAAGAGGCAATAGAGCCAAGTTTAGCTAGGCTTTGTAACACAGTAATCGTCATGTTCTTGGGGTCACTTCCACCAAACATTAAAGTGAGGTGCTGACGTTGAGACCAATTATTGACTGTATTAAACAAAAACTCTTGCCTCAATACTTGAAAATCTTTACCTATGGCTAATATTGCATCTGGTGCGGTTTCGGCATAATTAAGTTGTGATGCATTAGCAGCCCCGTTAATCACTATTTGGCAATGTAATAAACCTGAGTCATTGATGTCGTCAAATACAGCAAATTGATAATTCTCGGATACTAAGGCTTTTCGATAATTGTGATCAAACTGGTATCCATCAAGAATTATCCAATTGGCAGCTAACTCGACACATTGTGAATTTAACCATTGGGCTTCCTGCTGATTATCCATCTTGAGTTGAGGAGGTAGAGGTATCACTTCTCCAACCCAGTCGGAGCGTTTCTCACAATACAATTGTGAAGCAGATGACATAATAAAAATGACTTGATGTCCTTCGCTTACGAGTTGTTGTGCTAATGCTAAACAGCGCATTATATGGCCAAGGCCGATACTTGGTTCACCTTCAACTCGAAAAACAACACGCATCATGTATTACTCAAGATATGTCACTCGATCATGGACCAATCAAGCGGAGTGCCTTTGACTAGTGCTTGTTTAGCCACTTTTCCTTGCACTGAATCCCAGTTTTTTGGCGCTAGACCAAATGCGGGACGTACAATTTGTATGTTCTTAGAAGTGATTTTTTGTCCCGCAGGTATATCTTCACTAACATAAATTGAACGGCGATATTGTTTAGACTTCTCTTCACTGATTGAACCGCCATATTTGACTTGTCCTAAGGCTTGATGGGCTCTTTGGGATTCTAATACCAAAGATTGAAGCTCATCTGGCTCCAGTGAAAAAGCAGCGTCAACGCCTCCGGCACCTCTATCAAGTACAAAGTGTTTTTCAATAACGGTAGCACCTATGGCGACTGCCGCAATTGATACTCCCACGCCAGCAGTATGATCAGATAACCCCACCTGACAATCAAAAGCCTGTTGCATATTAGGGATAGTCATCAAATTAGTGTTGGTAGGTTCAGCTGGGTATGTGCTAGTACATTTGAGCAGAATAATATCCTTGCACCCTGCATTTTTTGCGGTATTCACCGCTTGTTCTATTTCGCTTAAGCTTGCCATGCCTGTAGACATGATCAACGGTTTATTCTTTGAAGCTGCCTTTTTAATTAAAGGTAAGTCGGTTAATTCAAATGATGCAATCTTAAAACAAGGTACCTCTATATCATCTAAGAAATCAACGGCTGATTCGTCAAAAGGAGAACTTAACGCCAGCATTCCCAAAGATTTAGCTCGTTCAAATAAAACCTTATGCCACTCATAAGGCGTCGCTGCTTTTTTATATAAAGCATGTAAGGTTTCACCAAACCAAAGACTATCTTTTTCTTGGATCACAAAATCAGGCGTATGCACATCTAAAGTCATACTATCTGCAGTGAAAGTTTGCAACTTAATGGCATGAGCCCCAGCTTTTGCTGCCGCATCGACCATTGCTATGGCTAAGTTTAAATCTTGATTATGGTTACCACTTAATTCGGCAATAATAAAAGGAGGGTGCTCAGAACCCACTAACCTTCCACCAATAGAAATATCACCAGTATTAGCCATTGGCGTTTTCTTCTTCTAAATGCTCAAAAATTGATACAATACTTTCAGTTAAATCTTCTGGCTTATCACAGTTACATTCTAGTGCTTCGGTTAACATTTCAGAATATTGAACGGTATGTTTTGCGCAGGGAGAAACCTGTTCAGTAGCAAAGTCAGGCATTAAAGTAGCAGGTTCACTTGAGCCGGTAATTAACATAACAGGCACATCTACCGCTTGTGCGTACCACCTATCACCATTCGCTTTACACACCACTAAATCACTAGCCGCCATCATTTTAAGAATAGTTTTTGGTTGATTATTAGCTTCTGAGATTAACCATATTTCGTATCCTTGTTGCTGCAATAATTTTTTTAATTCATTGGTGTACGGATATTGGCAACCATCTTCTGAGTTATCCAAACATAACCCTATGACTTTAGTGGATTTTGCTTTTTGCGACAGTCGTTTATCCGCTATAACTTGGATGTTTTGCTGTAATTCAGCAATATTCAAATCACAACATTGATTAAGGTAAAACTCTGGATACCCTCCATCTGGTAATCTCGGAGATTCCCACCAAGGTGTAACCCATTTATACATGCCTCTAAATGAACTATCTAAATAAGCACTGGTAATATTGACGTACTCAGCTTCTAAAGTTTGCTGTTGCACCTTTTCTAGTAAACTTTGTATGGACATGCCCAAATAGTTACCACTTACAGGCTCACCCGCATCTTTTAAGAAACGTCCTAAAAAGCATGGCATGAAAGACGTGTCTAAATTGATAATTTGAGAATATTCATCTTTCACTATATCTTCAGCCAAACCTAAAAAGGACTCCATAGCCTGGAAGAAATCATCAGGCCACTGGTCGGCACTCAAGGTATGTACATGTATGTTGGGTTCAGCCGCACTAATGACTTGTGCCACCTCACCAAATGTCAAAAAATGTATTTCTGATCCTGGTAATTGTTGCTGGAAATAACGTACCGCAGGTAAACCAATGGCGCATACCTCGGCTGAAGTTAACATCCGAATAATTAACACTTTATCTTTTTCGTTATTATTGTCGGCAATCATGTTATTCATTACTTCCCTTGTTATTATTTTCTATATCGGCATTTTCTTTATTGTTACTTTCTCTAACATAGGCTTTATACATGAGTTCAGCTCTTTGCCAGTCTTCTGGTGTATCAATATCTTGCACTAAGTGACGAGGTAAAACGACTGGAACACTATGGGGAGCAAACATTCTACCACCTTGCAGGTACGCATCTGCTTTGCCCCAATAAAATTGGCCAGCATCATGAAATGCCTCTTCTAGATCTTGTGAACGTTTTCCAATGTATTCTGGGTACATAGGAACAATTCCATCGCTAGATGTTTTTAATGCTCGTTGAATAGGAAAAGGAAAACTAGTCACAGAAAACGCAAACTTTTTGGCAGGATCTTGCCTGAGGTAATCAATTCCTTGTTTAATCGAACTTGCCGTCAAAAAAGGCGCAGTTGCATAAATACAACAACAGTAATCAGGCTCAAAGAAGTTTTCTTTGCAATATTCAATGGCATGCCTGGTTACTGGCGTAGTACCGACAAAATCATTGGATAAATTTTCAGGTCGTAAAAAAGGTACTTCAGCGCCATAATTACGAGCTATATCAGCCACTTCCTCACTGTCTGTGGAAACTAATACTTTTTCAAACTCTCCACTATCGATTGCCGCTTGAATTGAATAAGCGATGAGGGGTTTGCCGGCAAATATTTTAATATTTTTACCTGGAATTCTTTTACTTCCGCCTCTGGCAGGAATTACTGCCAAATTCACTGTACTTCCCCATGTAAAATTTCATGTAAAACATCTACTACTTTTTTTTGTTCTGCTGATGTCATATCAGGGAATAAAGGCAGCGTAAGGGCATTTTCATAAAACTGTTCGGCCACAGGAAAATCCCCCAGTTTAAAACCCAATTTTTGATAATAAGGTTGTAAATGAATAGGAATATAATGCACATTTACACCAATTTTTTGGGCATGAAATTTTTCAAAAATATCTTTACGAGAATGTTGTTTCAATTCAATCATATACAAATGCCACGCACTATCATCTAGCCCCGACTCTAGTGGCAAATCAATAGGCAATCCCGCCAACTCATGTTGATAATTGGACGCTAACGCCCGACGTTTCTGTATAAAATTATCTATTTTTTGTAGTTGTGATAAACCTAATGCCGCGTGTATATCACTCATTCTATAATTATAGCCAAGCTCAATCTGTTGATAGTACCAAGGACCATGACTTTCCCCTGACATAAGGTTTGGATCTCGGGTTACCCCATGTTTAGAATACAAAACTAATTGGCTATGTAACTCTTGGCTATTGGTAAGCACAGCCCCACCTTCTGCGGAAGTAATCGATTTTACAGGATGGAAACTTAACACTGTCATATCTGAATATTCGCAGCTACCAATTTTAGAATTTTGATAACTCCCGCCTAAAGCGTGGGCTGCATCTTCAATCAATAACACACCAAACTTTTCGGTTAATGCTCGAATATTTAACATGTCACAACTTAAACCAGAAAAATGTACCACTATCAAAGCTTTAGGAAGGTTATTTTGTTTATTAGCAGATTCTAGTTTTTGTTCTAACTTTGACACATCAATATTTCGAGTCACTCTGTCAATATCAACAAAATCAATGTTCCCACCACAATATAAAGCACAATTTGCTGATGCAACAAAGGAGTTCGGTACAGTCCAAACGATATCGCCTTTACCAATTCCTGCCGCTAAACAGGCTATATGTAACCCTGAGGTGCCACTATTTACCGCAATCGAAAATTTACTTTTTGTATAATCACAAAGGGCTTGTTCAAACTGAGGAACCACAGCTCCCTGAGTTAAAAACTGATTGCGTAATACATCAACAACGGCATCAATATCACTTTGATCAACTGAATGTTTACCATAAGGAAGCATAACTGTATTCTGCTACAAAGTTTCTTTATCGAGTTTTTGTAACTCATCGACAGTTAAAAAGTGTGGATTAGTACCAGAATGGTATTCAAATTTATCTGCTACTTCTTTTCCAAGCTCACCCAACTTATTCTTTTTGTAATTAATATTTTTATCAAAAAACTTAATAGCGGGGGTTATCACATAATGGTCGTCGAACTCTAAAGAATGGTGGGCCATCTCTTCAGGCACCATGACTTCGTGGAGTTTTTCACCAGGCCGAATGCCCACAAGTTCATATTCTCGTGTGCCACTTACAGACTCAACTAAATCAACAATCCTAATGGACGGTATTTTAGGGACAAATATTTCACCACCTTGCATACGTTGAAAGTTTTGAACAACAAATTCAACTCCCTCATCTAAGGTGATCCAAAATCGCGTCATTTCTTCATGAGTCACAGGCAAAACTTTAGTGCCTTGTTCTAACAACTTATGATAAAACGGCACTACTGACCCTCTGGAACCCACTACGTTTCCATAACGCACTACCGCATATCTAGGGCCTTTGGCACCGGCAATATTGTTAGCCGCTACAAATAATTTATCAGAAGCAAGTTTAGTCGCACCATACAAGTTAACGGGGTTCGCAGCTTTGTCTGTAGACAGCGCTATTACACGACTGACATTGGCATGAATGGCTGCTTCAATGACATTTTGCGCACCATTAATATTGGTTTTAATACATTCATTAGGGTTATATTCAGCAGCAGGTACTTGTTTTAACGCAGCAGCATGGACCACATAATCAACCTCACGCATGGCGGATTTTAACCGTTCTTTATCTCGAACATCTCCAATAAAATAACGCATACAAGATGCATCATAGTCTTGTTGCATTTCAAACTGTTTTAGTTCGTCACGTGAATAGATAATCACTTTCTTTGGTGAGAAATGTTTAAGTAAATACGCTGTAAAACGTTTACCAAAAGACCCTGTTCCACCTGTTATTAGAATTGATTTATTATTGAACATAACCAACCTCAGTTATTCGTTGCTACAGAATGTAATAAGCGCATAGTAACAGGTTTATTTTTAATAAATAAATCAATTATTTATACTTCTCAACCGCTTTTCGGCCCCGGACTAAACCTGATAGTTGATTTAATGACGCTTTAAATAATTCATTAGCACCTGCAACTAACAGGCCATTTACTTCAATTTCGGCTTTAACAAAATCTTGTTTGATTTCATCATCAATTTCACTCAAGTATTCTTGAATACATTCATCGCGCTTTGTAGCTAATTGTAGAAATTCGGATTCTTCAGGATCTTCCTTGGCAAATAGCGCCAAAAGATCCTGATTTATTTTCTTTAAAGAAGAAGGGGTAAAAGAATGGTCTAATACTAAGTTTTTCAAACGGCTGCTTGACGTTTCTGCCTCTGCATTTCGTAAGCCTCTTGTTTAGCCGACTCCGGTATTTGTAACCAAGCCGTTTTAATCGGTGAAAGTAGACTAATCACTTCATCAATAATCTTCAAGCTATTCTGTACATTTGCATCGATTAAGCGTTGCAACATGTATTCGTATAAATCAAATAAATTGCCAGCCACTTCACCTTCAACGTCTAAATCTAAAGTGTCTCTCAAATTCATTAAAATTGCTGAAGCACGAGACAAGTTATCAGATTTTCCGGCAAAATCTTTTCGCTCGATACACCCTTTGGTATAGGCTAACTTGTCCAAGGCTCCCTGCATTAACAAAAGTGTAAGTCTATGCGGGTCAGCTTGAGATATATCTTGTTTTATATTGCCCTTTTTATAAGCGTTGATACCTTTTAAGGCCATATTACTTCTCCGTCAAAATCTCGAATACAAAATGAGTTATGCAGAACCAAGGGCTGCAAACAATGCAGATCCTGTTTGGTTCAATTTAGACACTGTTAGATCTAAGTTTAAATATTTATCTCTTAAAATTTGTTCAGTATTCATCAACCTAAGTTCTAATTGCTCTCTGTCATCAAGCAATTGATCTTTAACATCTTTTGCTGCATTTTCACGAGATTTAATTAACCCGCTATAAGACGTATACTGCTCAACAAAATCATATAAATTAACGGCAACGCCATCCGTTTCATCGGTAAATAATGTTGCTATTTCGTCAAAACTATCAGTTAATGCTTCTTTTAATCGGTCTTCACCACTACCAAATCCAAATTTATCGTAAGAGCCAATTTCTAAATCACCGTCTTCGTTAAATTCTATTCCGAGCTGGAATAAACCACCTAACTCCGAAGAATTAACCGCTGAAAACATAATGCTATTCAGGCCTGACTGGATACCTCGGATCATTGAATCACCGGCAAAAGCTCCATCATCTTCTAAATCTGAATCACCGTATTTTGTTAAACGTTTTATTTCTGCATTGAGATTATTGAAGTTGTCGACGAAATCACGAATGGTTTTTTCCACACCTTCATTGTCAAAACCTATACTGAGTTTTGACGTTCTGAAGGTAACACCATCGGCTTCTAGCTCAGACAATTCAGTCACATTAAATTCAACATTTTCGATAACATTTTCAAATTCGTTAGTCGAACTTTCCACATCAATTCCGTCGATAGTGGCTTTTGCATTTTGGGCAGGGACAACTGGGGATAAATTGTCTGCTGTTGTAGTTACTTCGTCAGATCTTACAGTCGACAATCTATCTAATTCAGCAATATCACTGTCATTAACGATAACTAAATCATTACCATCGCCAGTCCTGTCAGAGGTAAATACAAGCTTTACCCCACCATCGGCGGTACCTGTTGAAACGATACTAGATGTCACACCGAAGTTATCACTGTTAGCGTTTATTGCCGAACTTAGATCTTGCAGACTCATAGTATCGGTAATACTAATAGTAAAAGAATCAGTGCCGCCTCCACCATCTTCTTCCGGCGCTTTAAAGGTTAAAGATCCTGAACCCGTGGATAAAATAGAGTCACTGGTATCTGAAAAACCGCCGTCAACTGCATCAGCTGTTTGAATGCGACTACCGCTAGCAAGTTGAGTTACAGCAATTTGATAATCCGCTTCAACCGCACTATTGGAAGCTTCGGCAGTAAAAGGCTCAATTCCTTCGGTTGGATTATCAATGGTAGGTTCACGACCTTTAAGGTTAGCTTCCGTTCTCAAGTCATCCAAGGTTTCTTGAAAATCATCCAACTTAGACTTAAGTTGACCTAAACCAGAAATTTCGGCTTCGACTTCTTCTTCTCGCTTATCAAGACGATCAGTTTTAGGTTTACGTTCAGCTTCTAACAGCTGCCCTACTAAACCTTCTAAGTCTAAGCCTGAACCTACACCTAATGACTGAATTGACATAAACCACCTCGAATACCAATAATAAAGACCAAAGCCTTAATTTTTACACATACAATAATATTAGTTTACATTAGCAACTAGGCTTGTTTATTAAATAATAAACCTACGGCAGCACCTACATCTGTATGTAAATCTCTTAACCTATCTGATAATTGTAAAATTTCTTCAGAAGGAATTTGTCTGATCACCTCTCCTGACTCAGTATCAGTGACTTTCACAATTTGCTTTTTGCTATCTTCGTCAATCGAAAAATTGAGCTGCCTGTTAGTGGACTGCACAAACTCACTGATTTCAGATACCGCGGTATCAATTTGTTCAGGAGAAACTTTTCCAACATCTCTTTGTTCTATTTCGGCTGACGCAGATAATCCTTTAGACAATTGTTCTGACTTTTCAGTTTCAACAACTGTCTTAGCCACTTTTTGTTGGGCTAACTCATTATCTACTCCCGTAGAAGCAAAATCTTGGCCAACACTTTGAGAATCAATTTTCATAAATCACCTCTTACATAACCGCAAATGGCCAACTACTTTCGTAGCCGGCCACTTACCATCTTTTCATTCGATTTTTTACTTAATCAAATGATTACCCAAGCAACGATAAAGCCGACTGTGGTCTTTGGTTTGCTTGACTTAATACTGATAACGAAGCCTGCTGAACGATTTGATTTCGTGTTAATTCAGCTGTTTCAGTTGCAAAGTCTGTATCTCTGATACGTGAACGTGCGCCTGATACGTTTTCCGAAATATTGGTTAAGTTACGAATAGTTGATTGGAAACGGTTTTGAAGCGCACCCAAATCAGCTCTAGCACTACCAATTGTTGAAATTGCGTCCGTTACAGCAGTTAAAGCAGCAGAAGCTCCTGCCGTAGTCGCAACAGTTGTATCCGCTAATGATAAACCCGATGCACCGTAACCACCTGAGCGCGAAATATTCACACTAATGGTTTGTCCACCGTTTGCGCCCACTAGGAACTTCGCAGAAAAATCACCTTTAAGTATGTCCAAATCAGCAAACTGCGTATCTGAAGCAATACGACTAATTTCATTTTTAAGTGCTGTCACCTCTTTCTGCAAAGACGTTCTGTCAGCAGAAGAGTTGATACCATTTTGCGATTGAACCGCTAGAGTACGAATACGCTGTAACGAGTTAGTTACCTCACCTAACGCACCTTCAGCTGTTTGTGCTAAAGAGATAGCATCGTTTGCATTTCGAACGGCTTGGTTTAAACCTTGAACCTGAGTCGTTAAACGGTCTGAGATTTGAAGACCAGCCGCATCATCAGCAGCTCGGTTGATTCTAAAACCTGAAGACAAACGTTCAAATGATGTACTAAGTGCTTGACCTGAACCAGACAGCTGGCGCTGAGCATTCAAAGAAGACACATTTGTATTTACAAATAACCCCATAAAACCTCCTGAAAACCCACTGTTTGCCATTTAAAGACTTAATAACAGTAAGTTTGCCTCAATTTAAATGCTTCGGGCCTCCCCTTAGCATTACCTCAAAATTTCAAAAACCGAGTACCTCTACTCAGATTTAGAATAAAAACAATCATACAGATTGCCCCTCAACTAATGTTATCGACATCGTCTTCAGCATCTTTAATTTATTTTTAACTTTTTTTTAAAATAAACTAACAAAACACACCATTTTGAATTTAATTGATTTATTTCAGCTAGTTAGATT
>NZ_JBPOFP010000091.1:0-18669 GCF_051252315.1 Paraglaciecola sp. | reverse complement strand
GTCTTGTGTCAATTCAACTAGCTGAAGAAACTGTTGTAAAATATTGGATTCATTAGCGCATTTAATGCCCAACGCTTCACCATACAACATAAACAAATCTAATCCCGAATCCACTCTCGCTTGGAAATGAACCCACACAAAATCCAAGTCACCGATACAATAATGAGACTCCAATTGATACGCTGGTATTAGGTATATATGCCCTGCTTTTAGTTGAATTTGTTTATCCTTAAATTGTAAAACTCCTTCTCCAGACTTGATATAATACAAACGGTTATAATGATTAATAAACTCACTACCCGCCCACTCCTGGCCAATTTTCATATCAAATGCCGCGTACACGTGGAATTGAGTACGACTAAATACCTCATCAGGCATCAGGTTTTCCCATACGAAACCACCCGACCCTGTCTCATACTTATCTGGAATCATTTATTTTCGCGCCTTTTATCGATGAAAAGTCAATTTTACACAAAACAGTGTCAATTTTCACCCTTCCTAAAGTATTAACAACTTATTAATATAACTTTCTAAATTTGCAATTAAGTATTTTAAATGGATATCACTCAGTTTTTCGGTAGATTTCATGTTTTAGTCTTACATCTACCCATAGGTATATTAATGTTAGCGGCTCTTTGGGAGCTAGCTATTCAAGTTAAGAATTCGACTCGTTCACCACTACTCAATGTGATTTGGTTTTGGGGTGCCATTTCAGCCATATTTGCTTGTATATTAGGCTGGATGTTAACCCAAGCTGGCGGATATTCTGCCGAAGCAGTATTCATCCACCGTACTTTCGGAATTCTTACTGCCTGTATAGCCATACTGAGTTTTGTCTACTTTACAGTGGCTGATAAATTAAATAGCTTTATCGTTTATAGCCTTACTTTAGGCCAACTATTTTTATTATTTAGCACTGGTCATTATGGGGCAAATATGACCCATGGAGAAACCTATTTAGTTGACCATGCGCCAAACCTTTTACGCACGAGTTTAGGTTTTCCTCCTCACAAACGACCCAGATCCAAAGTCACATCACTTGAACAAGCCGATATTATTTTGGATGTGATCCAGCCTATGTTGAATAAACGTTGTATTAGTTGTCATAACGACAATAAACTCAAAGGAAAGCTAAATTTAACTTCCATTAAAAGCATCATGAATGGTGGTAAATCAGGGCCCGCAATAGTCGCTAAAGATTTGCATAAGAGTGAGCTATACCAGCGAATTACCCTAGACCATTCAGAAAAAGGCTTTATGCCCGCGGAAGGTAAAACCCCTTTTACTGAGGTACAGACTAAAACGCTTGAGTGGTGGATTAAAATTGGAGCCCCTGAACTAGGTAAAGTCAGTGAGTTTGTACAAAACAAAGAAGACAAAAAATTATTAAAAGACGTACTTGGTATTGCTAGCGGTGTTGTCTTAGCTGACATTCCAGCAATTACCCAACAACAAGAGATTAAATTAGTTAAAGCCGGGTTTGTGTTCAAACGCCGCTCTCAGAAAGAAAACTATTTAGACGTCGATTTATCTGTGAAAAATCAAAATTTGACGGACTCTGGTGTTAACGCTTTGTTAAACATAAGCCAGCATGTCGTGTCTTTAAACTTACGTCAAACTCAAACTACAGATGTTCAATTAGCACAAATAGCAAAGCTTACAAATTTGCAAAAACTAAGACTAGAAAGAAACCCTATCACCAGCAATGGCATAAACACACTCTCGTCACTTAGCCATTTAAAAAGTTTAAATTTATACAAAACCCATGTAGACGACAATTTGTTGCCTTTATTAAGAGACTTCCCTGCACTCAAACATGTTTACGTGGGCGAAACAAAAATCAGTAACGCGGGGTTAAGTGAGTATAAAAACAATTCAGAAATTAACATCCAAGGTGTTTTACCTGTGTCTGCAGCTGACGTGAACAAAGGAAAATAAAATGAGTTCAATCGATCAAAATAAACGTAAATTCATGAAGAATACTTCAAGCCTTGGTGCCACTCTATTAATGGCTGGCATAGCAAGTTCTAGTCAAGCTCATGAACCAGAAAAGAAACCACTGCCCAAAGCAGGAAGAGATCAAGCCCATGGCAAAATAGTTGGCCATGGTGATTTCAAATACAAGGTTAAATCTTTATGGGGTAATTTAGACCCAAGTAAAGTACCTGTTGAAAATTGTCATGGCTTAGATGTTGACTCTAAAGGTCGTATTATTATGGTAACTGACAGTGACGTAAATAACTTTGTTATTTATAACAAAGATGGAAAGCTTTTAGACGCTTGGGGAACACAATACCCAGGCGCTCACTCAGTTAAAATATCAAATGAAAACGGCGAAGACTTTATATATATAGTCGATTGCGGATGGGTGTTAGATAGAAACCGCCCAGATAACCAATGGAAGAATAAGTGGTATAGGCAAAATGGTTTCATTGCTAAGTTAACCTTAGATGGGAAGTTGGTATACACAATCGGGCATCCTGTCACACTCGGTATTTATACGCCTGACATGCGATACCAGCCTACCGATATATGTATTGCACCAAATGGAGACCTATATGTAACGGATGGTTATGGCTCTGATTTTGTCATTCATTACGACAGTAATGGCAAATACATCAGACATTGGGGTGGCCACAAGAATGACAACAAAGCGCTAAACTTAAATAATACCCATGGTATTGGGGTCGATACCCGAGATCCAAACAATCATCATTTATTAGTCAGCTCCCGAGCAGAAAGAGAAATTAAAAAATATAGTTTAGACGGTAAACTTTTAGGTGCAATTGAGTTGCCCGGAGCTTATGTCGGTGGGCCTATTTTTAAAGGTGAACACTTTTATGCACCAGTATGTTGGTCGCATATTGATAACAAAATGGCGCCCAATTCTGGCTTTATTACCATATTGGACAAAAACAATAAGGTGGTATCTAATCCTGGAGGATTGGAACCCAAATACACTAACGGACAACTGCAGCCCATGCAGTCCAACTATGATGTATTTAACCACTGCCATGCTGTGTGTGTTGATGATGATGAAAATCTTTATGTAGGCCAATGGAATGCCAATCAATGTTATCCCATTAAGTTGGAGCGTGTGTAATGAAGGCAAGTCGTCAATTTGCTCTATTGGGTTTAAGCTTCACACTTTTTGGATGTAACCAAGAACCTGAAGTAACCTTTAGTGAACCGTTACCAGAAGTAGTAGATTTTAATTACCACGTAAAACCTATATTGTCAGATACCTGTTATTTGTGTCATGGCCCAGATAAAAGTAATGCCAAAGCGGGGTTAACTTTATCGACATTTACTGACGCCACACAACATATCACCGAAAGTGGATTAGCTGCAATAGTGGCCGGAAATGCCCAAGACAGTGAGGCTTACCAGCGTATCATGTCAAGTGATGAAAACATCATCATGCCACCTCCAAATTCTCACTTAACGTTGAGTGACAGAGAAAAAGCCATAATCAAGAAGTGGATTGACCAAGGTGCTGAATATAAAAGGCATTGGGCATTGATTAAACCTGTCAAACAAAAGATACCTGAATTGACTTCTAAAGACATCGTTGAGAATAATTGGGGAAATAACCCAATAGATAACTTTATTGGTAAACAACTCGAATACAAAGGGTTAAATCCAAGTATTAAAGCGGATCCAGAAAGTTTGATAAGACGCCTAAGTTTTGACTTAACCGGTCTTCCACCAACAATTGAACAAATAGATAACTATCTAGCTAACTCAGACGAATCCGCCACAGAAAACCTAATTGACGAGCTAATCAAATCACCGGCTTTTGGAGAACGTTTAGCGACTGAATGGCTAGATGTAGCCCGCTATGCAGATACACACGGTTACAGCACAGACTTTTATCGTGATATGTCTCCTTATCGAGATTGGGTCATTAATTCCTTCAATCAAAATAGACCCTTCAACGAATTTGTGACTTGGCAAATTGCGGGTGATTTACTAGAAAACCCCAATCAAGAACAGATCTTGGCTACCGCGTTTAATCGCATACATGCGCAAAATGGTGAAGGCGGAATAGTGAATGAAGAGTTTAGGGTCGAATATGTAAAAGACAGAGTACAAACCATAGGTACAGGGCTATTGGGCTTAACTATGCATTGTGCACAATGTCATGACCATAAATATGACCCTATCAGTGCAAAGGATTATTATTCTACGTATGCATTTTTTAATAACTTAGATGAGTCAGGCCAAATTTCTTACGACCCAAATGACATGCCAGTGCCTACTTTGATGTTGCCTAACGACGATCAAAAAGAAAAAGTTGTTCAATTAAATAATAAAGTGTCTGCCATAGAAAATGTTCTTCAAGAGATGCAAACACCTAATGGAACCTTTCAAGCCTGGTTAGATAAAAATTCAACCACAAGTTTGGGCTCTAAGGCTGATGGAAATGGCGCTTTGATAGCCCACTTTAAATTTGATTCTGGCGACAGCACAGATGTGATAGTTAATGCCCTAGACCCTAAAACACCAGGTCGAGTGATGTTTGGTGCTAAACCTAAGAAAAAGAATGGGCCTAAAATTAATCACGTTCAAGATGAACAGCGTCAAACAATTAAGCTAAACGGCGACGACGCGTTATATTTCCCTCATTTAAATGGTTATCACAGAAGCAAACCATTTAGTTTAAGTATTGACGTAAAAGTCCCAGAAAAAATTGAAGAAGGTGTATTAGTACACTACAACAAAGCCGGCATCTTATATAACTTCAAGGGCTTTGATTTAGGGATTGAGGATAACCACTGGATGGTTCGTTTTGCTCACTCTTACCCGTTTAATGCGCTAAAAATAAAAGGGAAAAAAACTGTCAAAAGAAATACCTGGCAAAACGTGGCGATAAGTTATGACGGTTCTTCTAAATCAGAAGGCATTAAACTGTATATCGATGGTCAATTCATAGAAACCGAAGTTGAAAGAGACAATTTATATAAAGAAATAGAGCATACCCGTGAGGGTGTTAGAAA
This sequence comes from Paraglaciecola sp., assembly GCF_051252315.1. GTDB lineage: Bacteria > Pseudomonadota > Gammaproteobacteria > Enterobacterales > Alteromonadaceae > Paraglaciecola. The sequence continues at coordinate 13,669 of NZ_JBPOFP010000091.1, read as the reverse complement.
AGAAATCGGTCTTAAAATAGGCGCCCGCTGGCGTAGCAGAGGTCTTCCCAATGCATTAGTTGATAACTTTAAAGTTTACTCTAGAGAGTTGACATCTATTGAGTTTGCCAATCACTTTCCAAATGTGAATGCTAAGCCAAGTAAAGACCAGCTGTTGGCTTTGTTCAATCAAACCGTAAACCAAGAATATAGTACTAATTTAAAAGAACTAGAAAAGGCTCGTTTTGAACATAATCAGTTAGTTGAAGACATCCAAGAAATTATGGTCATGCATGAAATGCCAGAACAAAGACAAGCTTACGTGCTTAACCGAGGCAGTTACGCTAACCATGGAGAGCCAGTATCACCCGGTGTGCCAGAGCGGATCATGCCATTTGATCAATCCTGGCCGAAGAATCGTTTGGGATTGGCTAAGTGGTTAACATCCAAAGACAATCCATTAGTTGCGCGCGTAGTCATAAATCGATATTGGCAACTCATTTTTGGCAATGGTTTGGTTAGGACCCCAGAAGATTTTGGAAACCAAGGTCAACTTCCGTCCCACCCTGCTCTATTAGATTGGTTAGCCATTGAATTTATTAGCTCTGGTTGGGATGTTAAACACATGCTTAAACTTATGGTCTCCTCAGCAACGTACCAACAGTCTTCAAAAAGCACACCTGAGCTGAACGAAACTGATCCTGAAAATGTTTGGTTAGCCAAAGGGCCTAGTGCCCGTTTAAGCGCCGAAATGATCCGCGATAATGCCCTAGCTGCTAGCAAGCTACTAGTTAGAAAAATTGGTGGTGAAAGTGTTAAGCCGTATCAACCAAACGGTATATGGAAAATGAATAACATGACCTACGAACGAGGCTCGGGTGAGGACTTATACCGCAGAAGTATGTATACCATTTATAAACGGAGTGCTCCGCCCCCTAACCTAATGGCATTTGACGCTCCGTCTAGAAGTTATAGTGTAGGCACTCGTCAACGGACAAGCACACCGTTGCAAGCTTTAGCCTTGTTAAACGATCCACAAATTATTGAAGCATCAAAGGTTTTGGCTGATCAATTAATAGCTAATGTAGACAGTGTTAGTGAAAGGCTTTCACAAAGTTATCGCTTGATCACTAGTCGGGTTCCCAGCCCTAATGAACTAAATGTGATTGAAAAAATGTATCAGCAAAGTTTGGCTGATTTTACAAACAATCCAGAACAAATAGCAGAGTTGTTAGCCATTGGTGACAAAGAAATTACTGATGAAAATTCGACACCAGAACTTGCCGCGTTAACGTCGGTAACTAATATATTAATGAACCACGACGCAGCCGTTATCAAACGATAAAGCAAAGAGGTAGAGGATTACATTATGGATCGCAGAGATTTTATTCGTCGTAGTTTATTAAGTGCAGGTGTTGGTGCCAGTAGTCTAGCTGGTATGCCGAACATGGCCATGGCACAACAAGCAAAAGATTTAAGTGGCATATTAGGTAGCCCCCATATACCAGCCAAAGCAAAACGTGTTATCTACTTATTTCAAAGTGGTGGACCGTCACAATTAGAAACTTTTGACTACAAACCAACCTTAGACAAACGTCACGGGCAAGAGCTACCTGCTGAAGTTCGTGGTGAGCAGGTATTAACGGGTATGAGCGCCCAACAGAGTTCATTTCCTTTAGCTCGAAGTGTTTATGACTTTAAACAATATGGTGAAACAGGTGCTTGGGTAAGTGAACTATTACCACACACAGCGAAAGTGGTTGACGACTTATGTATCATTCGATCAATGCATACTGACGCCATTAACCATGATCCAGCTATTACCTTTTTGCAAACTGGTTTCCCAATTGCTGGGCGCCCTAGTATCGGTGCATGGGTTAATTATGGTTTAGGTTCCGACAACCCTAACCTCCCACCTTTTATAGTCATGGTGTCTAGTAACAGTGGCGGCCAACCCTTGTATTCAAGGTTATGGGGAAATGGTTTTTTACCTTCAATCCATCAAGGAGTGCAATTTAGAGGCGGCGCAGAACCGGTGCTTTATCTTAATAATCCACAAGGTATTTCTACCACGTCAAGACGTGACTTATTTCAACAGTTTAAGAAGTTACAAGATCTCCAATACCAAACTTGGCAGGATCAAGAAATTCAATCACGGGTTGCTCAATACGATATGGCTGAAAGAATGCAAGCATCGATTCCCGATGCCACAGATCTTTCAGACGAACCGGATTGGGTTTTTGATATGTACGGCCCTGATGCTAAAAAACCAGGCACTTATGCGGCAAACTGCTTGTTAGCCCGTCGACTAGCCGAACGTAACGTTAAGTTTATTCAACTCTACCACCAGGGATGGGATCAACACGACAATTTACCTGGTGGTATTAAGGCTCAATGTCAAAAAACAGATCAGGCATCAGCCGCACTAATTCAAGATCTCAAACAACGAGGGTTGCTAGAAGATACTTTAGTCATTTGGGGCGGTGAATTCGGCAGAACAAACTACTCTCAGGGAAAACTAACTGAAACTGGTTATGGAAGAGACCATCACCCAGGATGTTTCTCAATGTGGATGGCTGGTGCAGGTGTAAAACCAGGCGTATACGGCGAAACCGATGAGTTTGGATATAACATTATAAAAGACCCAGTTCATGTCCACGATTTTCAAGCTACCTTAATGCATTTGATGGGCATAGATCACGAACAATTGACCTACAAATATCAAGGGCGACGTTTTCGACTAACTGATGTACATGGCAAAGTTATGAAGGATATATTGACCTAATGAAATATAGATATAGTTCTAAATTAGTAAGCATTTTAATTGTCCTTTTAGGGTTAAGTGCACCCACTTATGGCGATTCTGTATCTATCGACAACCCGTTAACCAAAAGACAAGAGATTGATTTTAATTTTGGTTGGAAGTTTACCTTAGGCAAAAATAAAGATGCCTATAAAGAAAATTACGACGATAGCAATTGGCGTCACATTCGTTTACCTCATGATTGGAGTATTGAAGCTGACTATGCTGAGCATAACCGAGCTGGAGCTACTGCCTACCTACCTGGTGGCTTAGGCTGGTATCGAAAGTCTTTCATTAACCCTAATCCAATTGGCAAAACTCAGATATTGTTTGATGGCATTTATAATCACTCAAAAGTGTGGATAAATGGCCATTTACTGGGTGAGCGCCCTTATGGTTATGTCGGCTTTCATTACGATTTAACCCCTTACCTACACTCTGATAATAAACCCAATCACCTCGCTATATTTGTCGATAGATCACGGTATGTAGACTCACGTTGGTATACGGGTTCTGGTATTTACAGAAATGTCACTTTAGTGACGACCAATAAGGTCAACATCCCAATTTGGGGTAGTTTTGTAACAACGCCTGTTATCAATGAAAAAGAAGCTCAAATATCTATAAACACACGAATTAACAACGATTCACAATCAGATACTCAGCTCCTAGTACTGTCCGAATTACTTAACTCTGCTGGCAATACGATTCATACTGTGCAAACGCCAATTTTGGTTAATCAGAACCAAAACACCCAAATAGAGCAAAGTATAAAAGTTTCTAGTCCAACCCTTTGGAGTCCTGACTCTCCTACCCTCTACACTATAAAGACCAGCTTAAAATTAAATGGGCGCACCCTTGATACAACTAAAATTACAACAGGCCTAAGGTATTTTGAAAACCACCCAGTCAATGGATTTTCCTTAAATGGTAAGCCCACAAAAATTAAGGGTGTAAACATTCATCATGATGGAGGGTTAGTCGGGTCAGCTGTGCCAAAAGGTGTTTGGAAAAGACGATTACAAACATTAAAACAAGCTGGCGTGAATGCAATCAGAACAGCACATAACCCTGCATCAACAGAGTTTTTAGATCTTTGTGATGAACTAGGCTTTTTAGTCCAAGAAGAGGCCTTTGATGAATGGGACAATCCCAAAGACAAACGTAAAAACTTTAATCAATCTGGAGAAGTTGATTATATCACCCAAAGTTATAGCCATTACTTTGCACAATGGGCTGAACAAGATATTAAAGCCATGTTATACCGCGATAGAAATCACCCCTCAATATTCCAGTGGAGTATCGGTAATGAAATTGAATGGACATACCCAAGATACACTAATGCAACAGGATATTGGGATAAGCAGTACAAAGGGGCTCATAACTATTATTGGGATGAGCCACCATTTACTCAGCAACAAATTTTACAAAGGTTTATGGTTTCTCCTATCAAAGGGGCTGAACTTGTAAAAACTGCGGAAAATCTTTCTAAATGGACTAAACAAATAGATGATACCAGACCCGTTACTGCCAACCTTGTCACCCCAACCATTAGTCACGAAACTGGATTTACAGAGGTGTTGGATGTGGTGGGTTATAGCTATCGTCAAGCAGTGTATGAATTAGGGCATAAACATTATCCAGACAAAATGATTTTGGGAACTGAGAACTGGGTTCAATGGCATGAATGGAAAGCTATTTTAGATAACCCTTTCATTGCAGGCATTTTTGTGTGGACTGGCATTGATTACTTAGGCGAGGCGAATGGCCGCTGGCCTAAAAAAGGCAGTGGTTCAGGCATGTTAGATTTTGCAGGTTTTACCAAACCCAGCTATCACATGATGAAAACTGTGTGGGATGACACGCCACATTTATATCTGGCCACACAAACTTTAAAACAGTCTGCATATAAAAAACTTGGAAGTAACTTAGTAGAAAGTAATGCCGATGCATGGAAACAAAAAAAGTGGGGCTGGCATGCTCTTAATCAACACTGGAATTATCAACAAGGTGAAAGTATTGCAGTTGAGGTGTACACCAATCAAACCCGGGTTGAACTTTTTTTAAATGATAAGTCACTCGGTATTAAGCATCTAGAGAACCACCCTGATCGGATTTTAAAATGGTTAGTTCCATTTGATGCAGGCAAGTTAACTATTAAGTCCTTAGACACCCCTATCCAACAAAGCTTGCATACGGCTGGCAAGCCAGTTGGCATTCGACTAAGTACAGATAAAAAGAACTTACTGGCTGATGCTTATGACGTTGCTCACATCACAGCCCAATTAATTGATAAAGATGGTCACCCTGTCAAACATCTAAATAACAACATTCAATTTATAATTGACGAAAAACTCACTAATCTTGGGGTTGATAATGGTGCAGCAGACAATATTCAAAAACATAAAACAAATAACATTACTACGCACAATGGCAAAGCATTGTTGATTGTACAAAGTACTATTGATATGGGTAAAGCAACCGTTAAGGCGTCTATTGAAGGTTCCAAACAAGAAACACTTCACATTGTTATTCAATAACGGTTTTCTTAAATGCCCCTTTAAAAATTCATAGGGGCAATTTCATGTAGAGGGTTTAGTTTGGGAATTGGGTTAAACTTTTAATGTTTATATTTCGATAATAAACTTCCGCACCTTCAGATTGAATTTGTAATTGCCCAGAGGTTAAAGGAGCCCCTTGTTTATCTTTTGACTGCTCTACTACCATCACAGTTTCACCGTTTACTAAGAACTTAGCTATATCACCTAAAACCAATAAATCCACTTGGTTCCACTTGCCATTAGCATAGTCCGGCTCGATACTAGCGTGACTATATCCAGTGACTTTAGATAAATACTTACCATTGGGATCGTACGTTTGTTTACCCGTATTTGTTGCAGTCTTAATGACTCCGCTAGGACCTGCTAATGGAATATAGTCCCCAAAGTCCTTTTCCTGTATTTGCATCTCCTGACAGGCTTTCCATACTTTCCAAAAAGCGCCATGAGCTCCTTTACAATGGAATAAAACGCCAGAATCACGCTTGGCCTTAAGTCTTGGAGCCCACTTCTGTTCACCCCACTTAACTTGCATACTTAAATGATAGTTTTCAAATTCTTGCTTTGTGGTTAAACCACCATATATTTCACCTGTAATTTTTAATACCGGTTTATTATCTTCATAAATAATACTAAACACGTTTTTTGGATCATTATTAAGACCCATGGCGTTTGATGGGTCACCGTGTTTATTTAAATTATTTGCAGTAATAGTACCTTCCGGTAAGTTTTTGACCGAATTATGGGGGATACCCATCCATAATTCCCACTGACTTAAATCATTATCCAGTAAAGGTTTCCATGTATCTGTTAACTCAGTGATGCCGTTACTTGTAGACTGACATGACAGCAGTGAGGCAGCAACCAAAACACTGCTGCTTACCTTTAATCCAATTTGTTTCATCTTACAAAATTCCCAGTGTTTATCTTCAGTTCATTAACTATTTCTTCTTACCCATGACAGACTCACTGCGTTGCGCTTCCTTGTTAGGTGAAAAAGTAAACCTGGTGATGTAATTAAAACCTTCAAACCACTGTTTTCCCTTGGGAATGTGGTATTCATGAGATAAACCCCAAGCTAATGCTGCACCTGGGTATTTATCACCATTTAGTGAAGGCACTGTACCAATAGCATCTGGCACATCATTTATGTAGGATCTTATTTCAAAATTAATACCATCTTTAGCAAATTGCATGGTTCCTTGTTCTGGCCCATCTTTGCAAGAGATCATGGCGATACCATCTTGATATTGCCATATGGCTAATTCGTGACCACTTTGAGTAATAGGATTATATTCTGACTTGATATAAGGACCTTCAGGCCTATCACTGATGGCAACACCCCAACGGATCTCTCTACCGCCAGCTGTCTTGCGCTCTCCCATTCGTTCACCTTTGTAATAAAGGTAAAACTTATCTCGATAAAACATCAATGTAGGATCGTGGACTTTATGACTATCAAAGTCGCCCTGTTTTTTAACTAAAAATCGATTATCTTCTGTACCGTCCCAAATGCCATTGTTTGCGGCTGATAAAATAGGTTTATCCAACTTTTTCCATGGACCATGTGGGCTATCTGCTATCGCCATACCGACTTGGTTTTTAACACGGTTTAAGTAAGGGGCTTTAATGGTTTGATACACTAGGTAATATTTACCGCTATGTTCTAAAATTTCCGGCGTAAAGAGTGAACGGTCATCGTAGGCGCCTTTATCACCAAAGGTGACTGCCATGCCCTCTTCTTTCCATGTGATCCCATCTTTGGAGCTCGCATACCAGATTTCAGTTTTATCCCATGGAAACACCTTAGCGTCAGGATCTCCACTACCAAAACCATAACTGTCACCTTCTGATTTAGAATACCAAGTGTAGTAAAGTCCATCTATAAAGAGCACCTTACTTGGATCACGTCTTACTACGCCAGGCTCATATGCAAAGTCACCTTTAAGTGTTTGGGTACTAAAACGTCCAAACCATTCAGCATTTTTATGATAACCACGCGCTAAGGCTCGTTTTGAAGCCGCACTTAATTTTTTGGGGTCGCTGATGGCTAAAAAGTCATAGTCTGCTTGAGTATAACTAGCCGTTTCAACGAACGTTTTCGGTTGATGTTTATGTTTATCTTTGTTTGTTTCTACATGTAAAACACAGGACTGTAATAGTGCCCCAGTAACAACAGTTGCGAATAAGGCTTTGCTAGCTTTCATTCTTCAAAATCTCCATAAAAAAACTCCCCGTATTAAATCAAGACAGGGAGTGATTGTATACAATTAACTATAAATTAGATTTATACTTTGTATTTTGTGTGTGCTCTATAACCAAATATGCAAATCATTACGAAACAAATAGCGGGTAATATAAAAGAAGTTTGCACAGATGGAATGTTTCCAATTAATGAACCACCGTCTATCAGAGAACCTTGTAAAGGCGGCATTAACGCGCCTCCAACAATAGCCATCACTAAACCAGCAGAAGCTAAGCTAGCATCGTCACCCATACCTTTTAACGCGATACCATAAATTGTAGGGAACATAAGAGACATACAAGCTGAGATACCAATCAAGCTATAAAGCCCGACATACCCGCCTACAAAAATGACAGGAATAGATAGCAATAAACCTCCAGTAGCAAGCACCATCAATAATTGGCCAGGACGAATGAAACCTAATAAGAAAGTACAAATAAAACGACTAGCTAAGAAAATTCCCATAGCCCACATATTGTAACCTTGGGCTTCTGCTGCGGTTAAACCAACAGATGTCATTCCATAATGAATAACAAATGTCCAACACATAATTTGCGCACCTACGTAAAATGCTTGCGCAATGACACCTTCTAGATAACAACCATTTTTAAATAAGCGTCCAAATGTTTCTTTTAATTCTTTCCCTGTTAACGGGTGATCATGAGAAATCGTACTTGGTAATTTATTAAATAAAAAAACAAAAAATAACACAGCAACAACGACTGCAATTGCAACATATGGCCCCTGCACTGTCGCTAAATCAGCTGCTTGCATGGCTTGGTGTTCGGTGGGGTTTGTTTTGGAAAAAGTTTCTAAAGCAGCAGTCAACTTACCATCTACAACAGAAGGTAACATATCAGCATATTCTGGATGTGCGGCCTGCTCTTTTTCTCTAAATTCAGCAACCTTTAGTTCATTTAGAATATAAGTAGACGCAATAAACATCCCCGTTAGTGAACCTATCGGGTTAAATGCCTGGGCTAAGTTTAAACGTTGGGTAGAGGTGTCGGGATGCCCCATAGACAATACATAAGGGTTTGCAGTTGTTTCTAATAATGCTAAACCACAGGTTAGGATCCATAATGCAGCGAGAAAATAAGTGAATTCAGCATGACTAGCCGCTGGGATAAACAAAGTTGCGCCTATAGCATATAGGGCTAATCCCAATAGAATCCCCGCTTTATAGGAGTATTTGCGAATAAATATTGCCGCGGGTAACGCCATCACGCCATATCCAAGATAAAACGCGAATTGGACTAAACTACTTTGTGCATTCGATATCAGAAAAATATCTTTAAATGCTTTTACTAAGGGATTAGTAACATCATTGGCAAATCCCCATAATGGAAATAAACTTGCTACTAATATAAACGGAAGAATATATTTTGCTTCCAATACTTTAGGCTTACTATAACCTTCACTCATTTTTCACTCCAATTCACTGTTCTAATTGTTATTCTCGAACTATGCACCATTTGTTAACAAATGTTAAGAACTTAATCAATCATTTATAAATTAACACATTCAAATATAAATGGTATATTAGCAGTAAGATTTGGATATATTGGAATATTTGTGAAAGACTTAACCTCATCAAACAAAGCGGTAAATGAACGATTAACCATACAAGTTCACCCTGACGACAATGTTATTGTAGCGATTCAACCTTTAAGCGAAGGCAAAACTATTAAAGCAAACAATACAGAGTTTACTTTACAAAGTGATATAACGGCTGGACACAAGGTGGCTATATCTGATGTTAAGAAAGGCCAGCATGTAATAAAGTATGGCTATAGTATAGGTTTAGCTACCCACGACATCTGTCAAGGCGAGCACATCCATAGTCATAACCTATCGACTAGTTTAGATGGAAGTGAATCTTTTACGTATAAAACCGAACCAGCCACACCAATAGTTAAGCCAAGCCCTCCAAGCTTTAACGGGTTTCTCAGAAATAATGGACAAGTTGGCATTCGAAATGAAGTTTGGGTAATTAATACTGTAGGTTGCGTTAATCAAGCAGCAAAGCGTATTACAGATTTATGTCGGCAAAAATTCACTGGCCAAGCTGACGACTTTATTGCCATAACCCACCCATACGGTTGTTCTCAATTGGGTGATGATTTATCCAACACTAAAAATTTATTGGGTAGTTTAATACAACACGCCAATGCTGGTGGCGTGTTAGTGATTGGTTTAGGCTGCGAAAACAATCAACTATCACAATTAATTGCAACCACAACAGGTTTAGACCCTGAACGTATCCGGTACTTTAACTCTCAAGAAGTATCGAATGAAATTGATGAAGGTGTTAACTGTGTTCAGGAGTTGTTGAACCAGATGGCTTCAGATAAACGCACACCACAACCGGTATCAAAATTAGCGTTAGGTATGAAATGTGGTGGTTCTGATGGTTTTAGTGGATTAACGGCAAATTCAATCGTAGGCAGAGTTACCGATAAATTAACAGGTTTTGGTGGGCGTGTAATTTTAACTGAAACCCCCGAAATGTTTGGTGCCGAACAAGTATTAATGGACCGAGCTCAATCAAAACAAATATTTGATGAAATTGTCAATTTAGTTGACGAGTTTAAACAATACTTTATTAGCAACAATCAACCCATCTATGAAAATCCTTCTCCGGGCAATAAAGCCGGGGGATTGACCACACTAGAAGAGAAATCTTTAGGTGCGATTCAAAAAGGCGGCAAAGCAATAATCAATGAAGTCATTGGTTACGGAATGAAAGCTTCTGTCAAACCTGGCTTAACACTTTTGCAAAGCCCTGGGAACGATGCGGTTTCTTCTACAGCTCTGGCTGCGGCAGGAGCAAATATAGTGTTGTTTACTACAGGTCGAGGCACACCATTGGGTTTTCCTGTTCCTACAGTCAAAATAGCGTCTAATTCTGACTTGGCAACACGTAAGGCGCATTGGATAGATTTTAACGCGGGTCAAATTTTAGATGCAGGTGTTGATGTAGATGAGTGTGCTGACAAACTGTTTGATTACATACTAGAAGTCGCTTCTGGTAAGTTGACCAATAATGAAATAAATGATAATCGTGAAGTCGCTATTTGGAAAAACGGGGTCACTTTATAGATTGGTTAACGCCTGTTCTTTAATTTTATCACCCAGCAATTAACTACAAATACTAAAAAAGCGATCTTTTGATCGCTTTTTTAAATGAAGAGAAGACTAACTTTCGTATATAGAATATCGAAGGTGCTACGAGGAAAACACTTTAAAACAAACTCTTTAAATTTATAATTGGTAAAATTTAACCGCATTCACGCCAAAAACTTGATCATAAGCCTCAGCGTAATTAGCCTTTACATAATCTTCTACTATTTGTTTTATATCTGTATAAGACCCACCTAGTAAACACACTGGCCAGTCTGAACCAAACATGACTCTACTGGCACTAAATGTTGAAAATATTGTGTCTAAATATGGTGTAAAATCACTGTTCTTCCAATTGCCAACATCAGCCTCAGTAACCATCCCTGAAACCTTGCAATATATATTTTCGAATTGCGCAATCTCTTGGATAGCATTTTTCCACTGCATAAAGTCACTACCATCAGCAATCTTTGGCTTAGCGATGTGGTCAACTACTATGGATAAAGAAGGTACCTTTTTAGCTAGTTCTATAGCCTGAGGCAATTGATGTGCAAAAATTAATAGGTCATAACAATACCCAAATTTTTGTAGAGTGTGTAAACCACTTATAAACTTATCTTCCAACATGAAGTTGGGATCAGGCTCGCCTTGCAATACATGGCGAAAACCTTTTAAAGTCGAATTACCATTAAAAGCCGCAAGTTGCAGCTCTAAGTCATCGGCTTTTATATCAATCCACCCCACAACACCTTTTATAAAGGTGTTGTTAGCGGCAAGCTCAAGCAACCAATTTGTTTCTTCTAATGATTGACGAGCCTGAACTGCCACACAGGCGTCGATATTGTTATTTGTCAGTACAGTTGATAGCTGCGATGGTAAAAAGTCTTTTCTAATGACCTTTTCTTCAACATCTATCCAACCATAATCTTCTTCTGTAAATTTCCAAAAATGCTGGTGAGAATCAACCCTAAGCATCATCCATCTCAATGACAGCTTTAATTACGCCAGATCCTGGTTTAGTCCAAGTTTGAAAACTCTCAACCATACTGCTGAATTTAGTCGAATGTGTGACGAACCCTTTACTTTTTAAAGTACCTGATTTTAACCCATTAACCACATTTTCAAAATCTTCTTTAGTCGCATTTCTGCTTCCAAGTAGCGTCGTTTCGCGTTTATGAAACTCTGGATCATTAAAACAAATATTAGCTTTAACTACACTGACGTAAACAATTTTTCCACCATGAGCCAAATTAGTAATTGCCGATTCCATTGCTTTTACATTGCCGGTGCAATCAATGATTACTGTAGGGAAATCACCATTAGTTAAATCACTTAACTGCTGAGTCACATCTCCTAACGCGTTAACTGTTCCATCAACAGCGTAATTATCAACACAAAACTTAGTCTTGTCTTGATCTATATCTGATACCAACACTTTAGCGCCAGACATTTTTGCAAATTGAATCGCCCCAATTCCAATAGGACCAGAACCCATCACCAAAACCGTGTCTGTAGCTTTTAGTTCAGCTCTACGAACTGCATGAGCACCAATAGAGAAACATTCAACTACAGCTAGATCATTAAAGCTTAACCCCTCAGTTTGAACCACATAATTCTTAGGGACACTTATGTACTCACACATACCGCCGTCTCTATGGACACCCAGTACTTCTATATTTGTACAGCAGTTTCCTTTGCCATTTCGACAAGCAATACAGTTTTCACAACTTATATAAGGAATAATGTATACGGCCTTACCTAATTCTAGGTCAACTCCCGCTCCGACACCTTCAATAACGCCTGACAACTCATGACCTAACACTCTCGGGTATTCGAAGAACGGTTGATTCCCACCAAATGCATGAATGTCGGTACCACACACACCAATGGACTTAATCTTGACCAAAACTTCGCCGGATTTAGGTTCAGGCTTTTCAAATTCTTTATGTTCAAGAATGCCTGGTTCAACACACACTACAGCTCTCATATGTGTTTTCTCTCCCTATGGTAAATAATCAAATTTATATTTAATAAAACAATTCTAAACCCACACCCTGTTTTTTACCAGAACTATTTGGATATGAACTCTATGTTTTATATTTAACAACTAGTGGATCGCCGTATATTTAACACTTTACTTAATCAACAACCCACTAAACACATAATTTACACGTAGATTATGTGTAATGCAAAATAATTTAGTAATGTTGCTAAAATGTTAACAAAAAACAAATGCAATCAGTATTAATTTATGCATAATAATTTTCATATGTGAATTCAAGTAACGAGTAGAGGAAACAAAATGAGCAATAAATTACCTTCTGTTAGTGGCCTTATGGCAGTAATCCTATTTTCGATGTTAATTTCAGCGAGCACAGTTCGTGCGGCCGATCCAGTTTCTCAATATATTATTAATGGAGAACCTGTGCCTAAGTGGGTCGGGTTTAGTGGCAACTCAGTAAACTATTTTGTGCCATTAGAAGATGGAATGAGCAAGACGGCTAAGAACAGTCTTATCATTAAATCAGTCGAAGAAGACGGTAGGAAGGCTCTACATATGAAATGGTCGGGGAAAACAGTTAAAACAGAATGGGGAAGTGACAGTACATCATTCTTTACAATTGGCAGGCATAAGGTGGATCTTTCTTCAGTTAAAGATGTGGCTGCTTTAGCGTTTGAAATTAAGGTTATTAGACCACCTAAGGATCAAGTGACACTGTCTATGCGTTGTAATTATTCCAATAAATGTAAAGGTGAGTTCCCACTAAAACAGATACTTAAAAGAATTGAGAAGAAAAAATGGCAAACACTACCGATTCCATTAAAGTGTTTTAGAAAAACTGGAAATTTCGATTACACGACTATCACTGATTTATTTAGCATTGAGACAAAAGGCAAGTTAGAAATAGAAATTCGAAGTGTTCAGCTGGTTGCAGCTCCTAAAAACAGTAACTGCTAATT
>NZ_JBPOFP010000090.1:0-18922 GCF_051252315.1 Paraglaciecola sp. | reverse complement strand
AACGGGAAAAACAACATAAAAGGCGCATCTTTACTGTCTTTAATAAAGTCTTTGGCTTTATCGGTAAAAACATGAGGAAAATCTTCATCTACCCATTCAGCAGACTTACCACCTGCCATCCAACCTATACGAGAGATCCCATTAACTATGGTTCTACTGTGCTGCAAATCAGCCGTTTGTTTCAATAGTTCAGGGCTTTCAGTGCCTACAGGGCGATTACCAATACGCTCTTCGTAACTAATAGTGATTGGATCATTTGGATCTAGATTCACCACTTTATGGTTTTCCAAATATACGGTAGGCACTCGGTCACCAGTAGCTGGCATCAAAAAGCTATAGTCAAACCCAAGCTCCAGAGGACCAGGTTTAACATCTTTATTCCAATCAACAAAGCCATCACCTAGGCCTAAATGCCATTTACCCACCACAGCGGTTTTATAACCCGCCTTTTTTAACATTTTAGGTAAGGTAGGTTTGGTGTGATCAATAATTAAAGGGGCATCACCCGGCAGAATTGCTGCGTCATTTCTAAAGGCAAACTGCCCTGTTAATAACGAATAACGAGATGGGGTACAGGTTGCCGCAGAACTATGAGCATCGGTATAGCGGATCCCGTCAGCGGCTAAAGCATCAACATTAGGTGTTTGAGTTGCCGTCATGCCGTAACTACTTAAATCACCGTAACCTAAATCATCTACATAAAATATGACGATGTTAGGTTTAACCGCTTGTGTTGATGATGCGGATGATTGCTTTGCAGTTTGTGGTGACTGCTCAACTGTACTGGATTTTTCACTGCCACATCCCACTAATAAGCCAGCCACTATCACCACAGAAGTAATCAGCTTACTCGCTGCGTACCCTATTTTATTTAGATAAATCATTACGTATCAAACCCTTGTATCAAATCATTCCTGACAAAATAATATATTACACATAAAATACTAATTTTAAATACAAATCTATTGAATTAATTATGAAAAACAAGTGCCAGATGGCGATTTCGCATTTAGTACAGCTTATATAAAGAAGTACCTAAAAAGGATATCCAGACTGGATAATAAAAATCAGCACAATAGAATTGTGCCTCCAATTGCAAGTGATGGAGGCTAAATATACGTAACCTAAATACTGGATATGCCGAACCTCTCGATAACAATATTTAGGACTAAGTGGTTTTGCGTATAGACAAATCAAGCTGAAGATTTAAAGTACTCCCTTTCAACAGCATAAAAATAAGAGTGTAATTATCAAAATTTTTTTAGCCTTTTTCTTTAACAGCGTTTTACTCGCGATATGCCTATTGTCTCAACCTGGAATAGCCCAAGAGGTGTCAGTAGAGACTAAGAATAGTATTATTAACGGTTTAAAAAATGGTCCAGCAGGTTTAACCGTTACCAATATTGAACACACTCCTATCTCCGGAATATATCAAGTGAGTGTTCAAGGCAACAAAGTATTTTATAGCTCCGAAGACGGCCAATACATATTTACCGGTCAAATGTTTAAGGTAGCGGGTGGAAAAGTCACTGATGTTGTACAACTAAAACAATCGCAAAAAAATATTCAGAAAATAAAGCAAGTGCCTAAGAAAAATACCATTGTTTATCCGGCTACTGGGGTTAAAAAACATCAACTTAATGTGTTTACTGATGTGGATTGCCCGTATTGTGCCAAGCTCCATCAGGAGATCCCCAAACTCAATGCGATGGGTGTGGAAGTGGTTTATTTAGCGTTCCCTAGAGCAGGAATACATTCACCGTCTTTTTCAAAAATAGCCTCTGTCTGGTGTAGTGAAACGCCTAAACAAAGCATAAATAAAATGTACCAAAATCAAACAATGGATCTGCTAGAGTGCGACGACACAGCTATCATAGCTCAACATCAACTCGCATTAGATCTGTCCCTTAAAGGCACCCCGGCGATATTTTTTGAAGATGGAAAGATCATGTATGGCTTTCACAAAGCGGAAAGTTTATTAGACATGTTAGAGAAGTAACTCGCTAACTCAACTCACAAATTAAAAGCGTCAGTAACGGGCTAAATACAACTAAAACGCGCCGACCAATAACGAAATCAACATTTAGTGTTCGTTGCTTGAAAAATACAAAACAACGAACACTACAACTCAGCTATCTAAAAAACTTATTGTTTGAGCGGAATGAATAGCGAATGAGTATCTCCGTTCTTCAAAAATATGCCTGCTGTCATTACCAGCGGTTTACCGTTTTCAGAATATATCCCCATTCGCTCATATCGATGAACTTCCACGGTTTCCCCTGTTGTGGTGACATACTCTTTATCAGCCACTTTATAATGTTTGGCTCTTCCCCAATTTAAACCGTCGGTTGAAGTTAACATGCCCATATAACCAAACGCATGATACAAGTTATAGTATCGCTTACGCTGGGCGTCATACCAAACTTCCGGATCTTCTGAATTATAATTAATGACCACTGGTTTATGTTGCATTTTCCAAGGGCCTAGAGGATTGTCTGCTAATAACGCAGCCTGCATTCGGATAATTTCATGGGGTTTTTGATCCGGTTGATCACCGCGAATAACCATTAAATAGTCACCTTCAGGGCGCTTAGTCACAGTGACATTATTTGACTGATTGGCAATGGGTAATTGAGGTTCAAATACCGGTCTATCAAAGCGTTTCCACGGTCCTTCGATATTATCAGCAACCGCAACCCCAATACGTTGATTTAATCGCAGCATATTTCTCAGATTACCCGGCTTCCAATTAGAACCGCGGGCTTCTTGAAGTTGCTCTTTGGTTAAGTCCGTAATGCCTGAGTTTGTCGACATATAATAAAGGTAATATTTGCCGTCAAATTCATACACTTTAGTACAATGCACTGTGTATTGATCCCAATGACCATCGCCTCTTCCACCCATGACTTCTTGAACTTTTGTCCACGGCCCCGTTGGGCTATCAGAAACCGCACGGGATACAATGCCATCGGTTAACCAAGAATAAAAACCATGTTTTTTAGGCATTTGGTCGTAAAACAAATGATATTTTCCATCTTTACCTTTAACAATGGTTGAACCCCAGTTGAAATATTCATCATCATGAAAAACATTTTCTTGTGCAACCGGCTGCATCGCTGCTGACAAATTGTAATCGTCAGTGTCTTTTGCGGTTGCTCCAAATGCACATACACACAAGGCTAGGGATAAAAAAATGTTTTTAAAACGCTGGTGAACCAACGGGTACTTTTTACTATTTTTCATTATTAGTGTTCCATATCATCGATCTAGTCACACTCGTATTGCATAGAATACGGTGCCATTGTGTAATTTGTTTTGATTAAGTAAACAGGTGTCAATTACGAATGTAAACCTACCACCAAATCTTAAAAGGGAGTTCCTAAGCTTCACCCAATTATAATGTTTAATGTTAACAACTTAAAAGAACTATATGAAAAATATTATACATAATAATAAAAACCGTAAGCTTTATAAAGATACCATCGACCCTTACTGTTTATCGATACTCACGATAACTTAACCTGCACCAGCCCATTGCTCACAGCTTGCTAGACAAGCTGCGTGCCTTCAATTTTATTTATTGTTGTATCTTGCTAGGGGCATTTAGCTTCAATAATAATATTAAATGGAGTCTGAGCTATTTGTTTAATTTGTATGAACCCAGCCTGTTGCAACACTTCAGATAGCCGTTGATGGCCAGCCTGAGCACCTAATGCCAGCCCTACATCTTGCGACAAAGAACAAGGAGTACACACAGCAGTGGACGCGGCGTAATATAACCGACTAACGGGATTAATGTTATCTTCTACCCCATTACCTGCAGCAGGCTCTACCAACAATAAACTTCCTCCCGGCTTAAGTGACTTTAACGCATGTTCAGCCGCTCCCACAGGGTCGCCCATGTCGTGCAAACAATCCATAAAACAGACTAAATCAAAGCCAGTGGTAGGATACGATTGGGCGTCTTTGATTTCAAAAGTTACATTGTGATTAGTACTTTCTAATTGAGCTCTTTCGTTAGCTGTTTTGACAGATTCTGCATGATTATCAAAACCATAAATTTTTGAATGTTTAAATGCATTGGCCATAACAATAGTGGATGCGCCGTGGCCACAACCGATGTCAGCAACCAGTGCGCCGTGTTCAAGTTTTTCTAAAACACCATCCATAGCAGCTATCCAGTCATTGACTAAAAATGTTTTATACCCAGGACGAAATAACGATTCACTTCCGCAAAATAATCTATGGTGGTGAGCCCCCCAGGGAATGCCCTCACCTGTTTGAAACACGGCTTGTAATTTCTCTTCGTCATGCCAAAGAGAAGCTGCTACTTCCAAAGCCGGCACCAAAAAAACTGGGCTTTCAGGATCTGCCAAAACAGGAACATAAGCATCTGGTAACTCATACGTTTTATCATTTTTATGGTATTGAAGGTACTGCCCTGCCACCTGGTTATTCAACCATTCACGCACATATCTCTCTGCTAGGCTGAGTTTATCGGCCAATTGTTGTGAAGTCAGGGGGCCAGCAAAAGCCATGGCTTTATATAAGCCTAACTTATTGCCTAAACTGGTCATTACTCCCGACAGGGTGGCGCTCATGTCGGTCACGACTTGGCCGGCAAATTCTTCTGTTGTGTTCATATTAAATTCCTTTAACTATTATTAAATAATGGCAATCAGTGGTTATTTGTACTGACGTGTTATGTAAATAAACTCTCCATTTAAAATCCCCCCAACTCTTCTGAAAATTGGAAGAGCTGGCGATAAGTGCATGATGAGCAGGTAGTTAACCAGCATCACACCGCTGTTTTTTAAACGAATGCGTATCACTCAGATTGAGTTTATTGCCTTGCTGAATTTTAATAAGTTCACTTTATGAAGTTATTAACTACACTTTGTGAAGTATCTAACTTTTATTTATGAAGTTAAGATTAAATGGTCGACGAGAAAGGAGCATGTTATGGAATTTGGTCAGTTTTGTCCCATTGCAAAAAGTACAGAAATCTTAGGTGAGAAGTGGACCATACTCATTATTCGAGAGCTTCTAATGGGCGCTAACCGTTTCAACGAGTTACAAAGAGGGCTTGGCACCATTTCACCTGCTTTATTAACTAAACGACTGCAAACGTTGGTCAACTATGAATTAGTCGTAAAAAAGAAAATATCTGGGCAGAAAGGTTATGAGTATTACCCAACTGCAGCGGCAAAAGAGTTATTACCTATTTTTGTCAGTTTAGGAGATTGGGGGATGAGATGGACTAGGCAACATCTCACCACCAATGACTTTGATCCTGACTTTTTAATGCTGTATCTCAAACGAAGTATTCAAACAGAATACTTGGCTGGGCAAGAAACCATTATCAAATTTTACTTTACCGACATCGCTAAACAACCTAATTGGTGGATCATAGTGAATAACGAAAACGTTGATTTATGTACTATGGATCCAGGTAAAGAAGTGGACGTGTATTTTACCTGCTCGGTAAAATGTATGTCTGACATTTGGATGGGTGAAACCTCTTATGGAGCACAGATTCAAAAAGGACATTTAAAGTTAGTAGGCCGCAGTGATCTTACAAAAAATGTCTCGAGTTGGATGACAAATTGTATGTTTGCTAAAGACAAAGATTAATTGCGGTGAAATCAGAAACACAGCGTCATCTAACATGAAAGATGTTATTCACGCTTTTTTATCCTTATCTATGAAATCAATGTGTCAATTGGCAAGCGCCCCCCAAGGATGACGGAAGGTAGAATAACGCAGGACGCAGTTATCGAGAGGCTGGTGAACGAAATAAATGCTCGGTAAGCGCAGCGTATACTTTTTCGAAACTTGAAGCCCAATAAAGGTTATCACTCATACCAGCCATTAACCCTAACTCATCAAATATTCTTGCCATATGCGTTCAATTACATCTGCAGCAGGTGGAATGTCGTGGATATGATCGACCCCTTTTCCGGCATACATAGCCATATCTTTTACTTGACCTGTCACCTCAGTTGATGGCGGATTTGATTGATAACGAACAATGGTTTTATCGTTATCGATAAATCTGGCGATGACGTCTCCTTCTCCCGGGCGGTTATTTTCTGGTGGGCATCCTGCCCCTTCCCACATTTCAAAGGTGTTATTGCGGATAATTCTGTGAGTGGCATTGCCCCAATATTTGTTTAAACACACAGTAAAAGCGGTATCTTCGTAGGTCGACTCGACCAACGTTTTTTTATATTCTGGGTGCGCCATGCTTTCTTGGGTGGCAACAAAACGTGATCCCATGACGACTCCAGCAGCCCCTAACGCAAAACATTGTTTAATATCCGCTCCGCTAGCAATACCACCAGAGGCCACAACCGGTATATCTTTGGCAATGGGCACTATGCGTTTTAAGGCACTGGCTAAAGGTCTAGAAGCATGCACATGTCCACCAGCTTCAAGTCCTTGTACCACCAGATAGTCTGCTCCAGCTTTTAAGGCGCTGATTGCACTGTTTTCGCTAGTGACTTGAATGCCCAGTGTGATCCCTGCTTGTTTTATTTTGTTCAACATAATGTCATTGGGTATGCCCCAAGAAAATTGAATGATTTTCACCCCAGCTTCAAGAGTCTTGTCTAGCGCTGCACATGGAAAATTCAGCACAAAATTGGCGTAAAACTCTCCTGTAGTTTTGCCTTGTACTGCTTTTATCCACTTACTGGCTTTAGATGGTTTTGTCCAAGTAAGAGGCAGACCTCCCAGCGCGCCTTTATTGGCCACAGCTGCAACCAGCTCAGTAGTCACCGCTCCAGCAGCAGGAGCTTGAATAATGGGATATTTGATGTTCAGCAATTTCATCAATTTTTGATTCATATTATTCAGTGGTAAAACATTCGACGACACTGAAAGTCCATCAACTTTGTGCTTATCCCCCGCCATACCCGCTAAAGGCATACTTGCTGCACTAAATAACAGACTGTTTTGAATGAATTTACGTCTACTTATATTAGGTTTTGGCATGTGTGCTCTCGTTTAACAAGGTGCGTGGTTAGACTAAGAGTGAAAGCTAAATGCAAATTTGTATAGTTTCAAAAAGGAAGTAACCCACTACATAAAATGAAGTTGGTTTGTTCACTTAATGAAGCACTTTGCTGCATGTTGTGAAGTATTTTTAGCTAAGACCTTGAACCAAACTAGTGCTGACTTTTTGTCATAACTATTAAGGAGAACGTTAATGAATCATTTTGCATATCACAATTTAGACACGGCACCTTCCGGCTCTGTTGAGGTGTTGGCATCTGTTGAGCAAAAATTAGAATGTATTCCAAATATTTTTGCGGTGATTGCCGAGTCGCCTTCAGCATTAAAAGGCTTGGCAGAGTTGAATCAGGCATTTAGTCATTCAACCTTTAGCCCTGAAGAGCAGCAGATCATTTTGTTAGCTACCAGTACCACCAACGAATGTGTGTATTGTGTAGCTGGGCATACTGCTTTTGCGCAAAATTTGGATATAACCCCGAACGATTTAACGGCATTACGCAACAAACAAAACACCTCTAACTCTCGGTTTAATACTTTAGTGAACACGGTACAACAGTTGATCCAGCACAGAGGCCGAATAACAAGGTCCTGTATGCGTGATTTCTTACTAGCAGACTTTAGCCAAGCTCAATTTATGGAGTTAGTACTTGGCGTTTGCGTGAAGACATTTACCAACTATGTGAGTAATGCCTTAAGTGTTGAGTTAGATGAACAGTTCAAGCCATTTGCTTGGGCTCGCCCAAGTGATATTGAATCACTTACAGCTTAAAGTATCAGTACCTACTAATTGTCATAGTAGGTACTGTTTAAAACAGTTTAGGTTTCACGTACAAAGAATCTAAAAGGCGCTTTTACTCGTTATGAGAAAGGTTGGCATTTTTAAAAGTGGTATTTCACATGTTTAGATGTGCCGAACAATTCCCTCTATTCACATATATATACAATCCATCCCCAAAATCAGAAAAAACAAAAATCACTTTAAATACAATAACTTACACAAAACAAAACGTTTAACACTTAGGTAGCTTATTACAAAAACTCTGCTAAGATTGAGCTGTTAATTAAGAGGATAATAATAATGAAACACCTGAGATCTAACTTACTCACGATCATTGCTTTACTGCCATTTTCTTTTATATCTGTTGCGCAAGTTATCACCACCACAGCTAATAATGGTCAATTAGTGATGGAAGACATTCCCCCTATACCTGATCAATTAGTTACAGATTTAAATCGTTATCAAAATGTCCGATCTGCACCATTTAGAGGGTTTAGCGAAAACGGAGAAAGTATTTATGTTTCCACCCGCTTTGGTGATGTGAATCAAATACACCAAGTCGACAAGGCTGGCGGAGCTCGGAAACAATTAACTTTTTTTAAAGAACCTATTGGAGGAATATTTCCTCAACCCAATAGCAATAACATCGCATTTAACATGGATGCAGGAGGAAATGAATACTCACAAATTTTTATGCTAGATACCAAAACTGGGACTAGCAAGATGTTAACGGATGGGGAATCACGTAATGGCTCCCCAGCGTGGAATAATAACGGCGAAGCCTTCTCTTATCAAAGTACAAAAAGAAACGGAAAATCCAACGATATTTGGGTGATGGACGTAAAAACGGCAGCCTCTAAAATTGTAGTTGAATCAAAAGATGGTAGCTGGTGGGGACCAGTGGATTGGAGTGAAGACAATAAAAAATTAATCGTTTTAGAATATGTTAGCGCGAGTGATTCTCGTATTTATATGGTTGATATAGCCAGTAAACATAGACAACTACTAGCAGGTGATTTAGAAAAAGGTACTGTCAATTATGGCTTAGCCTTTGATGCCAATGATGAAGGCATGTATTTTATCACTAATGAATACAGTGAATTTCAACAGCTAGCTTATAAGTCATTTAAGCAAGATGAAGTTAACGTTATTACCAAAGACATAAACTGGAATGTTGGCGCTTTTGAACTTTCCAATCAAGGTGATAGAGCGGCTTTTACAGTAAATGAAAATGGTATTGATAGCCTGTATTTACTTGATACCAAAACCTTTTCCTTTAAAAAAGTTTCCGGAATACCAACGGGCTTAGTAGGAGGTTTGGAGTTTAGTAAAGATGGTAAAAAACTTGGGTTAACACTCAACACAGCACAATCACCAAGTGACAGTTTTGTATTACAGTTAAAAGATGATGCCCTAGGCCATGCTGAATTAACCCGTTGGACTTACAGTGAAGTCGGTGGATTAGATACCGCTAAGTTCTCTATCCCTGAACTGGTAACTTATAAAACATTTGATCAACGTAACATCCCTGCCTTTGTTTATAAGCCACAAACTAAATTAACTAAGCCACGGCCTGTCATTATAACTATTCATGGTGGCCCGGAAGGACAATTTAAACCAGCATTTAGAAGTACTTACCAATTATGGATGGATAAGCTAGATGCTGTAGTCATTGCTCCTAACGTACGTGGTTCGGCAGGTTACGGTAAAGAATATATCAACTTAGATAACGGCTTTAAGCGTGAAGATTCAGTTAAAGACATTGGCGCTTTACTTGATTGGATTGCGACTCAGCCAGATCTCGATGCGTCTCGAGTTGCCGTATTTGGCGGTAGTTATGGTGGCTATATGGTGTTAGCTAGCGCGGTACATTATTCAGACAAACTGAAAGCAGCTGTTGATATTGTTGGTATTTCTAATTTTGTAACTTTCTTAGAGAATACCAAATCATACCGCAGAGATTTAAGACGTGTAGAGTATGGAGATGAACGTATTCCTGAAATGCGGGCTCACCTTGAAAAAATTAGTCCAAATAATAATGTAGATAAAATAAACATCCCGATGTTTGTTGTGCAAGGAGAAAACGATCCGAGAGTGCCAGTAACTGAAGCCGTGCAAGTCGTAAAAGAACTAAGAGATAATGGCAAAAAAGTTTGGTACATGAATGCTCTGAATGAAGGGCATGGATACAGTAAAAAAGAAAATAGGGATATTTATCAACAAGCCGTCGTATTATTTTTTGAAAAAAACTTACTATAAATGTAATGCAATACTAGCTGCTAAGATTGAATATGTTTTAACAGCTAGTATTTGTTTTACTGCTAAGTTGTATACTTGATAGGCGCTCACTTACGAAGTGGTATTAAACTTCAAAGGAACGGACAGCATAGTCAATCAATAAAACGAATCCTAAAAACGCTTGGAAAGTGAACTTTCCAAGCCAATTCATCTAAAGTCGAGTTTAAACAACAACTAAAAAGTACACACAGCAGTCCAAGCTGACGCTGCTCCACCGCCCGCAGCAGGCGTATATGTAGGCGTACAATTTGCTTTACCATTACCAGGGTTGCCTATACCTGAGTTATACACGGCTGCTCCTCCAGTATCTATTGAAGTAGCTACACCGGGAGTCCCTCCTAGAGAACATTTTGCTTGGACAACAATTTTATTAGCATTGACTCCTCCTACAATACTGGCTTCAGCCTTCACTTGAGGTGAGGTGGGACTACAATTTCCGCCACCTACTACCCTAGTGACACTTGTACCTATACCAGAAATTGTCACTGATGTATTAGTAGCGGCTTGAAATTCGCCACCACCTTGCCCTTCAATTTTACTGTTTAAATTAATGTATGAAAAACCAACAGCTAGCAAAGTCAAAATACTAATAATTAATAATTAATAATAGTTTGTTTGGATTTTCCATTTTGTTTCTCCACAAAACATAGTTTATTTGATCACAAATGATCTCACTAAGTATAGGAGAAAGGAGGCAATATCGTGGAGTAATACCCATTCATCTAACTTTAAGCTTGTTTACTGAACTTGAAACCTCAATACGGTTTTGAGTTTTTCTGGGGGTGTTTTTCTAGCGTCCGATTGATATATTTCTCTATGTACTTTAGACACACGTGATACACCTTGTGACTCAGCGTATTCTTCCATTTGTTGAAAAGTGGCAGGTTCGTCATCATAACTTCCAAGATGTAACATTTGAATACACCTACCTTCTGATACCGTTTTAAACTCTACTTTATCCAAAAGTGGGTTACTTTTTTTGTTTTTAACAATTTCGAATATTTCAGTGTAAAAATCATAGGTGACAAACTCGGGTTGTCGGATCATTAACTCGTAAACAAAATCTACTTTGTTCACCGTACCATCAAACACCTTTTTGGCTTGTTCATTAATGTCCCATACACCTTCTAAGGGATAAACCGTAAAATCAAAATGTCCTTGAGGTTTAACTTCCATCTTTTTAGGTAACATTTTAATACCGTAAGCCAATGAATATAGGGTACCAATAAGCTCTGAGAACAACTCTTGTGCAGGACTTCCTTCACCATGGATAGTGATAAATTGCAGATCGGGCAAATCAAGCAATTCTGGTTTGGCTTTTGGCAAATACAAAGCCTTCTCTTTTTTCCTCCATTCATGCTTCACTGACATTCCCGTCCCCTATTTATGATGATTAATCCGAACTCAGTATAATTAGTTTAACTATAAAATGATTAAACAGTGCCAGGCAACCTACTTGGTCACTCACCTTAACAATTACTAATTTCAACGAGTAAACCTTTTATCTTATTTAAATGGCGTTAGTTTTAATTCTCATTTAATAATAAGGGACCTTTATGTCAATTCTAAAAGTTGCATTAACAGCCACATTAATAACCATATCCATTGGAGTTTGGGCTAAACCTATTAGTTTTTCGACCAACAAAAACATTGAGGTAAAGGGTGATTATTATGCTCCTACCAACGCCAGCAAACTTGGGGTGTTAATGCTTCATCAATGCAACTTTAACCGGTCTATGTATAACCAGATTGGTCTTAAATTGGCTAAGCAGGGAGTTCACGCTTTAAGCATAGATTTTAGAGGATTTGGAGAAAGTACCGATGCTGAGTTTGACGTTAATAAGGTAAGAGAACTACCAGAAAACCAGCGCCGTAAAGCTTGGGGTGCCATGTCAGCTGATTGGAGCAAAGATGTACAAAAAGCATATGACTTTCTGCAAGAAAAGACATCAAGCAAAGGAAAAATCGGCGTTATTGGAGCAAGTTGTGGTGGCGGGCAAGCAATAAACTTAGCACAGAATAACCCCATTGAAGTTATCGGCTTTTTCTCATCTGCACAAGGCGAAAGCAACATCGCTCGATATCAATCAAGGTTAGCGAATAAACCCACTTTAATCATAGCGGCTGAAGACGATGGAAATACCTTCGTTAGTGCTCAAACCTTGTTTAAAACAACGACCCACCCAAAAAGTAAATTTATCTCTTATAAAGGGGGCGAACATGGCTATCCACTGCTAAAACAAGACCAACATCTTGCAACAGAAATCGTCAACTGGTTTACTTCTCAGCTAGTTAAATAGTTTAAATTTACTATCAAAAACCAAACAAATGGGGTCTATGCTTATACACTTTGTACCGCTTTTACATGCGCTTTTGCGGCTGGATAAGACCCCATATTTTTTACTTTAGCGATTTGATTAATTTCTGCAATCGCTTCAGCAACAGGCTGTTGCTCTGCATGCCCTTGTACGTCAATTAAAAAGTTATATTGACCAAATTCTATTTTAGTTGGCCTAGAAATAATCGAGGTTAAATTGACGTTTCGTGAGGCAAAAGACGTTAACACTTCGGCTAATAAGCCAGGTCTATCGTGATCATCAAACACCACAATACTGGTTTTCCAGTTAGTAGAATCATCTACCTCTCCCGCCCTGCTGTTTTTAGTTAAGGCTAAGAAACGGGTTTGATTATTTTTATAATCATTTACATTGGCTACAACCTGCTTGAATTCTAAACGGTCAAAAGAACTGGAGGGCACAATAGCTGCACTATTTCCGGCTTCTTCTATTAGTTTATTCAAAGATTCAATATTACTTTGGGTTGAAATAATTTTGGTATTTTCTAAGCCATCTATGAATTCTGAGCATTGACCTTTAGCCACAAACTGCACAAAAAGTTTGTCTATTTTATCCAACTCAGCTGCATGACTCACAAATGAGAATTGAATAGGCAATAAAATTTCAGAAACAATCGTTAAGTCACTTTCAATTAAGTGATCTAAGACTAGAGATACAAACCCTTCGGAAAAGTTTTCAATAGGCAAAACGGCTATATCAGTGTCGTCATTCACTGAATTTAGTACTTTTTTAATAGTGCCAAAAAATTCAATTTCATGGGGCGTTGCACATGTTTCCAAATATTTTAAAGAAGCGGCTTCAGAGTAGGTTCCTTTTGGACCTAAGGTGACTAATTTATTCATGATTTGGACTACATTTTTCCGTAAGGCGAAGGTAATACTTATTAGCTTTGGTAAGCGATACCCATTATGTACACTAATTTAATCTCATTCCCAACGTCTGTAAATGACACGAATGGCATAATATATCCCGCTGAATTAGGTTAACCAACCGCTTTCTTTTTGATGGACGGCTAAGAGCGAATTGTAGTATTTGTTTTCAAGTTGTTTAAAAGTAAATGCTGCGCATACCGCATACCAAGCATTCACTTCGTTCACCTGCATCCATGCAGTTTTTAACTCGAATCCCTTCGAGCTAGATACTCTTTCTTCAACAGCCAAGAAAGAGTATCCAGAAAGAGGCCGCGCTCCACAAACTTACCTTATTTAAAAAGAAATTGGCTTTTACTTCGAACCGGCAATAAGCCGCTCCCAGCTATAAAAGATTGCCTTGTCCAGATGTCCATATCTAGACATTCGACAAGCCCATTTCTTTTTAGCGTAAGTTTCATTCGCAGGAAAATCAAAAGCTACAGAGATTAAATCAAGATGTGTATGGCGGCTTCGAGCGAGGAGCTGACCTTGGGGATATTCAGTTTATGATTGAGCTAAAGACGCTAAAGCGGACATTAACGCTTTGCCAAGGGGCAAATGCGAACGTTGTTGGGCGAAGCCCAGTGAGTATTTGTCCCAGCCGCGTTGTTTGCGGCGAACTTTGCCAACTTGTTATATGCTGCCGTAAATTGAATACACACCATTTTCATAATGAAATAAGCCTTTACTGTTGTATGAGCAATGCCCCGTTTTAAAGAAACCACCACCTAAAAAACCAAGGTTAATAACTGCTTTATCTGTGTATGCTTTCTGGAGCAACTCTAAGGATTTCAAGTGAATGCTTTTGTTTATTAACTTGGTATGGTTTTTCCATCTTTGTTTATCGTATTCGCCTGTTAGTTCTATGACACTGCAATTTGAAGAATCATAATTAAATACCACATGTACTTTTGCTATCAAATTAAAGCTTTCTTGACTCTGTTTGAAATCAGTGATTTCAACAGGAAAATGGCTTCCTCCACCAAAAGATAAGAAAGGCACTAGTGAAATGAATATAATTACTATCGATTTTCTCATAAGCCAAGTGTTTTGCGTCCCATACTTAATGCGCTTGTTATGTTTGATTACTCATTAAATGACCTAACATTAACCCTGAAAAGCCTAAAAGAACACTTCCCAACACCCAAACTAAAATAGGAACAACAAAACCATGCCATGATGTTATGCCTAAAAATTTTACAAAATATAAAATTAATGCAAATAACAAAATATAACCAGTGTATTGGGATATTTGATAAATAACATTTTGGGCTATTAACTCGATTACACAAAATGAAGTACAAATAGCCGCTATTTTCATAGGGTTTTCAACCAAGCTAAATAACTTTAGACCACTATAGAACAGAGAAAAGTAGATAGTCATTGCTATTAGAGCGAGCAAAATTGGAAATAATAATGTCACAGGAATCCTTTCAAACATAACAGTGTATTAAACGGAATTCCCGCTAACTCCATTTTGAAAAGAGCCAGCCTTTCACCGTTTCACACCAATTTATTTAATATTATTAGTAACTTACCAGCATTATTTTGTACTGACAACTGTGTACCGTTTTGTAGAAAGCGAGAATTGTATTAAACGAGAATTAATTTGGGTCGTTATGTAAAAACATAGATTTTTAAATCATTGATATTAATTTATTTATCAGTGCGAAAAGCGAGAATTTCATTCATTTACATAACGCGCCATTTTGAGCAGATATCAATGTGTTTACTTATACCTGCATAGATTAACAGCCTAATGAGAGTATAATATTTTGAGTTTGAATGGCCGCTTTCGCTCATTTTTACCGTTCGACTCTATAAGTCGTTTGGTCTGCTAATGGCACTTATCTGCCTTTCAAAAGCGGTGAAACCTTCCAAATCTAAAAGCTCGTTAAATAAAATAAGCTTAACACTAAAAATTATCATATTGTTGACTGTGAAACTTGGCCAACATAGGGTCATAATTGGTCGAGTTTTACCTAATTACATCACACTTTAAACCTAGATAAATTTTTTAATAAAGGAAGTGCTTTGAACTTGTTAAACCACAAATTAATCAAAACAACACTCAGTGGTGCAGTTGTCTGTTTCGCGCTACACGCGTCTCCCACACTTGCCTCTATCTCAGAAGGTAAAGATTTATACGAAACAACCTGTGCTGCCTGCCACGGCAAAGACTTGTCTGGCGGAGCCGGATTTAACTTAAAAGATGAAACTTGGGTGCACGGTGACCAACCCAATGAGATTTTAGCCAACATCAAAAAAGGATTTGGCCAAGCCGGCATGCCTGGTTTCGAAGCAGTTTATTCTGAAGCGCAGCTACAAAGTATCGTGGATTACGTGCTGTCAAAACGTCAAGGTTTCGAAAACTTGACCTATAAAATTTATCACCTTGATAAAGATGCACCTGCTGATTTTTCTATCTTAGAAAAACTAGAGGTAAAAAAGTCAGGCTCTGCACCCAACAATTTAATCGATTTTGCCCTACCGGAAGTGGATGATTACATAATCGAATTTGAAGGGGAATTACACGCACCTAAAGACCAAACTAGCCAAATATTTGCCATGGTTTACCGAGAATTATTTGAAATTGAAATTAACGGTAAACGAGTTGATACCTCACAAAAAGAATGGTTAAGAGTGGCTTGGCCTATTAAAGCCGGCAAACAACACTTTAAAATTCGTTATTCTACCGTTGGTACAAGAGCTAACCATAAAAGGAACTTTAACTTTTTTGTAGCAGACAATGCCTTAACCCAAAAACTATTTGGGATCAGTACAGGTGGCAAACAATTTTTAAACAAAGCAACGGTAAACATTAAGGCTGAGTCTCAACCTCAAGTTGTACGTAAAAAAATAGTTAACTTACCCACATATTCAATTGCGGTAGGTTTTCCAGAAAAAATTAACTATGCCTTTAATACTAAGACTTGTGCAATCAACGGCGTATGGACAGGTGACTTAGTCAATATTGGCCCTAACATTGAAGGTCGAGGCAGAGACGGCGGGGTTATTTTGGGTGAGTGGGTTTATCACTCCCCCAAAGGCATAACACCTACCGAAGGAAAGTGTGTATTTAATAAATACAACCGCCAAGGTAATCCGACATTTGTCTACCAACTCGGCAACAATCAATATTCAATTAAGGTTAATGCAAACGGCAATACGTCATTGGTCTTAACCTATACCTTAATATCTGGAAAAAATTCTAAGTTCGTTCTTGATTTACCACAACTCGACAATGCTAGTTTTACCACTAATAACGGCACAATAAGTAATAATCAATTCAGCACTCAAGCCAAAGTAGGCCAGTCATATCAAATAAACTTAGCCTTGTTGGAGAGCAAATAATGAAAATTAAACAGTCACTTATTACCTGTAGTTTGCTTGTCGCTGGCCTAGTCAATGTTGCAGATGCAAAAACGACTTATATTCCCAAAGGGTACTCTATTGAGACCATAACAACGCCTAAAGACGTACGTTTTCATGCCACGGGTTTAGACACCAACAAACAAGGCCATGTTTACGTTGCAACCCGATTTGGTGACGTTTGGGCCCTAAAAAATGATACATGGACTAAATTTGCAGACGGCTTACACGAACCCACAGGCCTGATGTGTGATGACGATGGCAGCATAGTGGTTGGCCAAAAACCTGAATTAACTCGTTTAGTGGACTTAGACAAAGACGGCGTAGCCGATGATTACATTCGTGTAGCTGATGGCTGGGAGTTTCACGATAACTACCACGAATTTAACTTCGCTCCTGTTAAAGATAAAGCAGGAAACTATTACGGCACACTCAACCTAGGTCATGGCGTGCCTGATGCATTGAAATTAGGCGCAATGGATAGTGGTGGCGGTTATCGTGGCTGGGCTTACAAAGTATCTCCAGATGGTAAATTCACACCTTTTGCATCTGGATTACGTTCACCAGCGGGTTTAGGCATGAGTCCGAATAACGAAATGTTTTACACCGACAACCAAGGTGATTGGGTGGAGACATCTAAATTACATTTGTTAGAAGAAGGCAAATTTTACGGGCACCCAGTAACATTGCGTGACGATCCTAATTTTGGTTTAGACAAAGTACGAGAGAACAAATCTAACTTCAAAATGTTTGATGAGATGCGAGAAAAACCCGTGGTTTGGATCCCCCATTTGGAAGTGGCTAACTCACCTGGCAACCCTGAGTGGGATGTATCAAAAGGAAAGTTTGGTCCATTTGAAGGGCAAATATTTATTGGTGACCAAACCCAATCGAATATATTCCGTGTGATGTTAGACAAGGTAAAAGGTAAATACCAAGGCGCGGTTATTAACTTTATTGACGGATTCCAAAGTGGCAACATTCGCCTAGACTTTGACAATCAAGGTCAACTTTGGGTAGGCCAAACCGCTAGAGGCTGGGGCGCAAAAGGAGGCAAACCTTTCGGTCTACAAAAAGTAGTTTGGAATGGTGAAACGCCATTTGAATTATTAGACATGAAACTCACAGCAAAAGGTTTTAAATTGTCTTTCACTCAAGCACTAAGCGATAAAAATGTCCTTGCGAAACACTTTAAGGTACATGAATATAACTACAAATACACCAGCAGATATGGCTCTGATAAACACAACACAAAAGACTTAACAGTGAAAAATGTGACTTTATCTGAAGACAAAAAATCTGCAGAAATTGAGTTAGATTTAACTGCCGACAAAGTAGTAGTGGTCGATTTTTCAAGTTTACGTAATGTTAGCAAAGAAAAACCTTCGGTAACTAAGGTCTATTATACGTTAAACCAATTACTCTAAACTGACTTAACAAGGCAACCTAAAAGGTTGCCTTGTTACTCGTTTTAAAAGCGCATAAATTCAGTTCTTATCTAAGCTTTTCATCTAATACTTTCAGATTACTTCCAATCTATGTTCTTGCTGTGTTATTAATATTAGGTCGACTGACATCTTGCTAAAAAGTTTGAAGCAGGGCCTTTCATTTGTAACTAAAATGGTTTTATTCAACTTCGAAAAAGGATTTCGGAATACTTATGATAAAAACTAAAAGCATTGCACTCACTTCGTGTCTGTTAGCACTGTATTGCTTCAGTTCTGCTCTATTATCAAATGAAATCATCATATACGGCAACGAAAACAAAGCGCCCAAGTATTACTTCGAAGACAAGAAAGCAAAAGGTATTTTAATCGACATAATGAGATATGTAGATTCCAAATTACCTGAAACCTTTAATTATGAACTCTACCCGTGGAAACGCGCACTCTATTATGCTTCTCAAGCCAAAGGTGGAATTATTGGTTTTTCTAAGAATAAAGAACGCTTAAAAACATTTGATTATTCTGATGTAATGTATTCAGAAGTTATCAACCTTGTTGTTCTACAAGGACATGAGTTTCATTACCAAAACATCAGTTCTCTTCAAGGGAAAAGAATTGGAGTACAAAGAGGATCTAGTTACGGTGACACTTTCGAAAAATCCAAAAGTACCTTAACTTATCACGAAGACGGATCGGGTGAACAAAGACTATTAAAATTATTAAATAAACGTATTGACGTAGCAC
>NZ_JBPOFP010000089.1:0-19276 GCF_051252315.1 Paraglaciecola sp. | reverse complement strand
ATACTCCCCTTGTCAACAGAACTAAAAGAAGCACTTTGTTCGCAGCAAGGTGTCATGGGAGAATTATTAGTAAATTTGATTGGTATCGAAAAAAATCAACTAAAAGGTCAAGATAACCTGGCTTTAAGGCAGCTTAAAAGTACTTATTGGCAAGGCCTAAAATGGGCTGATGAATTGATGGGGTCTATTACTCAGTGAAGTTTATGATAGTGATACTCTGATCTTAAAGATAAGTGATTGTTAGTTGGAAGTGGTTTTTTTATGAAAAAATTGAGTATTAGCCTTGTAGTTGTTTTTATATCAGCTGTGATTGGTTTGCGCTGGGTAGGTATTTCTATTCTCGCAATTGATGATGCCTTAGATGTGTCTACTGGACTAGGTGCAAAAATTGCTTGTTCTGGAAAATTTGTGGGTGGTTTATCACAAGCACAAATAGTGTCTGATTTAGCCGGGTATTCTCCCGCTAATAATATACTCGATATCGAATATTCTGAAAATAAAGTTACTACCGATTTTCTTGGTTTATCTCAAGCCAGTGCAACGTATCGTAAAGGTTTAGGCTGTACGATAGATAATGAACTTGCCACTTTTGACTTAGATACTTTGGTTGTACCTACTTTGCAACAGTCATCATTGTTGTGGCCAACTGGAGAAACGGTTACTTCAATCAATACAAACTTGCAGATGGTAGTAGATGATATTGTCGCAGCCGACAACCAAGCTGGGTTAGACACCAGAGCCTTGTTAGTGATCAAAAATGGTAATCTTTTAGCTGAATCTTACGGCCCTGACTTTACCCAAAATAGTAAGTTCTTGGGATGGTCGATGGGTAAAAGTTTAACGTCAATCATGGTGGGTAATTTAGCGCTGAAACATAGTGTAAAAGATACCGAAACTATGTTGTTTGAAAGCTGGAAAGGCGACGAACGCAAAGACATAACATTAAAAAACTTACTGCAAATGTCATCTGGTTTAGAATTTGACGAAAATTATATTCCAGGCACCGATGCCACCAGAATGCTGTTTTTAGAGCCAAGTACTTCTAAATATGCTGTTCATAAACCTTTAGCTAACCCAATTGGTGAGCAGTTTTATTACTCCTCTGGCACCACTAATATACTTATGCGCTACATATTTAACACTCTAGGTAGCGATCAGCAAACACTAGTGGATTATTTTTATCAACAAATTGCACAACCTCTAGGTTTAGCTCATACCGTGTTTGAGGTGGATGCCGAAGGTATATTTGTCGGCAGTTCATACATTTTTGCTTCTGCCCGTGATTGGGCAAGAATGGGCTTGCTAATGATTAATCAAGGCGTGATTAATAATCAGCAAATCTTGAGCAAAGAATGGGTACAAGCTTCGTATACACCCAACGAAAGTCAAAACGATGGGAGTTATGGTTATCAATTTTGGCTGAATCGCGGTAGTGAAAAGTTGCGTTGGCCTGAATTACCAGAAGATACGTATGCCATGTTAGGTAACCGTAAGCAAAGAGTGATGATGTTTCCATCGCAAAATACAGTGATTGTGCGATTAGGATGGGGAAGTTCATACCCCGATGATGATAACTTTGGCAAAATACTGGCTGAATTAAATTAAGTTTGAATATCAGGCAGATCCATTATCCATTAAAACTAAAAGCCATTTTTAACGGCCAAGACTGTCTGATGTGATATGCCACACCATGTGAGCTAGAGACGGACTCAAATAAATGGAGCGCTTTGGCTCGAAACGTAAAATTTGGCGCTAGCAAAGGAGCGGGTGGGTTTTCAGTGCATTTACGGGCTAAGGTTAAATGCGGGACATAGGTTTGTTTGGGTAGATGTAGTCCAGCTACATTGGCTATTTTGTTAACTTGTTTAGCTAGATTTACATGTCTTTCATCTGGCGATTCACTGCCTAACCAAAATGCTTTAGGTTTAGGCCAATAACCTACTTGGTCAAGTGTTACATCAAATTCAGATATAGCCTGCATCATGCTAATTTCAGTGGTGATGGTATCTAAGTGTTTAGGTGTCACTTGCCCTAAAAAAGCTAAGGTTACATGAAAGTTTGGAGCCGGTACAGGGGCGTTAAATTGCGGCAAAGCTTTATTTCGCCAGGCTTCAATTGCTAATTTTGTTTTAGGGTCGGGTGATAAACCTAAAAATGCACGCATACTCTATTATTCCATCGTTTAGTTATAAAACTGATATGATCCCAATTAGATAGATTATTTTCATCAAAGAGATGTTACTTGCTGCCAGTTACGCAAATTTTACCAGTCTTACACCAACAACTAAATAGCGGGGATGCCATTGTGGTTGCTCCTCCGGGGGCTGGCAAGTCAACTTGCTTGCCTTTGTCATTGTTAAAGTTAGATTGTTTCAAACATCAAAAAATACTTATGTTGCAACCAAGAAGGTTAGCTGCGCGAAACATTGCGACATATTTGGCTGAACAATTGGGTGAGAGTGTAGGCCAAACCGTTGGGTATCGAATCAGGGGGGAATCAAAAGTTAGTGCTCACACCCGACTAGAAATAGTCACAGAAGGTATTCTTACTCGCATGTTACAAAGTGAACCTGAGTTGCTAGGTGTGGCTTTGGTCATTTTTGATGAGTTTCATGAACGCAATATTCACGCTGATTTTTCCTTGGCGTTATGCCTAGAAGTACAACAAGCACTTAGAGATGACCTACGATTATTGGTAATGTCGGCTACCCTAGACGTACAAGCTATTCAAACACTTATGCCTAAAGCTAAGTTATTAGAGTCTCAAGGGCGTTCTTACCCGGTAGAACTTGAATATCGTGTTAACAATACCAGCGTGCCATTAGCTGAAAAGGTCAGTCGTTTGGTGATTGATGTCTTTACTCAGCATCAAGGAGATGGCCTAGTGTTTTTGCCTGGTGCTGCTGATATAAATAAGACCGCTGATAAGCTCAGTCAACATTTTGGCAGCAGTGTGGCCGTGCATTGTTTGTATTCTGATCTAGCAAAGCAGCAACAAGATTCAGCTTTACTGCCTGATAAAAATGGTAAACGCAAAATTGTACTAGCTACCAACATAGCTGAAACCAGTTTAACCATTGAAGGTATTGAGTTTGTGGTCGACAGTGGAGTTGAAAAAACGGCTGTGTTTCATCTCAATCGAGGGATCACCCATCTACAAACTAAAAAGATATCTCAAGCATCTGCGGTGCAAAGAGCCGGTCGTGCAGGTCGTTTAGGCCCAGGTAAGTGTTACCGCTTATGGAGCAAAGAGCAACAAGATAGGTTAGCCCCACAATCTACGCCTGAAATTTTACAAACTGACATGAGTGGTTTCATGTTAGAAAGCGCTATGTGGGGAGCTCCCGTTAAAGAGTTGAGTTTAATCGACTATCCCACTGACGCTCAATTAGCTCAGGGTGGAGATTATTTAGGCCAATTAGGTTTACTTGATAAGTCACAAAAAATTAGCTCCTTAGGTCGACAAGTACATGCACTAGGCGGACACCCTTCTATTGCTGTGATGATGTTAAAAAGTAAAAGTATGGGAGTTCAACATTTAAGTTTAGCTTGCACTTTAGCTGCATTGTTTGAAAGTAAAGACCCCATTCCACGTAGTTTTAGTCAATCAGTGGGAGCCGAAGTTTCCGCCAGACTTCATTATTTGTTGAAACATAAAAATCATCCAATTTGGCAAACAATAAAGCAGTGGCATAAAAAGCTAAATTGCGCCTTACCGACAAACCTAGAATCAGACTGGCCTTTTGAGGATGTTGCTGTGTTGATAGGCTTTGCTTATCCTCAATGGCTGGCGAAACAAAGAAGTGGTGAAAGTTATCAACTGGTTAATGGCTCTGGTGCAGTTTTGCTACGTGATGATGCGTTGGTTGAACAAAAATGGCTGGCTGTGGGCACCATGTTGTCCAGTGATAGGCAACAAGATAATGCGTCTATTCGATATGCTGAGCCTATTTCGTTAAAACAAATAGAGCAATACTTTGTCCACTTGATTAATAACCAAGAAGTATTGGAGTGGGACACTACTCAGCAAAAAATTAACGCACATAAAAGTAAAATACTCGGAAAAATAACTATTCAAAAACAGCCTTTGGCAAAACCTACTAGCCAGCAAATTAGCAATCTTTGGGTGCAAGTGATTTCACAAAAAGGGATTGATGCTTTGCCGTTTGACCAGGCCTGTTGGCAATTTATCTATAGAGTTCGTTTGGCTAATACATTAGAAATAGATGGCGTGTTAGCTGATTTTTCTGAGGCAGGTTTATTGGCTTCAATGGATACGTGGTTATTACCTTATTTAACCACGAAAACAAGTTGGGCACAGTTATCTCAATGTGATTTTATCCAGCAATTAAAATCATTATTAGACTATCAACAGCAGCAAGTGTTAAATAAAATCTTGCCTGAAAGTATAGGTTTACCCAGCGGGCGAAATGGCCGCTTACAATATGCTGAGCCACAAAAGCAAGGTTCTGAAGTCAAACATTCAAAAGTGACTTTGTCGGTTAGAATGCAAGAGCTTTATGGTTTGCAACAGCACCCATCTGTGAATCAAGGTAAGTTGGCACTTACCATAGAGTTGTTGTCGCCAGCCCAAAGGCCATTGCAAACCACTCAAGATTTACCTGGGTTTTGGAATGGAAGTTATAAAGAGGTTCAAAAAGAAATGAAAGGCCGTTATCCTCGTCATTTCTGGCCAGATAATCCAGCCACGTCACAAGCGACAACGACCACTAAAAAAAGAATGCTAAATAATGAGCAAAACCGTGCCTAAAAAATCCACTAAAACAAATAAAGTAGCGAGTGACAAACCGTCTATATGGCGAAGACTCAATCCGTTTAGCTGGTTTTTTAGACATTGGTTTAAGTTACTTATTATATTTGTCTCATTAGTTGCTGGATATGGCGTTTATCTTGATGCACAAATCAGTAAAAAATTTGCTGGTAACAAGTGGCAGGTTCCAGCGCAAATTTTTGCTCGTCCTTTGTATCTGGCGCTCAAACAAGAAATAAGCATTAAAGAAATTGAAGAAGAACTGATTCTGCTTGGGTATAGGCGAGTCACTCGGGCGAAAAGCTCAGGGGAATATCAGGTTTTGGCTAACCGGATCCGAATCCAACGTCGTAAATTTGAATTTTCTCATGGTGCAGAAGATTTACGTTTTATAGAAGTCACGCTAAGTAAACAAAGGATCACCAAGATCCAAGACCTCGCCACTCGAGAGTCTATCAATAGTTTTTATCTTGAACCTTGGTTAGTCACTCGTTTACAAAGTAGTGACCGAGAAGATCGCATGTTAGTTAATATTCATGACGTTCCTCCAGTATTAACCCAAGCTTTAGTCGCCGTTGAGGATAACGATTTTTATCAACATTTTGGCATTGCACCTTTGTCGATTATGCGAGCTTTGATAGCGAATGTATCTGCGGGCAGAACAGTGCAAGGTGGCAGCACTTTGACTCAACAGCTAGTCAAAAACTTATTTCTAACTCGTGAACAAACCATTACCCGTAAAGCAAAAGAAGCTTTAATGGCGTTAATTATTGAATTTAGATATAGCAAAGAAGTGATTATTGAAGCTTATTTAAATGAAGTGTTTTTAGGGCAAAATGGCAACACTGGCGTTTATGGATTCGGTTTAGCCAGTTATTTCTATTTTGATCGACCACTTAACGAATTACGCATTGACGAAATGGCAGTCTTGGTAGGGATAATAAAAGGTCCTTCATATTACAATCCAAGGCGATATCCAGAACGTGTCATTACCAGACGTAACTTAGTATTGCGTATGATGTTCGAAAGTCATCAACTCACCTCAAACGAATACGAAGCTCTCGTTGCTAAACCACTTAAATTGGCTACCGGCGCCAGTCTAAAAAAAGACAAACATCCAGCCTTTATGGATATGGTTAGGCGAGAATTAAAGCAAGTGTTAGACAACCCTGATATTAGGCAGTCGGGCTTAAAAGTATTTACCACGCTAGATTCTAACGCTCAATTAAAAGCGGAAAGAGCCGTAACGAATGGTGTGGCTAAACAAGAAAAACGTATCGGTTTAAAAGGCTTTGAGGCCGCCATGATCATAACCGATATTGATTCTGGCGAGGTACGCTCAATTGTTGGAGGACGCAAAGCCGATTATGCCGGTTTTAACCGAGCCTTAGATGCTAAACGAGCTATAGGGTCGTTAATTAAACCCGCTATTTATTTAACCGCCTTGGAACAAGCTGCGGACTATAACTTAGCCACCTTGCTGACCGACGAGCCAATCAAACTCAAAAGTTCTGAAGGTAAACTTTGGCAACCACAAAATTCAGATAAAAAGTTTCGTGGGCAAGTCTCTTTATTAACTGCATTAAGTCGCTCATTGAATGTCCCTACTGTGACCTTGGGCATGGAGTTAGGTTTAGGCACTATTGCCGATACTATTTGGCGGTTAGGCGTGACAGAAGACATTGCCTTGTACCCCGCAATGACACTAGGTGCTGTTAACTTTTCGCCATTGCAAGTGAATCAAATGTACCAAACTATGGCTAACAATGGTCGATATATCCCATTACACTCGATCACTGCCATCATGTCGCCAGACAATAATTTATTATGGAATTTTGATCATGCTCCGGAACAAAGAGTGGATGAACAGGCTAGTTATTTATTGAATTATGCACTGCATAAAGTCACTTTAGAGGGCACGGCTAAATCTGTTCGAAGTCAATTTCCTGAAATAAACATGGCTGGTAAAACTGGTACTACTGATGACTATCGAGACAGCTGGTTTAGTGGCTTCGACAAAAATATGTTGATCACCAGTTGGATAGGAAAAGATAACAATCAACCGGTGAACCTGAGTGGAGCAAGTGGTGCCATGCAGCTGTTTATGGGGTATCAAAAACAACAGGAGCCGAAATCCTTAGTCAGACGTTTTCCTGCTGGATTAGGTATTACCCATTTCGATTTGGCAACGGGTAAGTTGAGTAAAGCTGGATGTAAAGACACCTACAGTGTGCCGGCCATTACCGACGCATTGCCACCTACCCCTAAGAAATGTTTCGGCGAATCAAGAGTGCCAGATAAACCTAAGAGTTGGTGGAAGAGGATATTTGGCTAATTGGAAATTAGCATGAATTTAGAAGCATGGCTGCGCCACTCTGCATCCATGCAGGTTTTTAACTCGAATCCCTTCGAGCTAGTGACTCTTTTTACAACAGCAAAAAAAGAGTCACCAGAAAAATGCCGCGCTCCGGACAAATTCCTTATCCATTAAATTATTAGCATTCATGTCGAAACGGCAATAAGCAGCTCCCAGCTATAAAAGATTGCCTTGTCCAGATATCCATATCTGGCCATCCGACAAGCCAATGATTTGATGGGGAATTTGTAATCGCAGATAAATAAAAAGCATCGGCGTTACCGACAAAGAAAATTACGATGCGTGTCCTTTTAATCATTTTTTTCTTCATCTTTATGTGGCGAAGCCATGCTTTTGATTTTGTCGCGACTCCAAGTTCAACGAGCAACGCAGGCAAATAGAGGGTACATGACAGGGATGTCATTTAAGCAATGTCTTGTAGGGAACAAATCATTGCGACCTTTATTTTGGCAAGTCGCGCAGGTATTAGAACTTGGTCGGAGCGCGGCTTTTCTTGTCTACTTCTTTTAGCTGTTGAAAAGAAGTTGATTGGACGAAATGGATTTCTTTTGAAAAAAGGCAGGGATGCCAAGTGCGAAGCATAAAAAGTGAACGAAGTGAATAAGTGACGGAGTCATGCCCCGAGCATGCAGTGAATGTCCAGTCGCGAAGCGATGCCTTGTGTGCGAAGCACATTAATGAACGAAGTGAATATTTCTCAAAACGTTAGCCTCACTGCCACCAGTGAGGCCAATAATTTGGCTAAAAATGCACTTTAACCTTAGCCGCAGTCTCCACTGCTACCCTAATCGCTTTCTCAACAGATTCTTCACGTTTCAACACTACACCCAATCGGCGTCTGCCATCGATTTCAGGCTTACCAAATAAACGTATTTGAGTTTGAGGTTGGGCTAATGCTTTTTCTAGTTCAGAGAAACGTATATCAGTGGATGTGCCTTCACGCAAAATTACCGCTGATGCACTAGGGCCATATTGTTCTATTTGATGGATAGGTAAACCTAAAATAGCGCGGGCATGTAAGGCAAATTCAGATAAATCTTGAGAGATGAGGGTGACTAACCCTGTGTCGTGTGGTCGCGGTGATACTTCACTAAAAATAACATCGTCACCTTTAATAAATAACTCTACACCAAACAAACCATAACCACCTAAGGCTTCGACTACACTTTTCGCCATATTTTGCGCTTTTTCTATAGCTGTTTTTGACATTGCAGCTGGTTGCCATGATTCGCGATAATCACCGTCTTCTTGTCTATGACCAATAGGGGCGCAGTAGTGAATGCCATCTTTGGCACTAATGGTTAATAAGGTAATTTCGTAATCAAAATCAACAAAGCCTTCGATGATGACTTTGCCTTTACCCGCACGCCCACCTTCTTGAGCATATTTCCAAGCGGTCTCAATATCACTTTGTGAACGCACAAGTGATTGACCTTTACCTGAAGAGCTCATGATAGGTTTGATTACACAAGGAATACCGATTTTTTCAATGCCTGCTGTAAATTCAGTAAAAGTTGAAGCAAAAACAAACGCTGAAGTGGCAAGGCCTAAAGTGTTAGCAGCTAAACAACGTATGCCTTCACGATTCATAGTGAGTTGTGTGGCTTTAGCGCTTGGTATCACATTAAACCCTTCGCCTTCTAGTTCTGCTAACGTGTCGGTAGCAATGGCTTCTATTTCAGGCACGATTAGATGAGGGCGTTCTTTTTCGACTAGTTCACGTAAAGCTTCACCATCTAACATGTTAATGACATAGCTTCTGTGGGCTACTTGCATGCCAGGTGCATTGGCGTATCGATCAACACCTATCACTTCAACGCCTAGACGTTGCAACTCAATGACGACTTCTTTACCTAATTCGCCACAACCTAACATCATTACTTTGGTTGCAGATGTTGAACAAGCGGTACCTAACATGAAAACCTCAATTTATGTCAATTTGAATATACAAGATCATATCTGAAAACCAAGTTTCACCATAGTAAAAATAGCTCTATCAAAGAAGTGATTAACTAGCTTTTTGTAGGTGCTGTAGTTAGTTTTTGATCACCACTGATTTGGGTATTTTATCTAGTGGTCTTTCGTATTTATCAGGTAATGTTGCTTCTTTATTAATCCGTTTGTTAATAAAGTTGTTGATATTTGGTTTGCTTGTACAGTCGACGTTGCCGCCCATAAAACCCATTATTATAGCCGCTGTTTTTCTTGCTGCGCCATCGCAGTTAGCTCGGATTTTTGTTTTATCCAGTCGCTTTTCGTCTTCAGTCATAAACCTATTTTTATTGGGTGCATGAATAATCGGTGAGTTTTTTTGTTGTTGGTAATATCGCCCTGCTTCTTGTGCTAAGCGTTTATCAGCTTGCTGGTTAAGCGCCTGAACATGTTTGCCTGCTAGACCGGTAAATTGACTGTTAACTTGAGGTCGAGCAACCGATGTTTTATCTATCGAAGGAACAGGTGTTGGTTTTGGCTGTTCGTTTGTTTGCTCTTTGGGATCACTTGTGAGGGCTTTTGTTTGTTCAATTTTATTGGGTTTCTGTTTTTCAGGTTTTGTTGGTTTGGGTTTAACATCTTGCTTGGCAGGATTGACTTGAACTGTTTCTTCTTTAGGTAATTCTATGGTTTTTTTGGGGGGCTTGTTTTTGGGTTCCGGTGTCATAAGCGGTTTTGGCAGTTCAAAAAATAATTTAGCTTGTAGAGGTTTGATCTTGGGTGTTTTAGTTGGCGATTTTGTGAGACTACCTTGCACCATAAAAAACAACACTATCAGATGAAATATCACTGACAGACCAATGGTGGTATATAGCAATGGGTTTTTCTTAAGCACTCAGATCAAAACATATTGAATAGATTAGGGTTTTGTAGAGTCTTGTTTAAATAATTAGTTCCACTTGTGCTTGAGCACTTTTAATAATCAGATGATTATTAGTGTTACGCTTGGTTTAGCATCGTCAGAGCTTGTTGCTTGTTATCGGTGACAATTATTTTAGATTGGGTATCTGAAAATATGGCTTTGGTGATTTTTTCGATGTCTTCTCGATCTGAATCTTCTACTACAACAGCTACGTGTGTGTTACCCGAACCCTCAAGTCCTTTTTTACCTAACATGGTAATACCCACTACATCTTCAGGGGACAAAATAGAGCCGTCTATATACGAATAATCCAACAGAAGTTTTTTGTTGCTAGAGATTGCCGTTTTATATTGAGGGCTTTGTGTCATAAAAATCATATCAAGGGCGTTAAGTGTACCTTCTAAAGTGATACATGAGACATCTTTAATAGTGCTTATCTGAAATTGCATTACTAATCCCTTTCATTTTTTAAATAACATTTATACCTTAATTCAAACCACGCAAGTTTGCTAAGAATAATCCAACCCAAATTGGGATTACTAAGAGGTTGTGCACCGATAACTTATCTATGCCAAAAGAGAGAAGTTAAAACCATTAACATTTACCGAACCAAGTTGGTGCGTTTTTGTTTTATTGCACCAAGTGAGGGCTTTTGTTGGGTTTTTTTTAATGCACTATATGAGTAAGTGGTTGATTTTATATGAAAATAATTTTTGGCATAAGACTTGTTCTAGTAATGGCAGAATTTTAAATTTTATATAATAAAACACTGGGAGTAACACAATGAAACTAGTAACTGCAATCATTAAGCCTTTCAAGCTTGACGATGTGCGTGAAGCAATATCTGAAATCGGAATTGATGGTTTAACCGTAACCGAAGTTAAAGGTTTTGGTCGTCAGAAAGGTCATACAGAGCTATATCGTGGCGCTGAATATCAAGTAGATTTTTTACCTAAGGTAAAACTTGAAGTTGGTGTTAAAGATGATCAAGTTGAACGTTTAGTTGAAGCCATAGTTGGCGCTGCTAAAACGGGCAAAATTGGTGACGGTAAGGTTTTTGTTTATGACTTAGAGCATGCTGTTCGTATTCGTACTGGCGAAACAGATGGCGAAGCCATTTAGATCTTGAGGAGATAATTGTGGAAATTACATTTGAGTTGGGCTACGCCCTAGATACATTTTACTTTTTAATTTGTGGCGCATTGGTTATGTGGATGGCCGCAGGTTTTACTATGTTAGAAGCTGGTTTAGTGCGTGCTAAAAATACCACCGAAATTCTAACTAAAAACGTCGCGTTATATTCTATCTCGTGCATCATGTATATGGTTTGTGGTTATTCAATCATGTACGGTGGCGGTGAATTCACTTTGTTCCTAGACGGAATTACTGGTGACGGCGCTACAGGTGTTGCTGAAGATGCTGCAACTTATGCTCCTTCTGCTGACTTCTTCTTCCAGGTAGTATTCGTAGCAACGGCTATGTCTATTGTTTCTGGTGCAGTTGCAGAACGTATGAAGCTTTGGGCTTTCTTATCATTTGCTGTTGTTTTAACTGGTTTCATTTACCCAATGGAAGGTGCTTGGACTT
The DNA here is from genome assembly GCF_051252315.1 of Paraglaciecola sp. Lineage (GTDB taxonomy): Bacteria > Pseudomonadota > Gammaproteobacteria > Enterobacterales > Alteromonadaceae > Paraglaciecola. The sequence goes on along the minus strand of NZ_JBPOFP010000089.1, from coordinate 7,687 downwards.
GGGGTGGCGAATCTGTATTCGGTATGTACACTCTAGGTGATAATGGATTCTCTGACTTTGCTGGTTCTGGTATTGTGCATATGGCTGGTGCTGCTGCAGCTTTAGCTGGTGTGTTATTACTAGGTGCTCGTAAAGGTAAATATTCATCTGACGGTCGTGCAAATGCAATCCCTGGCGCTAACTTACCGCTAGCTACTTTAGGTATGTTCATCTTATGGATGGGTTGGTTTGGCTTTAACGGTGGTTCTGTATTAGCTACAGCTACTGTTGAAAGTGCTAACGCTGTAGCTGTTGTATTTATGAATACTAACGCTGCTGCTGCTGGTGGTTTAGTTGCTGCGCTTTTATTCGCTCAAATCTTATTTAAGAAAGCTGACCTAACTATGGCCTTAAACGGTGCATTAGCTGGTTTAGTGGCAATTACTGCTGAACCTTCAACACCTAGCCCGTTACAAGCTACTTTGTTTGGTGCTATCGGTGGTATCGTAGTAGTACTAAGCATTATCGGTCTAGACAAACTTAAGATTGATGATCCAGTTGGTGCTATCTCTGTTCACGGTGTAGTTGGCTTAGTAGGTCTATTACTTGTTCCTATCACTAACCCTGATGCTGCTACTTTTGGTGGTCAGTTATTAGGTGCAGCTACTATCTTCGTATGGGTATTTGTTACTAGCTTCATTGCTTGGTCAATTATCAAAGCGGTTATTGGTATCCGTGTAAGTGAAGAAGAAGAATACGAAGGTGTTGATATCAGTGAGTGTGGCTTAGAAGCTTACCCTGATTTCACAACTAAACGTTCTTAATATGATTTAGTTAGGTGTGATTTTCACACTTAATAAATAGAATTGAAGCCCCGCTTATTTAGCGGGGTTTTTTTTGCCTAAATAAAAGGGGCTGATTGCTTATTCTAAACGAGTGCGAGTTGATAGCGATGAGATTATGCGAGATTTTAAAACTGAGGTATATTACTGTTAATTAACAAGTCGTAAAGATAGCCAAGTCGCTGGTTATTAAGGTGAGAGTTCCGATATGAGTCAAGCTCAAAAAGGCATTTGTGCAGAGCCTAATCTGCACGCACTTTATCTGACATTTACTGTTGTCGATGATGATGTACATGCCATGCGTGCAAAATTGGCTAGTGTGCTCGATTTGTTTAGTCATTTCGATGAAGAGTACTATGAAGCTATGGTTTCTGGTGTTATCGCCATAGGAACCGATTATTGGTATGAGCTGTATCCTAGGTTAATTCCTCTAGAATTAGCTCCTTTTCCTAATATGCAAAGCGAAGATCGTGGTGCACCAGTGACGCCAGGTGATCTGTTCATCCAAATAAAAGCGGATAGAGCCGATATTTGCCATGCCATTGGAATCGAAGTCATTCAATTATTAAGACCTCACGTTGATCTATTTGAAGAAATTCGTGGGTTTCGTTATTTAGACGGTCGAGATCTTACGGGGTTTGTAGATGGCACTGAAAACCCTAAGGGGATGCACAAGTTTGACGTGGCAATTGTGGGTGACAATGATCCTGATTTTGCGGGGGGGAGTTATATTCACGTTCAACGTTATCGTCATAACATGACAAAATGGCAGCTTCTAAAGACACATAATCAAGAAGAGGTGATGGGGCGAACTAAAGCTGATAACGTAGAGTTTGCTAGCGACAAAAAAGCCGCATTTGCTCATACTAAACGTACCAATTTAAAAGATGAAAATGGCAATAGTGTTGAAATTCTTAGGCAAAGTATGCCTTATGGCGATATGGCAGTGGAGGGGTTATATTTTATCTCGTGTGCAAGCAGTCCTAAGCCTTTTACAGATATGTTACGTAATATGATTTTTGCTGATTCAGCAGGTAATTACGATAAACTTTTGGACTACACCATTGCTGAAACAGGCGGGGCCTATTTTGCTCCATCAGTTAAATTTTTAAAGCAACAAGCAATAGAGTAGTGCCGCTTCTGAGAGAAATTGGCTTCCTGAAAAAGCACTAAATTGGCTCAGTTAATGGCAAAAAAGACTGGTTATGAATAAACAAAACTACATGCCAATTTCATCTGTTTATATATTGATACATTTCTTTGACTTGACCAAACTATACAAAATATTTAACTTATTTTAATATCTCGACATGTGTACTTGTCTCGAAAACCATAATTCAACTATTAACTAAGTTTATTACATGGAGGTTTTTATGTTTCACTTAACATTTCTAAAACGCTCAATTAGGTTGTTGCCTGTTCCTAATTTATTAAGTAAAAATATTTTTATACTGCTATTGGCTTTACCCTTTGGTTTGATAGCAGCGCAGGAAAATTCGAGTGCCGCACCTACACAGCAAGATGATCAGGAAATAGAACGAATTGAAGTGGAAGGTAGGGCTGGTGATTCGGCACTGCAGGCTTTCAACTCAGGTAATTTTGCACTAGCTGAAATAGAGTTTAAGAAAAATGCTAAATGTGCTCTTAGAGCAGAACGCAATTTGCAGGCCTCAATAAACTCTTTCCAAAACTCTCAAATTAGTCAATCACTACAAAGTACAGCAGGCAATGCTAATACCCAAAATGGTTCAGTGTCGAACACCGCAGGTAATTCAGCACCAAGCACTGGAAAAGTGATCAACAGAACATCCAAGAATAAAAGTATCCTTAAAGCCCGTACCTGTGAAAACCGTGGGTTTCAGATGTATATGATAGGTTTAACACAACTTCAATTAGGTCGACCTACAGAAGCTGAAGAAGCGCTGAGAACTGCTGTATTCCTTAATCGTAATTTATATGATGCTTACTACCGATTAGCACTTATCGAGTTCTTAAGAGAAAACAAAGAAGAAGGAGAGGAGTTATTTGAAGATATACAGGTAATTCTTTCCCGTTGTCGAGATTGTGAAGCAAAAGGTGAAATCATTGCACGGATAGATTTTTTGCAAAATGTCATAGACGGTAAAGTTAAGCTTAGGTGATTTCCCTGCATTCCGATTAGTAGGATTAAGGCCTAAGAAGTATGGAGCCGTCCCAATCGGATGGCAATTCTGTTTGTTGAAGTATTTTACATTGCTCAAGGTGATGTTTGGCTAAGGTATCTTCGGGGTAGATATCTAAAGCTTGTTGGAAATGGTTTTCAGCTTGCTGCCAGTCTTGTTGCTTTCTAAATGATAAACCTTGTTTTATTAAATCTGCGTTAGCTAATTTTTGTAGTTTTTGTCTTTCTTCTTGATGATCTATGACCTCATAGATTTCAATGGGTGTTTGACGACCTTTTACTCTAACCCAATCTAACAAACGGTATTGAAATAAATCTTGAGACTTGGCTTGCGTTAAGGTTTGTTCACTAATGATGATGTCAGTGTTGTAAATAGGCGCTAATGCTTCCAAACGAAACGCCACATTCACACTGTCACCAATAACAGTCGTATCCATTCTATCGTTTGAGCCTACTGTGCCTATTATCACAGGCCCAAAGTGCACACCTATGCCAATATTGACTGGCGGATAGTTACAGTTGGCTCTGTGCTGATTGTATAGGTTTATGGCATAACGTAAGTCTAGAGCTGCGCGTATCGCATCCTGGGCTTTATCTACATTGGTGCCTTTAGGACGATCAAACAGAGCCATGACGGCATCACCAATAAATTTATCAATAAAACCGTTATTTTGATGTATAGGATCATTCATTCGCAAAAAGTAAGAATTAAGAAAATTCATTAATTCTTGTGGGCTCATTTGTTCAGATAAACCGGTAAAACCTCTAATATCACTGAATAGAATGGCTAATTCGTCTTCATCTGCTTTACCAAGCTCTAGACTATCTGAACCGTGTTTAGCTAAATGATCGACAAACTGCTTTGGTACAAACTTACGAAAGGTTTTATTTAATTCTTTTGCTTCTGCGGCAGACTTGTCAAAATTTTGCTCATTCAAAGGTTGAGAGGAAGAATATAAGTCAACGTTTTGTTGTGAGTTATCCTGTTCAGGCTTAGATTTGTTTTTATTCAACAAAACCAGTAAAACGCCTGTATATACCAAGATAATAAATAACAAAACTAAAGGTACGGGTTGTAAGACCTGTTCTAACATTAATATTTCTTCACTCTATTACTTGTTTTGACTGCAATATTTTTATTGAGTTTTTTGTGCGACTTCAGCTAATACTTTATCCGCGATATTTAACGTTTCTTGTATCACATCTTCCGAATGTTCTACAGAAACAAATCCGGCCTCGTACGAAGCAGGAGCCAAATAAACGCCTTGTTCTAACATACCATGATAAAACAAATTGAACTGCTCGGTATTACAGTTAATTGCTTGTTGGTAATTAGTCACACGTTCAACATCGGTAAAAAATAACCCAAACATACTTCCTGCATAATTAACTGACATAGGTATGCCATGTTTATCTGCAAGTTGTTTAAAGCCTTCTGCTAATTTTTGGGTGTTTTGACTTAGTTGCTCGTATAAACCAGGTTTTTGAACTTCTTTTAAAGAAGCTAGGCCTGCTGCCATAGCTACAGGGTTACCTGATAATGTACCTGCTTGGTAAACTGGCCCTAATGGCGCTAGTTGTTGCATGATTTCTTTTTTGCCACCAAAGGCTCCTACAGGCATACCACCACCTAAGACTTTACCTAAACAGGTTAAATCGGGCTCGACTTGGTATTTTTGTTGTGCGCCACCCAAGGCGACTCTAAACCCAGTCATGACTTCATCAAGAATTAATACCGCACCATATTGGTCACATATATCACGTAAACCTTGTAAAAATCCATCGACTGGTGGAATACAATTCATGTTGCCTGCTACCGGCTCAACTATGATACAAGCGATGTCTTCTGGATTCTGTGCGAAAGCTTGAGCGACAGATTCAAGGTTATTGTATTCCATGGTTAAAGTATGTTGTGCCAAATCGGCTGGGACGCCAGGAGAGCTCGGCACACCAAAAGTTAACGCACCTGACCCAGCTTTAACTAATAGAGAGTCAGCATGGCCGTGATAACAACCTTCAAATTTAAGAATTTTATCTCTGTTGGTGTAACCTCTAGCCAGACGAATAGCACTCATAGTCGCTTCAGTGCCTGAGTTCACCATACGCAACATTTGCATAGAAGGGACCAGTTCACTGACTAACTCTGCGATAGTCACTTCAATTTCAGTCGGAGCACCAAAACTCAATCCATTTTGCGCGGCGTCTATCAAAGCCTGACGAATTTTAGGATTGTTGTGACCCAGCACCATGGGGCCCCAAGATTGAACGTAATCAATGTAACGCTTATTGTCGACATCAAATATATACGGGCCATCGGCTTTGCTGATAAATGGGGGGGTGCCACCCACTGCTTTGAATGCCCTTACAGGAGAGTTGACTCCTCCAGGTATATGAGTTTTTGCACGATTAAATAGATTTTCAGATGTTTGCATAATGGATTCTTAAGGTGATTTTTTAATTTGGGATTAACTGTTAACGTGCCAATGAACTTTTTGGTCGAATTGACTAACGATTGACTCGACACCTAATGTTAAGGCAAATAATGCCATTCTAACCAAAACGCCGTTATCTGTTTGGCGAAATATAGCTAAATTAGGATTGAGGTTTAAATCGTTATCTAATTCATTTGCTTCTGCTCTAGAGTCTCTTGGTAAAGGATGCATTATCACAGTCTTTGATTGAAAATGCTGAGTATAAATCTGTTGGTTTAAACGAAATTTTCCTCGATAAAGATTGGCTTCATCTTGGGTGGAAAAACGTTCTTCTTGAATGCGAGTTTGGTAACAGATATCTGCATCTACATTACCTTCAAATTGTTGGCTAATTGTATATTGATGCCCTGCGTTTTCGATCACATCAATTATTGAAGAAGGCATTGCCAATTCTTTAGGTGAAATAAGCGTAAAACGAATATTTTTGAATAAACATAAAAGTTTAGACAGTGAATGCACGGTACGACCGTGTTTTAAATCACCAATCATGGCGATATGCATACCATCAATGTTACTACCGTGAGCCTGTAACTCTTTTTGTATTGTGTATAAATCGAGTAAAGCCTGAGTGGGGTGTTCGTTAGCCCCGTCTCCACCATTAATCACTGGGATACGGCTTCCTTCTGCAAACTCGGCCACTGAACCAATATCTGGGTGGCGCATGGCAATAATATCTGAATATCCACTCAGTACTCTGGCCGTGTCATAAAGGGATTCGCCTTTTGCAAGAGCTGAATTACTTAAGCCTGTCGTCTCTCTTACTTCACCACCAAGTAAATTAAATGCAGTTCCGAAGCTGACTCGTGTTCTTGTGCTGGGTTCAAAGAATAGGTTACCTAAGATAGCTCCGTTTAATACTGTGGTGCGCTTTTCTCTTTTGGCATAAGGCAACATTTGATGAGCAACATTAAATACACGTTCGATTGCTTCGCGGTCGAATTGATTAACGGAAAGAATGTGGCTGCCTTTAAAATTCATTTGGGATAGATCTTTTATACAAGCTAGAAATGCCAATATTTTATCAAAATTTTACCTAGCGTGGGTTGAAACTTATGATTTAAATTTTAAGCTGCAACTGCATAAATTTACTGTTGGGATTGTTTGTGTAGTTGGCAAAGGGGCCACAATATTCAAATCCGTATTTTAAATATAATTTATGAGCTGGTTTAAAATATTCTTGAGATCCTGTTTCTAAGGACAATCTAGTGATGCCAGTTGTTTTAGCATGCTGAAGTAGATGCTGTAATAGTTTGTTAGCGACACCTTTACCAGTGTGAACACGTGCGGTGCGCATAGATTTTAATTCATGGTGAGTTGGGGTGAGGCGTTTAAGCGCCGCGCAGCCTAATAATTCTTCACCAGACCAAATACTCCAAAATGTGATACTAGGGCTGCGAAGCTTGGGTAAATCTAATGCGTGAACACACTCTGGCGGTGATGTGGCTCGCATATCATCAAGATGCTCCTGTAATAAAAGCCCTATTTTAGGATGTGTTAAGTCATCTATTTTTATTTGCATGATTTAAATAATTTGGCATAAATCAATGAATATACCCAAACGCCATATTTGTTGTGAATCGATATATTTTGCAGCGCTGTGGGTATATGTCTACCTTTTTTCTCTCGATTTACTATGGCGCTCAATTTTAACAGGCCGTGACCTATTACTTGTTTTGTTGGCAGAGTGACGAGTTTTGCTTTGGGTCATAGGTTGACTTCTTTTATAAGAGTTTTGACTCTTATAACTTTTATTTTGCTTGTCTATTTTGGTTCGTACTTGTTTGGGGCTATTGGATACGAATTTATTGTTTGAGCTTCTAGATTTAGGTGACTGAATGCCCGGTTTATAGTCCTTAAAGTTTTTACTCGTTGGTTTTCTATACTCGTTTCGTTTTTTATTGAAGGTATTTTTACTGTTATTCATAGCTGAATGTTTAGTGTATTGATTCAATTTATTTTTTACTTGAGCACTAGAGCGTTTTTCTGCTTTAGGGTATTTATTAACATCCAATACTCTTTGTTTATCGATTTGATGTTGTTTTTTAGGACGATGATTCTGGGTATTTGAAACATAGCGAATAGGATTTTCACTGTTTCTTATAATACGTTTGCCATTTTGTTTATATTGCACACCTCGTCTGTGACGTTGATTATGTGTCCATCTTGAGTATTCGGTAACACGCACCCTTTGCTTACGAGAATGACTATTGTTC
>NZ_JBPOFP010000088.1:0-19571 GCF_051252315.1 Paraglaciecola sp. | reverse complement strand
CTGGTACCCAGCAGGATATTGAAGAACGTTTAGTGGGAAATGGCACCAAAAATCACTTTTTAAGGCTATTAGTCATATGTGATGGATTACTTGGATTGTTGTTACGCACTAAACAGTTTTCCAAAGAAATTAAAGGGTATAACTTTTTACGTTTATTTAATGCGGGCTTTCCGCTAACTACTGTTTATTACGTGATCCTTTACGTATTTATCATATTTCATAGCGTTAACTTTGTAGTTGAAAGCACTGCTATAACGTTGAACTATCCTAATTGGGTTATGACCTTAGTTGATTGGATGAACTTGAGCATGGTGATATGGGTGGCGCCAAGCTTGTTGCGTTCTGCTTGTTTAAATTTTGTGACTTCTTCTATGCATTATTACGGTAGTGCCTATAATTTAATCCAACAAACTCAGGTGTTAAACCATTGGATTTTTATGCCGTTTCAACTGTTTTGTTTTAATTTTGGCAACACACACACTATTCACCATTTTGTGCCCAACCAGCCCTTTTATATTCGTCAAATGATCAGTAAACAGGTCAATAAATTATTAAAAGAAAAAGGCATTAGGTTTAATGATTTAGGCAGCATTCTTGCAGCTAATCAGTATAAAAGTGGTTAGCTGATTTAACAAATTGTCCAATATATTTACCTAAATAGTTTTGACATTGTTTATAGTCATCCATAAAATCAGCTCATAATTTAAGGTGAGAGTGGAATGGGATGCTACGCACCCTAAATAATTCCAACTTAGAGTATTAATATTAATTTATGCAACGCCTGTGTTATCTTTTATTTCTCGCATTATTTAGCGCTATTGCAACAAGCGAAGAGCAGCGCAGCTTGTTTGATTACTCTTTAGAAGAGTTATTACAATTAAATACCAGTACTGGTACTTTAACCTCCACTCAAAACAATCGTATTCCAGCTTCATTAACTTATATCTCCCAGCAAGACATTATCGATAGCGGCGCTCGTCGCTTAAATGAATTATTAGAGATTATGGTGCCTAATCTACAACTAGTCAGGCACAACTATGGCCCACAACACTTAGGCATGCGCGGTGTTATTAACGATCGTGAAAACACCTATCTATTTGTGGTCAATGGCAAAGCGATGAACGAAAAGTCTCTACGCGGAGTTATCATGGAAAGAGACTTGCCTATGTTAGGAGATATTAAAAAAATTGAAGTGATTCGTGGGCCAGGCTCTGCAGTTTATGGTCCAGGTGCTCTTTCGGGTGTGATCAATATTACCACTTTGAGTGGAAAAGATTTTCAGGGCAGTGAAGTTACAATTAAGCAAGGTGCCATAGAGCAATTCACTTCACTAGAAGTCAAACACAGCAAACAATTAGGCAAGAAAAAAGATACAAACCTGATGTTTTATTATGGATTGACAGACTACTCTGGCGCAAGTGACAAATACACGCCACATATTGTATCTGTTAATACTGAATATAATGGCCAACCATACTTACAAGCAGGCTTGCCAGTACCCTATAGCTTGCCAAACGATAAAGGAAGTTCGTTAAATAGGCTTAAACATAAACTACATTTACAATTTGATTCAGCCAGTCAGGGTGAAACACAAATAAGCGCTTGGCTAAGGTATACAAAAGGGGGAGACAAAGTAGCAGCAGAACACTCTCGTAATAACACTGAGTTTAGCCGAGGCAATCAACGTTACATGGAGCCTGGTTATCAACAACTTTCAGCCCATTTTGAAACGAATACCCCTCTATCGAATGACGATGAATTATTCTTCAATATCAGCTACGATTTTGTCGATTCCGACCGAAGTGACAACGCTTATAAAGGTGACACTTATGACCTTGATGCGCAACGACTAAGTTCTTACCGCGAAGACAAATACGCAAGTAAACTTATTTACAAAAAACAAATGGTCAATATCAAAACCGCTTTAGGAGCTGAAGTATCGTACGATACACTGGGATTACCTGGTGTTGGCAGCCCGAATATAGCAGCCTCTATAGCAGGCATATACCCAAATGGTGTTCGAAGAGATCCTGATGAATTATTAGCTGCTGGTGAATGGACCGTACTGAGCTACGCCTATTTTGGTGAATTACAGTGGAAAATTAATAACGATTGGACACTATTCACTGGCGCTCGATATGACAAACATGATTATACTGACTGGTTTTTTTCACCTCGAACGTCGTTAGTTTTCACTCAAAGCGACAGTCAAATTTGGAAACTTTTATATAATAAATCAATTAAAACGGCTGGAGAATTTGACCTGAGAAGTGCATATCTTGAAGGAGGTCGTGCATCAGAAGAGTCCCTCGAATCAATTGAGCTCACATACAGCCACACGCTGCATGATGGATTAAACTACCAATTGGCTGTATTTGCCCAAGAAATCGACTTTTGGTCTTTTAGCAGTCCTAGAATAGATGAAAGCTCTGGTGAACTCATAAAAGGATTTAATCAACCTGTTGGAATAGTATCCATGTGGGGTGGTGAACTTGAAGTCTCATATGAAAAAGACACACATAAGTTATCATTGAGCCACAGCTACACGAAATTAATTGATATTAAACAATCTAACAACAGCCAATATATTTCAGCAAAAGCTTATGGTTTTGGCAACGATTTAAATACTTGGTCAAATCATATTAGTAAGTTGTTTTACCGCTGGCAATTTCAGCCAACATGGAGATTTACCGCCTCCGCTCGAATCTATTGGGGATTTCAAGGGGCTGAAGATTGGGCTGATTACAATAATAGCCGTAACCAAAACAACCAAGCACGATTTGGTTACGATCAAAAAGGCGAAGCGTTTTCAGGTAACTACTTTGTCAATTTAGGGGTACATAAAACCCTGTCAGATAAACTTGATATCAGCCTTAATGCCTATAATGTAATGGGGTGGATCGATAAAGATTACAATAAGCGTAACTACATTAAACGTTCAAGTGACTATCGTCCAGAAGCCGCTTCGGTCGCCATCCAACTAAGTTATAAATTTTAAATAGTACCTTTTAAATTAATAGGTCAGTCCTGTACGTCACCACCCATGGCTTCAATATTAATAATTGTGGACCGATTTAGGGTGATTTTAAACCGCTGCATCTTTTGTTCTTGTTGATTACCTTTATGCACTAAAACCAAATTAATTTGATAGCGCCTCTCAACCGCTTGTTTGGTTATTTTACTGTTATCCAGCGAGTACAAACGACCTTCCCCTTTTTTCAAATACCTAACAAAGGGGGTTAGATTAAAATACATTCGTTGTTGGATATCGTCATAACCAGGTAGAAAGCTTTTAGCGTTAACTTTGGTGTCACTGCGAAAGTGCAATAACTGGGCAGATTGTTTATTTTGTTGTCTGCGCATTTGAAACAACTCATCAACCTTGCGTGGTAAATCTTTATTACGAATATATTCTAACCAAAGAGTTTGAGTGGCCACACGGCTCTTATTCGCACTATGGCTGTATAACACTTTCCACTTAGGTAAACCCTTTTGGATACGGCGCCAAATAATGCGAGTTAAATCCTCTTTAAATATTTCCCGTAAACCATACACCACGCCCAACATGGTCACTAAGGCTATGGTCACCTCGGTGAAGTTAGTTCGAGCGTTCAAGACTAGCACCATTACAAAAGCCATGATCACGGCTGTGACAGACCCTCTAACCATGCGTTTTAGATTACTATTTAGGTTCTTTACTTCTTTTTGAAATACCACTCCATACTCAATTAACCTTTGTAACAAGCGCATTTTGTTAGTGATGCGGTTAGGATCACTCAAAGTCACTTCAGAGTTATATTGATTGCTAGTTCTATATTCATTTTCACTTTTACATAAGGCCAGTAAGAAGTTTCTTTCGGTACTAAATTCACTACTTTTAGGGGCCCGTGATAATAGCTTTAAAAAAGCTTGTTCAACTCGCCAACTCAAATAATTGTCGGCATTTTCAAAGTAAGCTTTTAGCTTTTTATCAGGCGGGGTATAGCGACGTAATTTTTTTAATAAACCTGAAATCTGCTCAGCTAACTCTATAGCTTTAGGGTAAAACTCCTCGCTTTCTTTAAGTTTAAGGGTTTGTTTTATGTCTGTGTCTAAGGCGATACGAATTTGATAAGAAAACAAATTAAGATTTAAACGGTAATCACTTTGCTCCCCCTTTTTTTGGCTGATAAAACGACTACGTACTAAGGGTAAATGCATTTCATCAGAATAATAGGCACTATGACTTTGAATACTGCTATGAAAATATTGTTCTTCCGAAAGGGTTTTAGCACTAATGCCCATTTCATCGGGCAAAGAGAAATACAAATCGAATCGTTGCTGGTCAGTAGGCAATAACTGATAACTGACTTTTATAGAAAGGCTTTCATCTTGAGTAAGCTTAATATTATTCACTTAACCCATTATCTCCTTGTAAGAATATTCGCAAACTTGCATAGAACAAGTATGCCTTATATTTTAAAAATAAAAACGAATGAGAAAAAATAGCTTGAGTAATAAGGGCAGCGCGTGATTGCTGAAGGTTATAAATAAGTGTAATACTCTTACCTTAATAAAATATATACAACAAACGGTCCCTTGCGCAGATGAAACCTCTCTTCAACTTAATTTCTTGTTTTCTATTCATTTTGTACAGTATAAGTTTTTCTATCCATTCGGCACCGGCTAAATTTGTTTTAGAGCAGCATCCCAATATAGGCAAAATGCAATTATTTAAAACCAGTGATCTATGCAAGGTCGCCAATAACACTCTTAATTACATTGCCCGCAATAATGATGAGAACAATGAAAATGCGCAACCACCGCCAATGGCACTATTAGCCCAAAGTGACATTACTGAAAAGAGAGTTACAGAAAAAAGAGTTAAAAACACCCTTGAATTTATTTGTAACACCTATAAAGAAGATGTGCGTAATAAACAAAATAGTCGCTTACAAGATAGTCAGTTTTTACGAGAAAATTTTCACTTTTACCGTTGGCATGCTGATACTGACAAAGCCAATGCCATTGCCCAAAAAAGTACTAACCAAGTTAAAACTAGACTGCTAAAAAACATTCCCGACAAACAGTTATTTATTACCAAGTATTACACTAAGTTATTAAGGGCAAGCGCAGTTCAAACGCCTGAATTTAATCAAGCTTTATATGCTTTGCCATACGATGAAGCTAATTTAACCCTAGCCGAAGCTGAGTTGCAAAAGTCGAAATTAACTCGCTTCAAATATACTCGTCAGCAAATTATTCAAGGTGTGCTTACCCAAAACAATTTAGCCAAACCACTTATTTGGTTAACTGAAGCTGGATTACATGACGTGTTATTACAAGGCACAGGTGTGTTAAACGTAGAAGGTAAGACACGGTATTTTAATGTGCACCGCAACAATGGCATTAGTTATGATTACAGTATTGGTAAAACAGCACAAGCTCGCTACTGGTATTTTGCTGAAGTCCCTTCGATTATGGGGTACGGCACCGAAATCGGTAACAAAATTGAAGTCAAACCACAGGTGACATTTGCCGGAAATGTTGACCAATTAGGCTTGGGAAAACTGCTCATGATTAACTATTTAAATAATGGCGCCTCAGTCAGTCAAATGGGCATTCTAGCTGATACCGGTGGTGCATTTGACGATAATCTATTCCAACTAGATTTCTTAACCGAAAGCTATTACGGCTGGGACGATTATCACCAAGCCAATAAACACCTACCTGATTACGCTAATACTTGGATCCTGATCAAAAAATAACTAGCAATTTAGCATTGGGTAATATGTCTTATTTTTCATAAAGAAAACGAATGAGTGACATTAGAAAACTTTTAAATGACGGTTGTAAGTTTAAAAAGGCCGATCAGGTCTAAGGAAATACAAGTATTCATAATTTTATAACCAAACCATTGAGGCTTTCTTATGTTTAAGTTAATAACCTTACTCTGTTTCGTATTATACCTTCCATTCTCTATTGCATCTGAAGAGCCTTTAATATTAGTTGACCTAGCTCATGGTGAACGTTCGTCTCATCCCAAATTAAGAAAACTCGCCTCTGAACTTAACGTGTCTATCGTAGAGGCAACGAGTGCCATCACACCAAAATCACTAAAGGGAGTCTCTGTACTGTATTTACGAGCACCCAACACCTACTTTGAACCCGCTGAACAAAAAGCTATTGTTGAATTCGTCAAACAAGGCGGAGCTTTATTTTTAGTTATTGACGAAGAAGAACGACAATCTTTAGATAAAACAAAAGTAAATAACTTACTTACACCTTTTTCCATGATGCTTACTCAAGACACGCCCTACTTACATAACGCTGGAGCTGTCTCCACCGTAAGTGACATTAATAAACAAATACGTGAACTGCCCTTTAGTGGCGGAAGAGCTATTGTTGGGGGAACTCCATTTGCATTTCAAGTAGATAAAAACGGTAACCAAGGATTACCTTTTGCTGCTTTTAAATCGATAAAAAACGGTGGCCGTATAGTGGTGTTAGGAGAAGGAATGGTCACCATATTCATGGGCAAAAAAGACGCACAACGTATGAGCGGTGAGTTTCGAAACCCAAGAAAAACGACCTATTGGGGCAAGGATAGTTATGTATTTATGCAAGAAATATTTACTTGGCTTATACACAAATAACGGGCCAATAGTTTTTGCTGGTAAGTCTGGCCAAATACATATTTTTACAAAGACAGCCCACTCTATTTTAAGGCTGTCTTTTATGTAATTCACTTTCTGATTCAGTTGGAATTTTACTATTCAATACCTAGTATTTATTTTGATAAACAGCTTACAACATCCCTATATTTTTCTGTGCTCGCAACTTCTTAGGTATTTTGGGAATTAACCCTCCGACTTGTTGGCAATAGTCATGGTATACAGAACCCAGTATGCGTTTTAACTTACGTTCCTCAAAATACACTCCAACAAATACATAGACACTAAACCCTACTGTTAACATCAGCAATGAGTATGTCATAACTGGTACCACCCATATGCCAATTAATAAGCCAGTCATAATTGGATGTCTAACGTAAGCATAAAAACCATTTTTTACAAACGACAATGTGGGGATCTTTTTTTGTTTGAAATAATAAAAAGCTTGTTTTAAACCAAACAATTCGAAGTGATCAATCATAAATGTCGCTAGAAACAAAAACGTCCACCCAAACAAAAAAATCGACATCACGATTAAGTATGCAGAGCCTTCCAGATCCCAAAGCCTGCCTTCTAAAGGTGACCAAAAATATAGCAGTAGAAATAAATATACCCCTGTAGCTAAGGTGTATAGCCCTCTATTCATAGCTTCTGGAATAAAACGAATGATAAAGTCTCTAAACTTAATTGACGCCATATAGGAATGTTTATACCCAAAACCAACCACCCAAGCCAAGTTCCAGATAATAGTTCCAAATAGCGAACTAAACTCTGGTCCATTAAAAATGGGAGCGTTCTCAGCTGTGATGACATGCCCAAAAATTAATATGAGTAACACTAAAGCTGTGCATCCTACAAAATAAGATACGCTATTGAATAATAATACGCCGACCCGAGCGCCTAATGTGTGTTGTTGTAACATGTTTAAATCTCCTTGTTGTAAACTAGGAAGATTTTTTCAGTTACCGGATCTATTATATAGTGCAGATAATGTAGCAACTAACTACACTTTATGTAGTAATAGCTTAAATAACCTGAGTACTGGATAAGAAGTATCGTTCAAGTTTAATTTAACACTATAATTCAATGGCTTAGTGATTACCGGCCAAATTACCTCAGCTGAATTATTACTCGGTAACGAAATTTTTCGTGTATAGCAAGGCGGATTGTCGTACGTAATAACGTGTTATTGCTAGACAATCCAACGCTGATAGGCACAAAAAGAGCGTTATCGAGAGGTTCGGCTTATCCAGTACTCAGGTTAAATAGTATAAGAACATCACCCAAAAGGAATTATTATGCGATATGGCCAATTTTGCCCCATAGCAAAAGCGTCAGAAGTACTATGCGAACGCTGGACAATGTTAATCCTTCGAGAATTATTAATTGGCAGTACACGTTACAATGAGCTGCAAAAAGCCATGTCAAAAATATCACCTACCTTATTATCGAAACGTTTAAACGAATTAGAGCAAGCCAACTTGCTCATCAAAAAGAAGATCCCTGGTGGCCGTTCTCACGAATATTTTCTAACGCAAGCTGGTAAAGACTTAGGCCCCATTGTGATGCAGTTAGGTGAATGGGGTATGCAATGGGCGCGAAAGCAAATGGACTTGGACGATCAGGACATAGAATTGTTGATGTGGGACATTCGTCGAAATATTAAGAGTGACAAAATACCAGGCAGACACGCAGTACTGAAGTTTCATTTTACTGATTTGGACGAGCATGCAAATTGGTGGATTGTTGTGAAAGATAAAGATTGCGACCTGTGTACAGATGATCCTTGCCTAGACGTAGACTTATACTTTACCACTGATGTAGCAACCTTAATTAATGTGTGGATGGGAGACTGTCAGTTGCATCAAAGTATCTCAAAGGGCAACCTCAAAATTTTAGGTGACAAAGGAATGAAAAATACCATTAAAGATTGGTTTGGCTTAAGTCTAATGTCCCCTCATGGAAAAGCCTTTAGCTCGCCCACTTAAAAATTAACATCGACTGGTTGTTTTGAGTTTAGACAATACACTGACTGACGTTTAGGCCATAAAATGAAAACATGTAGTTGATGGTCTGAAAAAGAATGCGTTATATTTTTTTGAAATCTAAACATCTATTTATCTAAGTCATTTAAGCAGCGTAATAAGGTTTCTTCTGCTGTTTGTAGGTGTCTCTCTAAGGCCAAAATGGCACCGGAGTCATTGTGAGTCAGTAAATTGTGAAGTAGCTCCATGTGCTCATTGACGGCAATTTTAAAGCGTTCAAGTTCACCTGTTTTATCCCATTGATAATGGTAATGACAAACAAAAGAAACAATATTAAAAAATTGCTGTGTCACTCTATTTTTTCCGCTTTTCATCAGAATCATATGTAACTCCCTATCTAAGTCAGGAAACTCTAAATAGCGATTTTCCATATCTAGACTTATTGCTTGATGTTTGAGTAATAAATCTTGTAACTCTCGCCATACAGAATGTTCTCTAGGGTATTGGATCAATTCAATCAAGGCTCGCATTTCTATCATTTCTCTAAACGACGCCAATTCATGAGCAAACTCCTTATCAAATTTCACCATTTTCCACCTACCACGAGGAGATTTTTCAATTAATCCATTATTTGAAAATTTGATTAAAAACTCTCGCACAGTAACCGTTGTGCACCCCGAGTTCTTAGCCAAATTAAGTTCAGAAAACTTATCACCTGGTAGTAGTTTTCCTGTATTGATTAAACTTAAAAAGTACTTTTCAATTTGAATATCTTTCGTTAAATCCTTGTCTTTAATATCAAAAAAATCACGACTTTCGGGGTCACGTAACACTATCTTTTTGAAACCATCTCTTTTAATTATGTTCAGTTTACTTAGGTGTTCAACGCATGAGCGTACTGTCGTTCGACTAACGTTGAGTAATTTGGTTAACTCAATATCGGTAGCCATCTCATTCTGATCGTCAGGGAGTTCGACAATATGGTTCAGCATAGAATTACATGATTGTTTAAATAAATAAGTGTTATTACTCACACCTGAATCCTTCATAAATTAATCGACTGACAGACCTTCTCTAAACAAAATATCCAAGCTCAATTATTAGTAATCTAAGCCCCTTTTAAAATCATTCGAGTACGCTGACAACTAAAAGCTGTTCTTTTTGATTTCGCACTATTACCACTTCTAACACCCCTCGCCACTTTCTTGAGCGATAAGAGGTCAGCAAGTCATTTATGTTAACGATTTTATCTAAACCACCAAACTCACTATCGATTACCCGTACGATGACATCGCCTTTTCTCAACCCACCTAGCTCTGCATTACTGCCAGCTGTGATGTCTAAAATCAGCGCCCCTGCTATTTCAGGCAGACCTAAGGCAGATTGCTCACCAAGGGTAATGACTGACTTGAAGTTAGCCCCCAATAATGCCAACTCATTTGAGCTAGATGAATCGTTGTTACTGAGATATAAGGTTGGAAATGGCGGCTGTTCCGCTTTTTGTTTTAAGTGTTGGGTTTTCACACCAAATTCGTCCATGGCAAAGTTTTTGAACCCAATGCTCTTGGCTAATGAGATATCACTCACCCGATAATCGCCATTTTCAGCGTCGAAAAATTCTGGGTCGCCAAATTTAGAATGACTGTCTAACCCTAATGTCTGCGCTTTCTTTAACGCGGCTTCTGTTGTGAAAAAGTTATGGTCTATTTCATTGCCCCAGAAGTTATTCAAGATGGGCTTGTGGCTAGCCAAGATAATATTGTGGCGGAAACTATCTTCGCTATTTTCAAACCACACATGGGGGTGAAATGAATTATTCAGAATGACATTGTTTTCAACCATACGGTTAAACCCTTCTCTCAGTTTTAACCCGCCACTAAGTGCCACATTGTTGTATATTTGGTAGTTCGAAGAGCCGTCATCTAAGTCGATATCCCAACCATAATCACACTGAAAACGGTTATTTCGAATAATAACGGGATGCATTGCATCAATTTTGTATAGTCCCGGATGAGTCTTCGCTAGCGCATCCATTTTCGAGCGGTCTGGGTGCCAAAAACGATCTCTGCCCCAAGAATTAAATGCACCATGGTCACCTGTCTCTAACACCGTATCGAACACGTCGTTATATTCAATAATATGCCCGCCCCATGTACCTTCACTGGCATTGATACCTGCACGAGGCACACGATAGATTGAGTTGTGGCTGACAGTAATCTTGGATGTCATAGACAATTGCACACCGGCCACTTGTTTTTCTACTCTGCCGATATCATGAATTAAATTATCTGTGGCAATGGATTGAGCGGGGTAGTTTTCATTTTGTGGGCCTAATGCCAAGTCCATATCTGCGATATCTACAAATTCATGATATTCAAAACTAGGCGACCTCACAGCTGAGGGGTGACCCACAAAGCTAATGGCACTGGCGCCAATGTCATAAATTTCATTGCTTGCAATGTTAATGTCTCGATTGTAATTGCTCACAAAAATGGCATTGCCGCCCAAACGATTAAACACATTATTGGTTAGGCTAATATGCTCACTTCCATCCATGACAACCGCACCACCGCGGTAAATGGTCCAATCACTGCGCAATAAAGGCTCTTTTGTTTGCATAAAGGTTTGGCTGGTTTGGGTAAAGGTGATGCCATCAATATTGATGTGTTTAACAGGGTTTTCTACATTCCCTCTAAGCTCAATTAAATGCGCCAATTGAGAAATTTCAACCGTACTAGTTTTTAAATCCAAGCCAGTTGGCGGGTAAAAATATAAAACGTTAGCCTTGTCATCAAAGTACCATTCGCCAGGCGCATCCAGCTCTTCAAAGATATTTTCCACATAACGATACTTCTCATGCATAGGCGAGTGACGATTATTTTGAAAGCCCCCGTCTAGGATTAACTCGCCGTTTTTATCAACGCCATTGATTTGGTAATGCATGCCGCCCCAGCGACCTGCATGTAGTGTGTGCACAATACCGCCAACTGGATTTTTCCACTTGGCTACCCGCTCTGCTGAAATCGCATCGGCTGCATGGCCGTTAAATACTTTTACACTTGCATCGAAGTTTGGATATCTGGCGCGGATTTGTTGTTCACCATTAATGAATAATTGATTGAATACTTGTTCTGACAAATCAGCTTTCATCAAATGATTATGTGTTTGCCATTGCACAGAGACTTGCTTCGCCGCGCTAAAAATGACTGTTCCCGCTTGTTCTGCACCAATACTAAAAGGCTGCTCTTTTGTTCCTGAAAACTCAGGGCCAAGAACAATGGGTTGAGTTAAATAATAGGTACCAGCACTTAATTTCAGCTCCACGCCTTTTCCTGATGCTAATAGAGTTCTCGCTTGAGAGAGTGCATTAATAAGGCTAAGGCCATTTTGTTGAATGGAGTGGTTAGGGTAAACACGCAGTACTTCCTTTTGTTCAGAAGAAAGTGAGGACTCACCTTTAGGAATGCTTTTTTGTTCTGTACAGGCGATTAAGATGAAGCTGAAAACGAATAAGGTAATACGCATAAAAACACCTAAAATAATTGTGAGAAATTGACGTTTAATTTGATATTAAAAAGGGGATAACGATTCGCTATCCCCTTTTAATACTAAGATTAAAGTAGTTAACCTGAGCTCGGGTTAATTAATTCTTAGCAAACTATTCCAATATCCAAATTGAAACAGTTAGAGTTACTAGTGACTATTCCTAAAATGAATAATGTGCAGTAAATGTAATCGTACGCCCTGGTATAACAGAGTTATAACGATACTGCATAGCTTGGTCAACACCACGGAAATTACCAGACGTAAAGCCTAATTCATCTGTTAAGTTATTACCCATTAATGATAAGTTAATATCATTATTTAGCGGGTAATTAACACCAAGATTTATTTGGGTATACGCAGGTAAACTTGTTCCAACACGGTCAGCAGCGCGACTACCATAATGTTGTACACTCGCTATTATTTCAGCATTACCTAATGTAAGTGTTGGAGCAATACGTATCTGGGTTTCAGGTAGTCTTGGTGTAGCGGTAGCAGGTACATCGCCAGCGCCTTGCTGTTCTGAGGTCATTTGTACACCACTGACATTAACCGTTAAGTTATCCATTACATTAAAGTCAAACCAAAACTCAAGACCGCTAGCAATAGTATCTACATAAACGTTTTTGGCTGTACCATTTTCATTCACTTCAACATTCCCGCTATTCTTATGAGTAGTATCGAAATAAGTGGCATAACCTGATACAAAATCACCTTGATAACGTACACCGACTTCTGCAAATTCTAACTCTGTTGGATCAGGATTAAGCCCTGCATTTGGCGCGGGTTGACCAGAATCAGGTCCTCCCCATCCAGGTATACTGTAGAAAGCAAATTCATTATTAGCCGCCATATCTTCAGAAGACGCCCAACGAGCATAGATAGCTAAATTATCAGTAATGGTATAGTTACCACCAAAAGTTAAAGAGTCCGTATTGTAATCAACACTTCCAGTATAAACATGACCATTTCGAGTCACGGCTCGACTGTCATCAGCTAGGATATTATTACCTTGACCTTCAGGAATCAAAACACCATAGACGATGTCTTCACTGAAACCAGTGATGGTTGCCACTTCATGGCGAGCACCAAAATCAATACGGAAATCATCAGTGATATCAATTTCAGCATTAATATAATAGTTTGTGGAGTCTGTTTGTAAGCTACCGTGATTATCTAGTGAGCCGTATGTAGTCACACCTGCGTCTGTAAGGTGCCCTGCTATATTGCCTTCAGCATCATATCCAGTGACATCGTAACGTTCTGCTTGGTTCTTAATATCAATAAGCAGCTCATCTTCAGCATTATCACTATATGTATTCACATCCCAACTCTGAATACCACCAGTAACAAAAATTGTGCCTTTACTATTCTCCCAATTAACGCGGAAATCATTGACTAAGAAATCGGTTTCGTAAGCATACTGACTGTGCTTATTGATTGTAACTAAACCATTGCCATTAAGGCTTGATGGATCTGAGATGATTTGACCATCATTTACTCTAACTAATTCAGCAGAGGTAATCCCTGCATCAGGCAATCCAGCCTGAAGAATAGAAAGTTTACTATCAACATAATCTTCTGCTTCGAAAAGAAGAGACGCTCCACCACTAGAGTCACCACCACTACGCAAGTCATGAGCAATCTTTACGATACTACTGGTTCTAAATTTATTACTGATGCTAAAACCATTATCAAAATCGTATTCTAGACCTAAAGTAAGTTGATCTGTCTGTGATACATTACCATCAGCCATATCTCTTCTTTCAAACCCATCTGGACCTTTAGCATTTAAATATCTTGTGTCTGGCCCTGAAAGCGCATGTTTTTGAAGGTCGAATCCAGGTATAGAGGTTGGTGATTGGCTATTCGAACCACCGGTAAAAGTAGGTACTGGATTATAATACGGGGTTTTATCATCAATTTTTTTATAAGCGATCGTAAATTGACCTTGAGCAAATTCTTTAATAAGATTGGCTCGAATCTGACCACCACTTGATGCGGTAAAGCCTAAATCGCGTACACCATCTCCCTGACGAAAAGTACCACCAACAGAGCCGAACCATCCATTGTCACCAATAGGGGCACCATAAAATAATTCTGTCTTGTGTTGGCCATAGTCAGTGACAGACACTCTCACATCACCTTCTGGCTTTCTTGCTATGCGGGAAATATAGTTAAGTGTTGCACCTGAACCTTGAGCGGTAAAGATACCTGATGGGCCACCTAACACAGCTTCGACACGGTCATATGACAGGTCATAACGAAGTTCAAACTCCGCTAAGAATGGAGAATATTGTACGGGTAGACCGTCTTCTTGAAGGCTAATGAATGACATAAAGCCACCTTGTGTACCACGTACATTAAGGTTAGAGTTTGTTTCGCCGTTAGAGAACTCACCCTGCAACCCTGGTATAGAGTCCACTAAATCGGTAAGGCCAACTGGCGCACCAACAATGTTATCTGCATCTAAAACAGCAACACCGTATGAGGTTTCTAAAGCAGTAAGGCCACTACTTGAAGAGCCAGTAACAATGATTTGCTCCATAAAACCGGATTTTTCTTCGCTTTCTTCTGCTTTGTTGTCTGTATTGTCTTGAGCACTTGCAGCTGAAGTAGTAAATAGTGCTGCAAGCATTGAGGCTAAAATTGTCTTTTTTGTATTCATGCCGTTTCTCTTTTTATTAGTTATTTCAACGTTATTTTCGATGCGTACTCGAATAACGCCCTTATCAGAGATTTCAGCAATCAGGCCAGAGCCATTTAATATCAGATCAAGCGCTTCCTTAATGGAATAGTTTCCAATCACGGCCCTAGCCATTCTGGATTCAGCAATATCATACGGAAAAATTAACAATGCTTGGGTTTGCTCAGCTAATAAATTGAGCGCTTCTGCCGCATTTGACGATGGAATGTTTACATGATGTTCGGTAGCTTTTTTATTGCTAAGAACGTATGTTTCACTTTTCACTTCAATAGAAGTACAGATTACCAATAAAATGAGTATCTGAATTTTCCATTGTGTAAACCATCGTTTACTTCTAATTTCCATACGAAATTACCCGCTATCATTTATTTTAAATTATGCTTTGATTGCGATCTCGTCACTAATAAAACAAATTCATGACTAAATACCGAAGTACAACTTTAACTTATTTTGCATTTTTATATTTAAAAGGACTCGACATGGAATTGTAAAACAATTTCAAAAACGCTAAAAAAATAGGATTAAATAAAAAACACTTATTCATCCACCCCAACAACACCGTTTACTTACAAATAATTACACATAAGGCGAATTTAAACAGCAACTATTGCTTCGCCAATCCCATTAGTGACGAATGTTTTCCATTTGAGCAGCACTAATTTCTATTCGTTTATTTTCTAGCTTGGTGATATTAAGACCAAAACTAAATTCTAATGTATCGAATAGTCCATCGAGGTCACCTATTTTAAATTGCCCTCCAATTCGAATCTTTTTCAAAGCAGGGTCAATGATTTCAATTTCAACAGGGCTATATCGACTAATTTCAGTAATCACGTCTTCTAGTGTATCTCCAGTAAACAATACAAAACCTTCACGCCAAGTGTCTCTGCGTTTACGCTGTTTATCATCCATCACTTCAACTTTAACGCTAGGTAATTCACGTTTTACTTCGTTACTCTGCGAAACGTAAATAGTTGCACCCTCTCCAGCCTCTAGTCTTCCAAATTGCTCGACAGGAATAGCAATATAAAGTGCTGGCTCCTTGTTTTCATTTTGAGAAATTAAACCATCGCCCGATAACGTTGATGCAGTTTCTGTTGTCTTTAACTCAGCTAATTCAACCTTACCTTCGGTGACAAGCACCTCCACATCTTCCTTACGCAGATAAACAGTAAACGCAGTACCCACAGCCTCGACTCGGCCTTTACCAGCATGCACTCGAAAAGGTTTGTTTTTATTTTTAGCCACATCAAAATGGGCTTCGCCTTGTATCAAGTAAATATTTCTGTGATCTTGGGTATATTCAACCTTAATTCGACTATTGGTGTTTAGTACTACAATAGAGCCATCCGGCAAAGGAATTGAGGTATGTTTGCCAATTGCTGATGCGTAATAGCCATTAGAGTTGTCAAACTGCTCACCAGTAAACCACATAGGAAATAAAGTTTGTTGCAATAAAAATACAAAACCAACCATGCTAGCAGCGGCAGCCCAGCCCCACCTCGACAAGGATGAGTTATCCTTAGAAATAGGTTTTACTAAAGGAATATTTAGCTCAGTTAATACCAGTAGCTCACTGTTAAATTCATTAAGGCTTTTGATTTCTTTAGCATGTTCGGGACTACGCCCCATCCATTCTTTAAGTGCAAGTAAATCCCCTTCTGTGGCCTCACTGTCACCATCTAGTTTAACTAACCATTCAATTGCTTCTTGCTCAATTTGCTTTTGATCAAAAGGAGCATTTGATGGAAAATTTAATACGTTTTTCATATCTTTCTCCCTTTGTTAATTGTTTGAGGATCTTGCCAAGTATCATTTTGCAATGCTTCGATTTTCTGTTTGTTGCGGACGAACTCTCTACATTTCAAAGTGCCCTTTTGCAAATGCATCTCTACATTTCTTAATGACACACCCAAAGTCTCAGCGATTTCAGTTTGTTTTAAACCATGCACCCTGCGCAGCAAAAATACTCTTCGACAAGCTTCGGGTAACGCGGCAACAGCATCACAATAAATGCCTAGTGACTGTTCAGCTTCCACTTCACTTTCCAGCGTCATGCTTTCTTCAGGGACAACTGAATCTCCACACTCTTCTAGGTATTGTGTAATTTTGTTCGACTTTTTTGTTAATTCATTAACCGCAATATTTTTAGCAATTGTAAAAAGGTAGGACTTAGGGTGTTCGATAGCTTTCTCTTGCTCTGCACAATAGGCTTTCAGATAAGCCTGCTGAGCTACATCTTCAATATCATGCTGCGAGTGCAAAAACCTCCGCAGAAAACTTTTAATAAAAGTACTGTTTTCAATAAAAGCACGTGTGATCACCGACAGTTTCCCCTGGGAGGGTTCTGCGACTTCATTACTGTCTTGTGTCATATATTGCCTATTAGATAAACTGGATTTCAAAAATGAAATTGATGTAACTATAACAATTACAAAAGAAAATACCGAAGTACGTGGGGCAACTTATTTTCAAATAAAAAGGCTAAAGTTTTTGAAGTACCAAGTTGACTAGGTAAAGCGATTAAATTGAAGTTCCACAAAACAATGTAGGTAAGAAGAAACTAACCTTATTTTCAAGGTTTTTTATACCTAATTGGCTGTGTTATGAGTCTGTCTATGAATTTATCTCTATCAGAACGAAAATATTCAAGTCCTAAAGAAATATTCTCAGGCGCATTGTTATTGTATGTAGAGAATAAATAATCCCAACACGAAAGAGCATTGGAGTAATTACTATTAGTCTCAAGTTTAATCGCAGAGTGATGCATACAATGAAAGTTTGGAGTGACGATCACTAACCTGAGAAGCCGATCAATAGAAGAAGGTATTTTGATATTTGTATGGCTAAAGGCTGAAATTATAGACCTAAAAATCTCGTAAAAAATCACTGAGATTAACGGTGCACCTAGCAAAACGATGACAATAGAATAAAACATCATAGTGATAAATAACTCCACTGGATGATGCCTAATACTTGTGGACACATCAACATTCGTGTCTGAGTGATGAACTAAATGAAAACGCCAAAGTATTGAGTTGGTATGTGAAATTCGATGAAACAAATATCCCGCTAAATCGATAAGAATAAATGAAACAATAATTTGAACGTATACAGGCAAAGACAAGTTATTCAACAAGCCTAATTGTTCACTTTCAGCATATATCGCTATAGTAAATGCCGACATGGGAAGCAAAAAACGGGCTAAAAACATATTTAGTCCGCCCAGCAATACATTGTTCAACCATCGAGTTCTAGATCCCTGAGGATATTCTCGATGTGGAACAAGTAGCTCACATATTACAAAAAATATGATTGCCCCATAAAAAACATTGCTAAAAATAACAGCGTAGTTATTGTAAATATATTCCATCAATTATTAGCAATTAAAGAAGTAACGACTTATTTACGTTTTTTAGCTAAATATAGAGCAACCGCTACTCCGGCTCCCAAGATAGCAAGGGTGCCTGGGGCTGAAACAGGAGTTGGAGCCAATGTTCCAGAAAAAGCTGACGCAGAACACAGAAGTAAAGAAAGAACAGTAAGTTTTTGCATTTTCATTTCCAATATTTATATAACTTTTACTCTATTAGTTAAGTTACTAGGTTTGATTTTCTAACGCGGCAATCACTCATTTAACACGAATGACTAACCTATTTAAAAACTACCAATCATCACAACAATCGTTTATATCAACGATATATTAGAAATGTTAGTAGTTAGTGGATATTATTTTTTACGCTTTTTGGCAATATACAGTGCAGCAGCCACACCAACGCCAAGAAGCATCAAAGTACCTGGAGCTGAAACAGGAACCGGCGCCGAAGGACCAGCGAAAGCTGATGAACAACAAACGAGTAAGGTGAGAAAACCGATCTTTTGCATAAGTGACTCCGTAATTTACGGTAAATTTAAATATTCAATGTCATTACTGCGAAAAATACCAATAACACTCAAATGTCTCAGTATGATGTAAAGCAATTGTCAGTCCATAATTATTATCATTAAAATTCAACAAGTTAAAACTATCTAGTTTTAAACTTGTAAATAATATCGACACATTAGTACGCATAGATTGACTTTTCAAACATAATACTAGTCAAGGGAAGACGAACAAAATTTCCTTATACCACCTGCAAAAAACGCATTAAGCGAGTAAATAATCATTCGCAATTTGAAAGAATAGTAAATAGAAAGGTTTGGAGGTAACTTGTCGGGATTCACTCATATCATCCCTGATACTCGCCCTACGGGCAGCCTGCGGCTGTGCTATTTGTTCCTTACAAATAGTGTGAAATACGTCCTGTATTTCGTCTCTTCGCGACCAGCCTACGGCTGTCCAAAAATGTTCCAGACATTTTTGTCGAACCCCGAGGGTCCTCATCACGACTCTAAACCGCGTAAATGAAAAAGCCTATTGGGTTAAATACGTTAGCCTAGTAGGTGTCTGGCCGTTCGGGATGTAATCTGGCACATCCATGTACCAGCCCCTTCGGGCGCTATAAGCGGTGCAAAATGTTCCATACATTTTGTCGAACATAGAGTTCGAACCAAATCATCTCTCTCCGCCATATACAAAAAAACCCGCATTAAGCGGGTCATTTTGTATATGGCGGAGAGAGAGGGATTCGAACCCTCGTTAGGTTTAACCCTAAACACACTTTCCAGGCGTGCGCCTTCAGC
>NZ_JBPOFP010000087.1:0-19873 GCF_051252315.1 Paraglaciecola sp. | reverse complement strand
AGGTAAGGCAATCCCTAAATTTAGATAAAGGTAACGACTTTCACTATAAAAAATTGAAAGAAGTTCACTACCGTACTCCCTAGATGACAAAGCCCCAATCAACACAAGTACACTTCGACATAAATATAATGCGCACCAATACCAAGCACTAGGAGGTTTTACCTTGCCAGCATCGTCATAATATTTTAAAGGTAATAATAATTTCACGAATGAATACAGCTTTCAAAAAGTCTAAATATATAACACACAGATTCGAGCCCATTTAAGTAGCGGTTATTTATTTAACACACCTCTAATTTCAGATAATACGTCGTCAATATCGGACAATCCACTTTCAGAACTATATATGTTCATACTTGACTGTATATTGATTGAGTTATTTGGGCTTTGATTAACCGCAACTTTACTAAGAGAACCCAAGATCCTATTAAATAAGTCATTCGCGGTTTGTTCTCCTACACTCTTTAAACAAACGATAAACTGATCCGCCCCTACTCTGCCGACTATATCCTGATCTCTAGTGACATTTATTAAACAGTTTGCAACTTTAACCAGTAAAGCCTCACCTGTCATATAACCGAACTGACTGTTAACTTCCGTAAAATTATTTACGTCAAATAAAGCCAAAGCATTTACTTTGCCGGCAACAGGCGATTTAACATGTCTAATCTTAGAAAGTACCGCTTGTTCATTTTGTAACCCTGTTAATTTATCAGTCGTTAACTGTTTTAAATAACTTTTCCCTACGGTTAAGTAACCAAGGCAGATTATAAAAAGAACTAAAAATAAAATGACAACTATGGTCTGAATACGTTTTTGTTCCGCAGAGCGCAAATGCCCCTCTAGTGCAAAAATTTCATTATGCAGATTAGCCACCCCCAACACTTTAGCTGAATCTTGCTGTGCTTTTTCTTTCTTACTCACCGTATTGGCGTATATGTCAAAGCTTTCTTTTGCCGCTTCAATATCACCTAAAAACATATGTGCTTTGACTAAAAAACTAATAAAATAAATATGTTTAGTTATTCGAGTTGGGTAATCAGAGGATTCACTTTCTAAACCTGTTAAAAAAGCTTGAACACACTCCTTATTTTGATCTTCTAGACATAAAGCCGCTTCATACCAATCATATAATTTAACTAGCGTTTTATTGGATATTTGATTAAGGAAAACCTTCCAACTGGCTAGACTTTTGCGCATGGCATCATAATCACCTAAACGATAATAATGGCGGCTTTGTGCATAGTGATACCAATTATTAGTAAGTGGAGTATTCACCTTAAGATTCCCTAAACGTAACTCTTCAATCATGATTGCCGCTTTGTCTAAATCACCACTTCCAGTATACGCACTGATAACGCTAATAATGGGCGCTAAGCTATTTTTGGCTTCATATACGTCTAACCCTAGTCGATAAGACTTTTCATATTGTTCAGCAGCTAATGCCATTTGCCCTAACGAGCTATATAACAAACCAATGTTATTATGAATGTGTGCCAGCGAGGCGATATCTTCGGTTTCTGCGTACTTCTTGACTAAAGAGAACAAGCGCCCCAATTTAATCCCAATATCTTGCTTTTCTTGATCACAAACAGTCATTAGGCCAAGTTGTGAGCTCAAGTGAATATCACTAAATTTGTCTTTAGCTAGTTGTTCTGACTGACGATAATACTTGCATCTATCAGGGTTTGAATTAACGTCAAATATGAAACCTAATTGATAAGTTAAACTGGCATAACTTCTAGAGGTTTTATCGATTTCCCCTTGTTGGAGAATATTGTCTAGCAAGGCTTTTGCGGGCGTGTTTTTTCCCATACAAATTAACCAATGCGCTTTAAATACCTGTAAATCTATTAGCAGGTTTTTATCAACATTAGGGTCTTTCAAATAGGTATCTAACTGAGGGATAGCACTGTCATCAGGACAGTCATAAGTTCTGACATTGACTTTTTCTAAAAAATCACTCACCTCACTGGCTGAAGCGACTGGTGCGCAAAATAACCAAGCCGTTACAACCATCAAGATATTTACGTAAAATTTCAAAACATTTCCATTAATAACGAAAATCGAATGTATTTCCTAGGTACAAATATTACCAGAATTTGGACATATTTCTTGTGTTTTCTAAAAAACTAAGGCTTTTCCTCTGCCCCTTTTTTCTGAGGCCGCGTCTAGTTGGTCATTTTTATTGATGATGACATGCATGTCACCAAATTGTCTTTGACTCATGACGTAACCCATGGACTTTAATTCGTCTATCACTTTACTACTGATACCACTGTGATAACGAATAGTGTCCTTAGGTAAAAGTTGATGATGGAACCTTGGTTTATTGACTGTATCCATCGCATTCATATCAAATTCTAAAGCATTGAGGATAGATAGATAAACAGAGCTAATAATCGTTGTGCCTCCTGGTGAGCCGGTCACCATAGTGACCTTTCCATCTTTTAACACCATACTTGGGGTCATAGATGACAACATACGCTTTTTAGCTTGGATCGCGTTAGCTTTGCCACCAACAGCTCCAAATACATTGGCAACCCCCGGTTTAGAACTAAAGTCATCCATTTCATCATTTAACAAAAATCCAGCGCCTTCCACCACCACACTGCTACCAAAACCTAAATTAATTGTTGTGGTATTTGATACAGCATTGCCCCACTTATCCACAATTGAAAAGTGTGTAGTTTGTTCGCTTTCTTTTAAACCAGGTTTGACGTTTTCGGTATTTGAAATTTTATCAGCTAACACATCAGCACTGCGCTTAGTGATATATTCATCTGATATTAAGTCACTAACTGGTACTTCAACAAAGTCAGGATCGCCCAAATACTCTGCCCTATCAGCAAATACTCGTTTACCTATTTCAGCCAATAAATGTAGATACTCTGCAGAATTATGTTCTGGCTTATAATCAGTTATTTGCGCTGTCACTTGCTCATACATTTTAAGCCACTGTATGATGGCAATTCCACCTGAACTAGGTGGTGGAGAAGTTAACAGTTCATATTCACGCCAATTTGCTTTTAAAGGACTGCGAGAAATAGCCTTATACGACAACAAATCTAGCTCTGTGATTAAACCATTTTCTTGTCGCATAAAGTCGCTAATAATCTTAGCCGTTTGACCTTTATAAAATCCATCTCGCCCTTGATCGCGAATTCGTTTTAAGGTGCTGGCTAATTCAGCCTGTTTAAATATTTCACCTTCTTTGGCGTGGGCAAAATAATTGGCGAAATTCACCACAAAACCACGTTTTTTTAACCTATCTGAATGGCGCTTAATGGAATGGGCCAACTTGGGGTGAACAATAAATCCATGCTCAGCCAAATTTACCGCAGGTTGTACTAACTCTTTCCAAGTTAACGAACCATGTTTTTGATGGGCTAACCACATTCCTGCTACTGTGCCAGGCACACCCGCAGACAACACACCAACCAACGATTGGTAAGGAATAACATCGCCGTTTTCATCTAAATACATATCTCTATGAGCAGCTAAAGGCGCCTGCTCACGATAATCTATAAAATCATTTTTATTGTCTTTATGTATCAACATAAAGCCACCACCACCGATATTTCCAGCTTCAGGCAAGGTGACGGCTAATACAAATTGAGCAGCAATAGCGGCATCGACTGCATTACCGCCTTTTGACATAATACCTTTCGCTACGTCGGCACTATAACTATCAGGCATAGCAACCGCAGCTTTTTGGTTAACATCGGTGTTTTTAGTAATCGTTACTGAATTACCGCATGAAACTAACGCAATACAGGAAACAACAATACACCAAGAAATACTACTGACTTTCAAATTATTTTTTAAAAATTTCATCTAATCTTCTTATTTAAATCATCAATAAACTAGCAATAAAATAACCAATGAATGCAATCAAACCACCAACCAATGCATACGGCATTTGGGTTTTTACGTGGGTCAACAAATCACAACCAGATGCAATAGACGATACGGCAGTGGTGTCTGATATTGGCGAACAATGATCACCAAATATTCCGCCACCTAATATTGCAGCAATAACCAAAGAAGGAGGTAAACCAAGTGTTTGAATAAGTGGCACTCCAATAGGTATCAATATGGCAAAAGTGCCCCAAGATGTCCCGGTAGAGAAAGACATTAAGGCGCCTGCTACAAATAGAATTGGTACAACTAATACCAGTGGTAAATAATCTCCAACAATATTCGCTACATATACGCCAGTACCTAACTCTTTTAAACTGGCTCCCAAAGTTAACGAAAATAATACTATGGCCACTAAAGGCAATATCTCGCCCATACCTTTAAAACCAGTATCCACTAATTCTTTATGTGAATAACGCTTTGAGCTCAACAATAAAACATAGGCAACGAATAAAGCTAATACGGTCGCATACAATACAGATTTGCTGCCACTACCTTGGCTTAAATCGCCATTTCCTGTGTAGAACATAAACCCTATCATGCCAAAAATCATGCTTAATAAAGGCAATAACATAAACCTTGCCTTAGTGCCTTTCACTTGGGCTTGTTCTGAGTCTAACAAAACTAAATCTTGTTCAGCTTGTTTCATCGGGCCATGTAACTTATCTGAAAATATGGTGTACAAAACAATTAGTAATGCGGTGATGGCATAAAAATTAAGAGGAACGGTTCCCCAAAGCACGGATACGGCACTTTGATTTAGTTCATAATTGCTCAGCAAAGCCAATATAAATGCCCCCCAACCATTCAATAAAATAAGAATACATACAGGCGCACTGGTACTATCTATGATGTAGGCTAGACGGGCACGACTCATTTTAAACTTATCAAACAACCCACGAGCTAAAATCCCAGATGCCAACACACTTAAGTTTGACTCAATAAAAACCACCAAGCCGGTAAACATAGTTAACAAGCCAACTCGTTTTTTGTTTTTGGCAACTCCTTTATTGATTAACATTTCTACCGTAGCGGTGACACCTCCTGAGTGCCGCATATAAGCTAACAAAGCGCCAATAAGCACACTGAAGATTAATATCCGACTATTACCTGCTGAAGAAATAATACTAATGACTCTTTCAATTGAACCAATCGATGCAGTAAATACAATTTCCGAATTGTTTTGAAAAGCCAGTAATAACTCCGCAGAAAAAATAGCCACAACTAACGCTAGAATCACCTCTTTACGCCAAAACACAACTAATATGGCGATAATCGGTGGCAATATTGAATACCAATGCATGAAATACCTTAAACTGTTAAATTAATCGCAAACTGGCAAAGCAGTAGTATATTTGATTTGTTCCATAGCGAAGCTGGAAGTGACATCAGATAAATCAATGCCCGTTACTAACTTTTTATAAAATACATCAAAGGCTTGCATGTCGGCTACCACTACTTTCAACATATAGTCATATTCACCGCTCATTCGGTAAAATTCCACTATTTGTTCGATACTTTTTGCATGTTCTGCAAACTTTTCCAACCAATTAGCATCATGCCTCCCTGCTTTAACCTGCACAAATACTGTTAAGTTAAGACCCAATTTATCAGCATTAAGTAACGCAACCCTTTTATCAATCACCCCATTTTTTTCTAATAGTTGAATCCGTCTCCAACAGGGTGTCGTGCTCAGGCCTACTTTGTCAGCAATGTCCGCAACAGATAATGTTGAATCTTGTTGCAACAAGCGTAGAATTTCTACATCCATTTTATTCATAAGAAAATATTTCCAAAAATAACACAAAATAAGAAATAGATTACCACAATAATTAGTTTTAAAAGAATGTTTAGAATTTAATACCCAATTACCAATGTCACAATATCTCCAGTCGATAACTGTTGGAATTATAATGCTCAGTAACCTTAAAGAAATTCACCCTATTAGCCCTAAAGTCGTTCAATTCTCTGCAGGGAGAATCTACGATGACATTACTCAAACCATAGGTAATACACCTTTAGTTCGTTTATCAAAACTGTCGGAGGCCTTTTCAGTTAAGGCGAATCTATTAGCCAAAATCGAATATTTTAATCCAGCAGGATCCATTAAAGATCGTCCTGCTATGGCGATGATTAACGCCCTGATCAATTCCGATAGGTTTAATGATAAAACAGAAATAATAGAAGCCACCTCGGGCAATAACGGCGTAGCCTGTGCTTGGATTTGTGCGTTAAAAGGCATTAAGTTGACCATAGTCATTCCTGAACACATGTCGATTGAGAGGCAAAAATTAATTAGACATTACGGGGCATACATAGTGACAACTGCAAAAACCTTAGGCACCAAAGGGGCGATTGATAAAGCGAAACAGTTAGTTGATGAAAACGTAAATGCCGTCATGTTAGACCAATTTGCAAATCAGGCTAATCCAGACATGCACTTTAATACAACTGCTCAAGAAATTTGGCGTGACACAGCAGGAAGAGTAGACATTTTAGTAGCAGGTGTAGGCACAGGCGGCACAATTTCAGGCATAGCCAAAGCACTTAAGCTACATAACCCTAATATCAAAATAGTTGCAGTAGAACCCGCTTCATGCCCAGTATTAAGCGAAGGCAAAAAAGGCGTACATAAGATCCAAGGTTTAAGTTCAGGTCATATTCCAGAAGTACTTAAGTTAGACTTATTAGACCAAGTCATTACGGTGACGGATGAAGACGCCCTAGAGTACGCCCGCAAACTAGCTCGTGTTGAAGCACTGCCCGTTGGAATATCTTCTGGAGCGGCGGCATGTGCCGCTATTCAGCTAGGTCAACAACCACAATACGCAGGAAAGAACATAGTCACTATTTTTGCTGATACTGCAGAGCGATACTTCAGTACTGAATTGTTTGACCACTAAACTTTGTTCTGACGCCACTTAGTGACAAATGTCATAGAATATTAGTGACCTTATCCACTTAATTAATAATGCCTATCTCCCTAATATGAGTATCAATCAATTCAAACAAGGACATTTACATGGATACTCAATTAACACTAGAAGAACAAAGAGCGGCATTTGCTAAAAAACGATTTATTGCAATGCCAATTGCAGGCACCTTAGTTTGGACAATAATAGGCATTATTGGCTTAACTATGCCTGATAGCTGGAAGGTGTGGTCACTGTGGATTGGCTGCGGTAGCATTTGTTATTTGGGTATGGCTATTTCAAAATTAACTGGGGAAGACTTCTTCAATAAAGAAATTCCAAATAACGCCTTTAATCACTTGTTCATGGTTGGTTTAGTCATGGCATTATTAGTCTTTGCGATTACCATTCCATTTGCTATTCAAGACTATACATCAGCACCTTTAACAGTGGGGATTTTAGCTGGCTTAATGTGGATGCCATGGTCATGGGCCGTGCAACATTGGGTAGGATACTTTCACACCATTTCACGTACATTATTAGTGCTAATATTGTGGTTAGCTTTTCCAGACAGTCGCTTTGTGACGATCCCATTTGCCATAGTGGCCGTCTATCTAATTACACTTTATGTTATGGAACGAAGGTATCAAGCACTAGTTTCAAACTCTAATTAATAGCTATAAACAACTACTAGAAGTCAAACCTCTGTTGTACAAAGCAATTGTTTAAATTTACGCTGGGCCGACAAACTTATATTAGTTTCAATTTGAGTTAATAGGCTCTCTAGTTTGTCACTATGTGATTTTTCATTGATTTTATGCATGGCTTTGTCAATTTCAATTGCAGCCGTTAACTCACATATATCCTTTATTAACATGTGGCCTATTGGTGATTGGCTATTGGTATAGCGGTCATAAAAAAGAGTTGGGGAGTGGTCTTGAGCAAGTTTTGCAAAAAACAAATTATTATCACAGGCATGGTAATGATAGATTATATTTTCAACTTCTGGGCCAACAACCTCTACAACGTCTTGACGTCGACTTAGGTCAAACAAAGGTGTATCAAATCGTTCCATACAATAGGCAACATGATACAAACCGGCATCCTGTAATACCTGCGATGCTGACCATGACTTTAATAAACACCGAGTACTTTCGAGCTGCTCAATCAAAGCAGGTTCAGCATGTTCAAACTCCCCTGCCCCAAGTTCTATTAACTTTCGAAATTTAGCATCCATATGATCACCCTATAGTAAATTACTTCTTTCTTATTCATTCACCTACCCCAAGATTATACCTCAACATGAAATTAGCCAATGCTTTTTCGTCTGATCCCGCGGATTGACTTAACCTTGAACAGACTAATTTTTGATCCTCTAGGCTTTTATGTTGACCTACTTTGGCCACGCCCTGCAATTCAGTTAATTCAATTTTAAATCCCACGATAGCGGCTGAAAGTTTATCTACATATTCTGCTGTCACTACGCTCGAATCATTTAACAGTTCAGGTTCATATTTGGCCATAGTGTTTTCTAACACCTTAAGGGTTTCGGTTTTATCCAATACCCTCACTACGCCATAAACATGCACTGCCGCATAATTCCAAGTGGGTACGGCCGGTGATTTCATAAACCAAGTAGGAGAAATATAACTATGAGGCCCATTAAACACCACTAACACCCGTTTAGAATCGAGTTCTTTCCAATGAGAATTTGCTCTGGCAATGTGGCCAAACAACGTGCCTTTTTCACCCATTTCAGCATCCAATAAAAAGGGTAAATGAGTCGTCTGCAAAGAATCCGATGTCATGACCCCAAAAGAAAATTCATTTATAAATTGCTGTTGTTGAGATAACTCTGCCATTTCAAAATGTTTGGGAATAAACATCAAACCTCTCCTTTATATTTGTCTATTTTTGACTTCAACGCTTGTTTGACCTTTGGCCATTCAGGTTTTATAACACTGTAAAATGCACTGTTACGCAGACTTCCGTCATGTTGAATACGCGCATACCTATGTATTCCCTCAAACGTTGCGCCTAGGCCTAAAATCGCGTTACGTGATTGCTGGTTTTTTTCATGGGTTTGAAAAGCCACCCGATTGAGTTTCAAAACCTCAAAGGCATGGTTTAATAAGAGTAATTTACAACGTCGATTTACATAACTCCTTTGAACTAATGGATTTAAAAATGTGTAACCAATTTCAATGGCTTTATGTTCAAGAAATATATTTAAATAACTGGTAGAGCCCACCACTTGTTGAGTTTTTTTATCTAAAACAACAAAAGGTAATTGAATGGCTGCTTGCTGATTTGCAAGGCATGTTTTTACCCAAGCTTCTGTAGATTGTATTGAAGAACAATAATTTGAAGTGGTCCATTGCCAAATGGCAGGATCAGCTCCAGCTGAAAATAAATCAGCGCAATGACGTTGGGACATAGGTTCAAGCACAACATAATCATCTTCTAATCTAATTTCTGATAATGACATGTCTAAACTCCTTAAGAATAAAATTTGGTGAAATGCATAATTTTTCTGTGGGTTTACTATCACCGCACAATGGTCTAACGTAAACAACCAGTTTTTTAAATTTAAATAGACCAATGGCGATATTCAACAACCAATCCTTGCCAACATCTTCGGCAAAATATTTACAGTTAGCTGAAATGATCCGGCAGGCCATAAGAAATGGGCAATTATTGGCTAATGACAAACTACCTTCGGTAAAATCCATTGGCCAAGACATGCAAATTAATCGTCATACAGTCATGAAGGCTTTTGCAGAATTAATTGCAGAGGGTTGGATAGAATCGAAACAAAGAGTGGGTTACAAGGTGGTGGCTAACCTGCCTATTGAAAATAGCCGTGCTGTAGGCGTTTCCCCTACTCCACAACCATTATTCGATTTTAATTTGGTAAGAGAAGGAATGAGCTTATCAGAACGTCGCTCTGAAAAATTTGAATATAACTTTTCCGGTGGACAACCTGACTTAAGTTTATTCCCATTCGACGAATTTAGGCGACATATGGCAAATGTACTGGCACGCCCACAAGTATCACAAATGTCCTATGGTGATAGTGCTGGTTTGCCGGAGCTGATAGAACAAGTCAAAATCTATCTACGTAAATCTAGAGCAATTACCAATAGAGAAGTGGTAATCACAAATGGCTCACAGGAAGCTTTGTACATCATCGCTCAATTATTACTGCAACCAGGCGATCAAGTAGCAACAGAAAATATCAGTTACCCACCCGCTATATCGACATTCAAAAACGCCGGTGCAAGTATAGTGGGTATTAAACAAGACAAGTTAGGCTTAGTGCCAGAAGACTTAGCCGATAAAATTACTGGCGGTAAGATCCGTCTAATTTATTTAACGCCGTTACACCAATACCCCACGACCGTGACGCTTCCAGTCAGTCGTAGGATGAAAATTTACCAATTGGCTTATCAATACAAAATTCCCATCATCGAAGATGATTACGACCATGAGTTTCATTATCGTTGCCAACCTTTAGCTCCAATGGCTTCTGAAGATCCTCAACAATTAATTATCTATATGTCGACTTTCTCGAAGGTCATGTTCCCTGGTGCAAGAGTCGGTATATTAGCCATAAGTCAATCTTTAGCAAAAGCCGTGATCCAATACAGATTACTTATTTGCCATAAGAGTAATGTATTGATGCAAGCCGCCTTAGCAAAATGGATGGCAAGTGGAGACTTTAGCCGGCACTTAAGGCGTATGACCCGCAATAATTTAGTTCGTAGAGATCATGCCGCTTCAATTTTACAAAATACATCATGCTTTGAATTTACCTTACCGGACGGCGGTATGGCTTTATGGGTGAAACTTATCCCGCCTAATATCACGGCAAGCCACCTAGCTGAGAAAGCCAAAGACATGAATATATATATTCAGCATGAAACCCAATATCAATTATCACCTGACAACAATCAAGATCGTTATTTACGTATAGGTTATGCAGGTATGAATGAGAATAAATTTGCTATGGGAATAGAAGCCCTAGTGAAAATAATTCAGGCTCTACATGAAGAAACTAAATAACCTGAACTCGGGATAATGAGTGTCGTTTTGAATTTAATTGTACATACAGTTCAAATACTTACACATATACCTTAGGTTATGTTTGGGTTAATCGTGACTCGATGACGAAATTTTTTGTGTATGGCAAGGCGGATGGTCGTACGTAATAACGTGTTATTGCTAGACAATCCAACGCCGCAAGGCACAAAAAGGGCGTTATCGAGAGGCTCGGCTTAACCCGAGCTCAGGTTAAATAGCCGCAGCCTCTAAAGTTAGAGAGATCTTTACTTTAAGGGTTCATCTCAAAGTATAAGATAATCAAGCTAGAAGCAGCGATAAACAATAAAACATAACCATTGATACCATAATGGTCTTTTTCTCGCCTGTTACGTTTGCGTTTCATCAACAACACAAGTGTGCTAATTATCACGCAGGTAAACAATAACCCGACTAAATACCAACTTAAGGTTTCAGACCACTCCGTACGCCCTTCCACTCCCCAAAAAGCCTGTACTCCAGACACAAATTCTGGTCGAGCATCATGAAAAACCAAAAGAGCTGCAATAAACACAAACCAACCTAAAACGTTGATAGCGACCATAGCTTGAAATAACTTATCGTTTTCACGAGCAGTCTTACGTCGATTCTTAACCGGTTTGTCTTCAGCCTCGTTCATTGCCATAGTAAATTGAGCTTGTCTTGTTAAAATAGTTTGAGTTTGCATAATAATATAGATTTCTCTTGAGTCTAGGCGCCTTACTCGTAAAATCACATTCCTTGTGTAAAATAGTTACGTAAGCGAAATAACTAAGTAAGCAACATAGAGAAGGTTGTCATATTAATATTGTTTTCGGCTATCCAAAAACTTTCTTAAGGCAAATATCGACTCGGTGCGTTATTTTATAAACCTTTTTG
Organism: Paraglaciecola sp.; assembly: GCF_051252315.1. Lineage (GTDB taxonomy): Bacteria > Pseudomonadota > Gammaproteobacteria > Enterobacterales > Alteromonadaceae > Paraglaciecola. The sequence goes on along the minus strand of NZ_JBPOFP010000087.1, from coordinate 8,081 downwards.
TATGGGACTAGTTAATAATTCCTCCCGACAATTTTGAATAATGGCGTATCAAAAAACAATACAAACAAAGTAAGCCAATAGGCAAATAACCCCCTCAGAATTGGAGATAATTACATGGCGCACGCCACGGTGGCAGACATTTTTGCCGATCAATATTCAGTTGGTGACTCAGTTACCGTTAAAGGGTGGGTTCGTACTCGCCGTGATTCAAAAGCAGGCTTATCTTTTATCGCTTTACACGATGGTAGCTGCTTTGATCCTATTCAAGTCATTGCTCTTAATACACTTGAAAACTATCCCGACATTCAAAAGTTAACCACGAGCTGTTCACTTATTGTTACCGGAAATTTAAAAAAATCTGAAGGTAAAGGCCAAGCCTTAGAAATTGATGCAGTATCAATAGAAATTGTTGGATGGGTAGAAAACCCTGATACTTATCCGATGGCGGCAAAACGTCATAGTATTGAATATTTACGAGAACATGCCCATCTACGTCCACGCACTAACATCATTGGCGCTGTTACCCGTGTTAGAAACTGCCTATCTCAAGCAATTCACCGTTTCTTTCACGAACAAGGCTATTGCTGGATAAGTACACCTATCTTAACGGGTAGTGACACCGAAGGCGCTGGTGAAATGTTCAGGGTATCAACTCTAGATATGATGAACTTACCTAAAACGGAAAAAGGAGATATTGATTACAGCCAAGATTTCTTTGGTAAAGAAACCTTCTTAACCGTATCTGGGCAGTTAAATGGAGAGACTTACGCCACCGCTATGTCTAAAATTTATACATTTGGCCCGACTTTCAGAGCAGAAAACTCTAACACCAGTCGTCATTTAGCTGAATTTTGGATGATTGAACCAGAAGTGGCCTTTGCAGATCTTGCTGATATTGCCCAGTTATCTGAAGACATGCTTAAATATGTATTTAAAGCTGTACTTGAAGAACGTGCTGACGATATGGCGTTTTTTGCTCAACGTGTAAATAAAGAAGCGATTACCCGTTTAGAACAAGTCATCGACCAAGACTTTGTGCGAATGGATTACACCGACGCCATCGAAATATTGCAAAACTGTGGTAAAAAATTCGAATTTCCAGTGGATTGGGGGGTAGATTTATCCTCAGAGCATGAAAGATATTTAGCCGAAGAGCATGTTGGCGCACCTATCATTATGCAAAACTACCCGAAAGACATTAAAGCATTCTACATGCGTATTAATGACGACGGAAAAACCGTTGCAGCCATGGACGTATTAGCCCCAGGTATTGGTGAGATAATTGGAGGCTCGCAACGTGAAGAACGCTTAGATGTATTTGACCGCCGCTTAGAAGAAATGAGCTTAAACCAAGAAGACTACAGCTGGTATCGTGACTTGCGCCGTTACGGCACAGTTCCCCATGCTGGCTTTGGTTTAGGCTTTGAACGTTTAGTGGCGTACGTAACAGGAATGCAAAACGTAAGGGATGTGATTGCTTTCCCAAGAACTCCAGGTAATGCAAGTTACTAATACTGTTACTCGACTCTACATATATAAAAAGCCAGAGACTAGGCTCTGGCTTAATAAGATATTTCTAGGTTTTATGCTGAATTATACTTCTTTCAGATAAACCGTTTTCTTCTCTAGGTATTGCTCAAGACCAAACTTACCGTCTTCGCCACCAAAACCAGATTGTTTCCAACCGTTATGGAAACCTTGGTGTTGTTCACCCATACCTCGGTTAACGTATACTTCGCCAACTTCTAACTCGTCGATAAAACGGTTAATGCCAAAGAAGTCTTTAGTAAAGATATAAGCACTCAAGCCATAGATGCTGTCGTTACAGTGGCTGATTGCTTCATCAATGTCTTTAATTTTAACAATGGGTAAAATTGGACCGAAGGTTTCTTCGTGCACAGCAATATTGTCTTGTTTAACATCAACAAGAACCGTTGGCTCGTACCAGCAACCGCCTTCAAATCCAGAAACATCAGCAGTTTTAGCACCGCAAGCAACCGTTGCACCTTGTTTAATTGACTCTTGAACTATGTGATCAATATTGTCAATTTCACGTTGGTTGCACTTAGGCCCCATTTGCGTTTCTGCATCCATTGGGTCGCCCACTTTTAGGCCTTTAACCGCTGGTAAGAATTTAGCCATGAAGTCGTCATAAATACCTTCTTGAACATACAAACGTTCAACACAAGTACATACCTGTCCACAGTTAGCAAAACGTCCCCATAAGGCACCTTCAACGGCTTGATCTAAATCAGCATCGTTCATTACAACCATAGGTGCTTTACCACCTAGCTCCAACATAACCGGGGTCATATACTCGGCGCTAGTTTTGTAAATCATTTTTCCAGCAACGGTAGAGCCTGTCATGGTTATCATTTTAGTAATTGGGCTTTCACATAAAGCTTGACCAACAACCGAACCGGTGCCGTTAATCACATTTAAAACACCTGCTGGAATACCCGCTTCATTGGCTAATCGACCTAATTCAGTGGTGGCTAAAGGCGTTTCTTGTGTTGGCTTTAACACAATTGAATTACCTGTTACCAATGCTGGACCAATTTTACGACCGGCTAATGCTAACGGAAAATTCCAAGCAGTAATGCCCACAACCACGCCACGTGGTACCTTGTGAATATAGATTTTTTCATTTTCGTTATCTGAAGGTAAAATGTCACCTTCGATAGTCAAAGCGTGATCACAAGCGTAATCAATAAATGTAGCGGTGACGTCGACTTCCATTTCAGCAACAGACAATAACTTGCCCTGCTCTGCCACTAACATAGGCGCTAGTGTGGATCTGTTTTCACGTATTTTATTGGCAAAAGTACGCAAGATATTTTGACGAGTACGAGCCGTTAATTTTGCCCATTTCTTTTGACCAGCGTCAGCTGTTTCAAGAGCCAATTGTGCATCTTCAGCACAACCTTTAGGTATTTCGCCAATTTTTTTACCTGTAGAAGGACTGAGTACTTCAATCACTTCTGCAGATTTAGACGCGATGTATTCGCCATTAATAAAGTTAACGTTATTATGAAAGTTCATTGAGATTATCTCCCCATCCAACCGCCGTCTACCAATAAGATAGCGCCGTTTACATAACTAGCTGCTTCAGATGCTAAGAATACAGCCGGCCCTTTAAAGTCTTCTGGATTACCCCAGCGACCTTGAGGAATACGCCCCAAAATAGCCGCACTTCTCTCTGGATCATTACGCAAAGCTTCAGTGTTGTCAGTATCGATGTAACCAGGTGCAATAGCATTAACATTAACGCCTTTGCCAGCCCATTCATTAGAAAGAGCCATAACCAATTGGCCAATCGCCCCTTTACTTGCTGCGTATCCTGGAACCGTAATGCCGCCTTGGAATGTTAATAATGAAGCAGTAAAGATGACTTTACCTGCGCCTCGTTCAACCATGTCTTTACCGATTTCGCGGCTTAAGATGAACTGAGAATTAAGGTTAACGTCAATCACGTTGTCCCATAAATCATCGCCATGTTCAGCGGCAGGAGCTCGCAAAATAGTACCAGCGTTATTCACTAAAATATCGATTTTAGGAAAATCTGCTTTTACTTTTTCGATGAAAGCATACAAAGCTTTACGATCAGAGAAGTCACACTGATAGGCTTTAAAATTGCGTCCTAGTGCTTGTACTTCTTTTTCTACTTCAGAACCTTCAAGCTCTAAACTAGCAGATACACCAATAATATCCGCGCCTGCTTCTGCAAGACCTAATGCGATACCTTTACCGATACCACGTTTACAACCTGTCACTAGGGCAACTTTGCCTTCTAGATTAAACTTTTCAAACATACTATTCATTTCTATAATCCTGTCTCTAATATCAAACTATTCTGCGTTACATTCAACTAAGGCTTTCATGCCCTGAGGATTATTGTCCATACTGGCAAATGCATTACCTATATCGGCTAATGGGTTAACAGAACTAATAAATGGTTTTAGGTCAATTTCACCAGAAGCAATTAATTCAATTGCCCAATCAAAATCGGCTGCTTCGTATACTCGAGCGCCTAATAACTCTAGTTCTTTCCAGAAGAATTGGAACAAGTCAATTGGTGGAGCAGTAGAATGAATAGCAACCATTACAATACGACCTCGACGACCAGCAACTTGTGTCATTGCTTCAATAGCAGGCAATACACCTGATACTTCAAACACTACGTCTGCACCTTTAGTATCAGTCCAATCTTCAACATAAGCGGCCAAATCATCTTCAATAGGATTGACAGATTTAACACCTAACTCTTCTGCAAAAGCACGACGACTATCATTTGGCTCAGAAACCAATACTTCTGCACCAACACTTTTTGCAACAGCAGCAACAAGTTGCCCAATTGGGCCGCCGCCTAAAATCACTGCTTTTTCACCGGCTTTTAAACGTGAACGACGCACATCGTGACAAGCTACAGATAATGGTTCAACTAGAGCACCTTGCTTAAGGTCAACACCAAGCGGTAATTTGTGTAAGGTACGTGATTTAACTGTCCAGCTAGATTGGAAAGCGCCTGGAGTGTCGATCCCCATAAATTTCAGGTTTTGACAAATATGTGTATGACCAGCTTCACAGGTTGGACACTCTCCACACCAATCAAGTGGGCGCACGACTACTTTTTCACCAATAGAAAACCCAGTTACGCCTTCGCCTAATTCAGCTACTACACCAGAGATTTCATGGCCAATTGTTGCTGGAGGATTAACTCGTGCATCCATCACACCATGATAAATGTGCATGTCTGTTCCACAAATACCTACATAACCTACATCTAGACGAACTTCGCCAGCTTGAGGAGCAACAGAGGTTCCCTCAACTACTGTGAATGATTTATTACCAATATATTGTGCAGCTTGCATAATTTTTACCTTAAGACTTTTTAACTAAATGTGGAGCTAATAACGCATCATCAAACACTACCCCAGTACCGGGAACATCTGGAGCTACTGCATAGCCATTATCGTCGATTTTAATTGGGTAATGAGTATATTCATCAATCGGAAATGAATGTACTTCTAAATAACCTGAATGAGGTTGAGATGCTAATAAAGATACATGTAATTCATGCATTCCATGACTACATAGCGGCAAGTTATGTTTAGCCGCTAAATCAGCAACTTGTAAGAATCCTGTGATGCCACCTATGTTAGAAGCGTCTGGCTGTAAAAAACCTAATTTAGCTTGAGCAACCGCATATTCAAACTCGTGGAAGGTATGAAGGTTTTCCCCCATAGCTAACGGAATGTTGATAGCGTCAGAAATAGTACCAAATCCTAGGTAATCATCTGGAATAGTGGGCTCTTCAAACCAAGTAATATCACAATCTTCAATTGCATTACCGAAACGTATCGCTTCATCTACAGATAAAGAATAATTCGCATCAACCATGAATACTCGCTCAGGGCCGATTAAGTTTCTAACAGCTTTTACGCGGCTGACATCTTCTAGATAGTCTTCTTTACCTACTTTAATTTTAACCGCTTCAAAACCACGGTCGAGGTAACCTTGAATGTTGTTTAGCAACTTTTCTTCAGAAAAATTAAGATCAATACCACCCGCATAACAATTAGTTTTGTTGCTAGCGCCACCGGCAACCTGCCAAAGCGGTTTATTCAGTCGTTTACACTTAATATCCCATAAGGCTATATCCATCGCTGAAATAGCAAAGCTTAAAATCCCACCTCTACCTACATAATGGTATTCCCACTGTAACTTGTCCCAAATTAGATCAATTTCGGAGGCATCTTTACCCGTTAATAAAGGTCTCATTTCATCATGTAATAATGAATAAATCGCACGACCACCTTTACCACCAGTGTATGTATAACCCACACCTTGTTTACCATCTTCACATGTCACGCGACATAGTATTAACTCAAAATGAGTATGGTCGCCATGCTTTGCATCGGATAACACTTCAGATAAGGGAACATTGTATAATTCAATGTCTATTGCTTTAATTTTATTTATGTTCATTCTCAACTAAACCAAATAGTTACAGTTTATTGTTAACAATCTACACCAAGACGCAGGTAGTTGTAAAGTTATAATTAATATATACATTAACTAAAACGAGTGTATTACCGAGTCATTACGTAATTATTGTCAAATACGGATTTTAAGTATGACACAACAACTATCACTAATAAATAAACACATTTAAATATGCATTATAGTAGATATAAGGGAAGCTAGAAATAAAGTCGTTAAAGTCAAGATTAGAACAACTACACCACAGTCGCGCTTAATTGTAAGAAAACCGCACGATTAGCTGCAAAATCATACAAAAAACATCAACAGCCCCTAACTTTAACGGCAAAAGATTATCGGTTTTATTACTTCATTAATCTGATTTTTTTCACACAAGGTTTGAAAGTACTCACCAAGTTGTTCACTTTGCGATATAACTTGTTGCCAATATCGGATTCTTTGGTCCGCTGGCATAGTCTCAAAATCCTTTCTATCCGGTATTTTTGAGTATGGCAAATTAGCCACAAACTTTGCTGACGGTACAACGAGAACGACATTGTCATAACTGGAAGCATGGGGCGTACGGCTTTTTATCGACTTATCAAACCACCCTGGTATAGGTCTGGAATAAAAATGTGGATACAAAACTAAACTTTCAGGATGACCAATATTTAGGTCGAAATGATAATCAATGATCCCGCCATCTCGATACACACCTTTTGGCGCTTTAGAGATATCTTTCACACCTTCAATCACTACAGGGATCGAACCAGACGCCATCAAAGCTTCGGCTAGGTTATCTTTATTTAGTTGAGCCGAATAACTTGGCATATGGTGTGGGTCTTGAAAGTTTAACTGGCTATTAGGAGTAGAAAATACATACCTTTGATAGAAACCTTTTAGCCAATTTCGCTTTATTAAATTAGCTCCCGCACTCAAACCTAAGCCAGCCATTTGAATAATCTTAGATTCGAACTGAGTTAACCCCTTACATTTAGCCACCACAAAATGCGTTTTGATAAATTCATTATTAATTATTTCTTCAGCACCGTTCTCGCCTAATACGTAATCCAATAGTGCCACACCTTTTTGGGTGATTTCCTTCGCGGTGGGTTTGTCAGAATAAACCGTGTGTGAATATCTATCAGCTAACCGATTAATTGCAGCTAATGGATCTTTTTGGGCAAAACAAGCCATTCGAAAAGCGCCTGCTGATGAACCTAAAGCATTTAGTTTTCTAACTCTATGAGCAAAAAACTCAGGAAAAATGAACTTATCTAATCCGGCCAGAACAAACCATTTCGGACCACCAGACGCGCCTAAAACAGTATCAAATATATCAGCGCTAAACCCTTGTTCACTTATTTTTTTTAGGGCGTTTTTACCCGCATAAATATCTAACACTACAATTCCCATAGTTATAAATGTGTATAAAACAGGCTATTTAGGCGTATATAATCCACATTATTAGTAATAGTGCATTTTACGAACAGCATTGTTTTATCTATATATATCAGTGATTTACACTACATATAAACAGTACTCAACAGAGTTATCCACAGATATGGTGGATAAACATGATTTTTACCTGACGTTATACACTAATGTATTATATTCCGGCACAACATTCAGGTTATACTGACAAAATACATGAGCTATAAGAATAACCTAACATGGAACTTCTAGGTAAACTAACTGAACCCGACAAACTCCCTCAGCACAGAAAAGTATTGTCCATATCGAGTCCGTTAAGTGGCACTGTTGTTCCTTTAAATGAAGTACCACATGCACTTTTTAAGCAAAGGTTATTTGGAGAAGGAATCGCAATAATACCATCAGGATATCAGTTATATGCACCTTTTGAAGGGACTGTGATTTCGTATCCTGAGCTCGCTAATCAAATTCGAATTAAGGCAAAGAACGGTTTACAAATACAAATACAACTTGGAATAGATTCTCACCTCATGATGGGTGAAGGGTTTAAAAGGCATAAAAAGGCAGGTGAAACATTCGCTAAAGGAGAGGTGTTGGGCGAGTTTTCATTGATAAAAATGAAGAGACAACTCCCTAGTATTTTATGCCCAGTCACGGTAATCAAC
>NZ_JBPOFP010000086.1:0-19896 GCF_051252315.1 Paraglaciecola sp. | reverse complement strand
GGTCTGAATAGCCATACGTGTATCTTCACTAATGTAATTAGCGGAAGACAAGCCGGAAATACCAATCGCAGGATAGTCTTCAATATTCACGCTGCTAGGTAAACCTTCACGGTATTTAGCCAGAGGATGAGAAGGTGCACAATATAAACGCCCGCTACAAGTGACCTCAACAGGATGAAATGTTACTGACTCGGGTTTTACCATGTCATAGGTTGATAACACTAAATGGCACTCGCCAGACAAAGCGACGTGTTCGACTTCGTTATATAAACGGGTTTGAATGTTCACATGAATATCATTGAATTTCTTCATGGTACTTTTAACAGCTTTACTAACTGCTAAATGGTACGACAAAGGCAAACCAGCCATCATGACTAAGGTAATATGCCCAGAATAGTCATCATGTAAACTTTTGAGGTTGAAGACAAAGTTATCGAAAGAGTTAAAAATACGTTTGGTTTCTTGAAAAACCACCTCGCCCTCTTTTGTCATTTGAAAGCCACCACGGCCTCTATGACAAAGAACAAGATCTAAACGTTCTTCCAACTTTTTAATTGCCGCACTAATATTTGGGCGTTGCATACGCAACACGGGTTCTGCGGCGGTAAAGCCATTACATGACGCTACCGCATAAAACACGCGGAGTAATTTAATGTCTGATTCTTGTAAACGGTTTAACATGCCAGCACCACTTATAGGTATAGTTATTGATACTAATGTCTTAGTGTAAGAAACAGATACAAATATTACAACGAATTTTTTTACCTAAGACCAAAGAATTCAAGGTTTACGTCGCATTTACAGAAATTATACATTGTAAGCCTGTTCTTAACTCACCCCACGGGTATAATAAAAATCATATTTAATTCAGTTACATCAAATGCAAACCGAAGGCCAATGAATGATCAGTCACCTTTTCACTTTTAAATCCAATGTACGCTTTATTTTTGCAGTCGTACTTAGCGCATATTTACTGAGTTTTTTCTCCTACGCGGAACAAATTAAGAGGCCAAATTTTGTGTGGTTAATGTCTGAAGACAATTCCAAACATTATTTAAATTTGTACGATTCCCAAGGTGCAGTTATGCCAAACGTACGTAGCTTAGCAAATCAAGGATTGATTTTTAATAATGCATTTTCAAACGCCGCTGTATGTTCAACCGCCCGCTCTACCCTAGCGACAGGCGCTTATTTGCCTAGACTGGCTATGAATAATCACAGAGCCTACCAATCGACACACCTACCTGAAGGATTAAAACCTATTAGTTTGTTATTGAAACAAGCGGGGTATTACACAACAAACTACTCAAAAACCGATTACAACTTTGCTGAACAACAAGGTATTTGGGATAAAAGTGCACCAAGAGCAACTTGGAGAAAACGCGCGCCCAATCAGCCATTTTTCCACAAACAGACTTTTGGCATCACCCATGAGTCACAACTGCAATTTCCAGTGTCTGACGTTGACAATGTGCCAACAACTCATGCCTACGAGAGTATTAACCTGCCACCTATCTATCCTGAGACGGACTTATTTAAATACACCTATGCTCGTACTTTAGATAATCACCTCAAAGCAGACAAACAAATTGGTGAAGTATTAAACCAACTTAAAGAAGATAATTTAATGGATGATACCTTTATTTTCTACTTTGGTGACCATGGAGGTGTGTTACCGGCAAGCAAAGGATACTTGTTCGAAAGAGGGTTAAGTGTACCTTTAGTCGTGTACATACCTAAAAACTTTCGCCACTTAGTCCACCAGGACATGCACCAATTGAAGCGGGAATATATTGATGGATTTGTTAGTTTTGTTGATTTTGCACCGACCCTATTAAAATTAGCCGGTCTACCAGAACAAGCCGAGCAAGATGGCACGGCTTTCTTAGGCCAAGATATCAGCCTAAAGAAACTAAACGAACGTGATACCACCTTTGGTTATGCAGATCGCTTTGATGAAAAATCAGATCTTGTACGCAGTGTACGCGAGGGAAAATACAAGTACATTCGCCACTATCAGCCGTTTAATCCCGATTCATTATTTAATGCTTATCGATTCAAAAACCAAGCACTAAAACAGTGGAAAAACATGTTTGATGCTGGCCAACTTAATTCTGTTCAAGCGTCGTTTTTTAATAGTAAACCTGCTGAAGCACTTTACGATATTGAAAAAGATCCATACGAAACCCAGAACCTAGCGGCAGATAAACACTATAAAAACGTGCGAAAAAAACTACGTAAAAAGTTAACTAAACAGCTTAAAAGTCTACCTGATTTTGGTTTTTATCCCGAGTCTAGCCAAGTAGCTGGCAATGCCATGCTCGACCCGACTCAATTCGCCCAAAACAACAAAGGCGAAATCGGCAAACTCATTGATATTGCCGATCTACAACTTGGTAAATTCTCAAGAGTAAAACGCAAGGTTAAAGCGGCTTTAAAATCAGAGCACCCCTGGCAAAGATATTGGGGCTTAATAGTCATGAGCAGTTTTAAAAATAAAGCCAAAAGCCTAAGCTCTATTGTGAAAAGCATTGCTGGAAAAGATGATAACTTGTTAAACCGCGCAAGAGCGATTGAATATTTGGCCATTACAAATCAACTTGACGCAAAAGCTCCTCTTGAAAAGCTTGTAGCCCAAAGTCAAAGTCATATGCAGGCAGTGGACATGTTAAATATCGCCACGCTTATTCACGATATTAAGGGCACTACATTCGATATTCCATTTCGAGATGCATGGAATTCAGGTTACCCAAGTTCCCTAACTGAAAAACAAATTAAGAACTTTCATTACTGGTTAAACAATCGAATTTCTTATCTAAAAAATTAGAAAAATTCACTATTCAAAATTAAAACGGGGCTTATTAGTAAGCCCCGTTTTTTAATGATATCCCATTTTCGAATGATAGCGTTTTCGAATGATAAACAGTACGAAAAACGCTACTCGGTAAAATAAGTGACTGAAATATACTTGGTATTATCTTTGTTAATACCTTTGTTATTATTTAAAGAAGAACTCGCTGACACAATCCAATGGTCATTAATATAAAGGGCAATAATACGCTCATCCTGGATAAGCTGAATGCACCTATCTCTTTGCCAAGGCGGGATTTTCCACTGTTTAAACCATTGTTTTAACGGTTTACTGTGTGGGCTATTATTAGGCTTAAACTTTTGAGAAAAGCCCCCTGTCTTTAGGGTGATAGGTCCTATACTAGGATCAAACTTAACCAAGCTATCACCCGATATGGGTTGCGCAGTAAATGTTAAACGGCCAAATTGACCAGGCAGTGGCAATTCGGCTTCACCTTGCCAAGTCATATTTATTGGCTCAAAAACATCCGTTTTTTGCACAAGGTAAAGCTGCTGATTAAAACGTCTAAACTGCCAGTTTTGCCATTGCAGAATGGGCGCTGCATCATCCGCCGCTATTAACACTTGAGGCCTAAGTTGTTGCATCACCAATAGTGAGGGGCTGGCGACGTTTTGCTCGGACAACCAATAACGAACAACGGCATATAACCAATGTTCTGAAAGGAGAATTAAACCATTCACGCACAGGCTATTATCTGGCCTTTTTAAACTAGCTAGTTTTTCAATGCACACTTCGTCTAATAAGACTTGTTGCTGTGCACACAGTTGGGCACTACGAGAGACCGACTTAGCAAGCTCTGGCCAACGATTTTGCAATATAGGCAACACATCATGACGCAAAAAGTTTCTATCAAATTTTGTGTCTTGGTTTGAATCGTCTTCACACCAATTTAGGTTATTCTTTTCTGCGTAATCTAAAATGTCTTGCTGACTAATATCTAATAAAGGCCTACCAAATATAACGTTTTTCTTATTTTCTTCGACAACCCATTTGGGGTTCATAGATGCTAACCCTTTAGGGCCTGCACCACGTTTAAGCTGCAGTAAAAATGTTTCTAGTTGATCATCCTCATGTTGACCTAACAAAACGAATGCGTCATTCGAAGCCAGCTCTACAATCTGTTTATAACGAGCTTCTCGTGCCAGGGCTTCTAAACTTGTACGACTCGTATTAGTCAGTTGAATTTTGGCTGTGCTAAACAAGATGTTTAATTCAGCACATACGCTCTGGCAATGTGCTTGCCATTCACCTGCTTTTGGGCTTAAACCATGATGAATATGAATCGCATGTATCGTTACATCAATGCTCATTTGATCACGTAATACACTTAAAGCGTGCAATAAAACATGTGAATCTAAACCACCACTATAGGCGACGACTAAATCGTTAGATTCTAGAAGTGACTGAGATCTTAAATAAGATTCTAATGCTTTGAGGATTTTCATATTTGTTAGTAAACAAAAAGCCACCTGTTTATGCAACAAGTGGCTCTATTTTATTTCCACGTTTTACGGTTAAGAGCTAAGGTTTAGCAATATCGACTTTTAACAATATCCATAGGACATTAAACGTTGATAACGTTGGTCTAATAATTCTTCTTTCGATAAACCAGACAACTGAGACAATTGCTGTTTTAAGGTAGCTTTTAAATTGGCAGCCATACTATCGTGATCTCTATGTGCACCACCTAGTGGCTCATCGACGATAGTGTTAATTAAGTCTAATTCTTTAATTTGTGGGGCACTGACTCCCATGGCTTCCGCTGCTAATGGCGCTTTTTCAGCACTTTTCCACAAAATAGAAGCACAACCTTCAGGAGAAATAACCGAATACGTACTGTATTGCAGCATGTTAACTCTGTCACCTACACCGATAGCTAATGCACCACCAGAACCACCTTCACCAATAACAGTACAAATAATAGGTACCTTAAGGCCAGCCATCACTTTTAAATTTTTAGCGATAGCTTCACTTTGACCACGCTCCTCAGCGCCGACACCAGGGTATGCACCAGGGGTATCAATAAAAGTAATAATAGGTAAATTAAATCGTTCAGCCATTTCCATTAAACGTAATGCTTTGCGGTAACCTTCAGGTTTAGGCATGCCAAAATTACGCTTAATTTTTTCTTTGGTATCACGGCCTTTTTGATGACCAATAATCATCACGGCTTGTCCATCAATTTTTGCCAATCCACCAACAATTGCTTTATCGTCAGCATAGGCACGATCACCAGCCAATTCGTCAAACTCTGTGCAAATACGCTCAACATAATCATATGTATAAGGACGCATTGGGTGACGGGCCAATTGAGACACCTGCCAAGCACCTAAATCAGCAAAGATCTTCTTGCTGAGTTCTGCACTTTTTTCTCTAAGTTTAGTGATCTCTTCTTCAATACTGACGTCGAACTCTCCACCTTGATTGACTATTCTTAACTCTTCAATCTTCGCTTCCAATTCAGCGATAGGTTTTTCGAATTCCAAGAAATTTACGCTCATTTAACACCTAATAATATATTTGTTATTACCTTCATTCGTTTCGCTCTTTAAGACAGAACCAACTAATGAAACTCTAAATTAACCTGTGGTTTACCCAATAACTGTTGTAACTCATATAACAGTTCATCTTCAGGGGTTACATACCACTGCGCGCCTAACGCCAAATCGACTTTTGCATCCGGATGTACATAGTGTATCTGGACTGGGCAACTGCCACCTTGGTGAGGCTGTAAAATTGCTTGTAGTTTATCGATTGTAGCAGGATTACACCAGCTAGATTCTAGATGTATTTGTAACCACTTAGCATTTTTTTCTCTGGCTTGGATAATATCCATGGCATCGCGAGCTGACATCATCATGCCACCAGAGTAATCATCATCTCTGACCTGCCCGCTAATAAGCAGTATTTTATCCTCTTCCAACAGTTCTTCATACTGTTCTAACATTTCTGGAGAGAAGCGGATTTCCATTCTAGCGCTTTTATCGTCTAAGGTGACTAACGCCCATCGCTTACCTCTTTTACTCACCATGACCCGTTTACCCACCACTAAGCCCACGGCAAAAGCAACCTGGTCTCGATTAGTCGGTTTTAAATCAACTAATCGGCATTGGGTATATCGCTTGATCTCATTTAAATACTGATTAATGGGATGACCTGTTAGGTATAAACCTAGCGTCAATTTTTCACCATCCAACCATACTTTTTCTGGCCAAGGGTTTACATTCGCAAACGCTTGCTGAACTTGTTCAGGTTCGGTATTCAACAAACCAAACATATCAGGTTGACCAACAGATTCTGCTTTTGCGTGCTGATTAGCCGCTGCGATGGCATTTGGCAACGACGCTTGAATTGATGCTCTGTGTGGGCCCAAGGTATCTAATGCGCCAGCTAATACTAACTTTTCTAAGACCCGTTTATTAATCCGTTTAGTATCCACTTTTGCACAAAAATCAAATAAGTCAGTGAACTTACCTTTTTCTTCTCGCGCTTCAATAATGGCTTCTATCGGGCCTTCACCTACACCTTTAATCGCACCAATTCCGTATACAATTCGTTCTTGGTCATCTACCGTAAACTTATGGCTCCCCGCATTCACATCGGGTGGTAAAATGGTGATATTCATACGGCTACATTCGTCAACCAAAGTCACAATTTTGTCTGTATTGTCCATATCCGCCGACATAACAGCCGCCATAAACTCAGCAGGGAAATGAGTTTTAAGCCATAAGGTTTGATAAGACACTAATGCATAAGCAGCAGAGTGAGATTTATTGAATCCATACCCAGCGAATTTTTCCACCAAGTCAAAAATTTTCATGGCAAGGTTAGGATCTATGCCGTTGTCTTTTGCACCGCTTTCAAAAGAGCCTCGCTGTTTCTCCATCTCTTCAGGTTTTTTCTTACCCATAGCCCGGCGCAACATATCTGCACCTCCTAGGCTATAACCTGACATAACCTGAGCAATTTGCATTACTTGTTCTTGATACAAGATAATGCCGTAAGTCGGCTCAAGTATCTCTTTTAAACATTCATGTTGGTATTCAGCATCTGGGTAAGAGATATCTTCTCGGCCGTGTTTACGGTCAATAAAATTGTCTACCATGCCTGATTGCAATGGCCCAGGTCTGAAGAGTGCAACAAGGGCGATAATATCTTCAAATGTATCGGGTTTTAAACGACTGATGAGCTCTTTCATACCACGAGATTCCAACTGGAATACCGCAGTAGTTTCAGAGTTTTGCAAAATTTTAAAACACTTAGGATCAGTTAACGAGATTGCGGCTATATCTATATCTTTGCCTTTACCGGTCTTGATCATATCAATAGCCCATTGAATGATCGTTAAGGTACGTAACCCCAAGAAGTCAAATTTGACCAAGCCAGCTGTTTCAACATCATTTTTATCAAACTGAGTAACCGGGTTTTTACCTTCATCATCACAATAAAGTGGGGCAAAGTCAGTAATTGTCGTAGGAGAAATAACCACACCACCAGCATGTTTACCGGCATTTCGGGTAACCCCTTCTAAAATACGGCACATGTCTATGAGATCTTTTACATCTTCATCTTGGTTGTATAACTCTGGTAAGCGAGGTTCTTCAACAAAGGCTTTTTCAAGGGTCATGCCTGGTGTAGGTGGGATCAATTTAGAAATATTATCCACAAACCCATATGGGTGACCTAATACTCGGCCTACATCTCGCACAACGGCTTTGGCTGCCATGGTGCCAAATGTGATGATTTGAGACACAGCATCTCGGCCATACATTTCGGCAACATGATCGATAACCTCATCTCGTCTGTCCATGCAAAAATCAACATCAAAGTCAGGCATAGAAACACGTTCAGGGTTTAGAAAACGTTCAAATAACAAATCGTATTCAAGAGGATCAAGATCGGTGATATCTAAAGCATAAGCTACCAAAGAACCAGCACCAGACCCTCGCCCTGGGCCAACTGGAATATTGTTATCTTTACTCCATTGAATAAATTCCATTACGATCAAAAAGTAACCAGGGAATCCCATGTCATTGATAACAACTAATTCTATCTCTAGGCGTTCATCATATTCTGGACGTTTTTCTTTACGCACTTCTTCATCAGGAAATAAAAAGGCTAAACGACGTTCCAAACCTTCTCTGGAAACTTTAACTAAGAAGTCTTTTATATCCATGCCTTCAGTAGGAAAGTCTGGCAGAAAATAAGTGCCCAGCTGCACGGTTACGTTACAACGTTTGGCAATGGCTACCGTATTTTGAATGGCCTCAGGAATATCTTTAAATAACTCAAGCATTTCATCGGCGCTTCGAAGATATTGCTGATCACTATATTCTTTGGGACGCCTAGGGTCATTCAGCGTAAAACCATCATGAATGGCCACTCTTATTTCGTGTGCATCAAAACCTTTTTGCTCGACAAAACATACTTCATTAGTCGCTACTACTGGGAGCGCATTTTGATCTGCCCATTCTACTGCTCGGTGAATATAATTTTCTTCACCTAACCGACCTGTGCGGGTTAATTCAAGGTAATAACAATCAGGAAAGTGCTGTTGATAAAATGCGGTAATTTGATTAGCTAGCTCAATATTACCTTTGGTAAGTACTTGGCCTAAGTCACCAGCCTTACCACCAGATATGATCAACACACCTTCTTTAAACTCGACTAACCAATTTCGGTCAATCACTGCCCTATCATTAATACTTCCACGTTCATAAGCTTTAGATATTAATAAGGTGATGTTTTTGTAACCCTGATTATTCATCGCCAATAAGGTAAGGCGGAATAAACTATCTTCTAACTCATCACTTTGCACCCAAAAGTCAGTGCCTATTAAGGGTTTAATTCCGTTAGCATGTGCTTGGCCATAATACTTAACTAGACCACACATATTCATTTGATCGGTCAACGCCACAGCGGGCATATTGAGCTCTTTAACTTTTGCTATGATGGGCTTAATTTTGTTTAAGCCATCCAACATGGAAAAGTCACTGTGTACGCGTAAATGTATAAATTCAGTTGGGGCTAGAGAATCGCTCATTTACTACCTGCTAATTGGCCATCACGTAAACTTAAGGATTGTTGTACAGGCTTAAAACTCATGCGGTATTCAGCCAAAGGACCTAATTCAGCGAGCTTAGCGATATGTAATTTAGTGGGATACCCTTTATGCTGAGCAAAGCCATATTCTGGGTGACGCTTGTCAAGTTGGACCATTTCTTCATCACGGGCTACTTTTGCAATAATGGATGCAGCTGAAATCTCAGCAATAAGTCCATCTCCTTTGATGATAGCTTCACTGGAATATTGCCAATTTGGACATCGATTACCATCAACCATCACATGTTCAGGTTGAATAGAAAGACCATCTACTGCCCTAGTCATCGCTAACATAGTGGCATGTAAAATGTTTAACTTATCTATTTCTTGTGGGCTTGCTCGGCCTATTGACCAGGCTAGTGCATGTTCTTTTATTTCGCTAGCCAAGACGTTTCGCTTTTTTTCCGAAATTTTCTTTGAGTCAGCTAAACCTGCTATTTGATAATTAGGATCTAAAATAACTGCAGCTGTTACCACATCGCCTACTAATGGGCCTCGACCAACTTCGTCTACCCCTGCCAAAATTTTATTCATTGTGTTAGTTCAATATTTTTGTTCGAGGCTGAGTTTTCGATCAAATTTGCAACCGCATTTGCTGCTTGCACATCTGCATCTTGCCTCAATGATTGGTGTAACATTTCAAACTTAGATATCAATTTTTGCTGTTTTTCACTATTTTTTTCCGCCAACATTGGTAACAAAAGCTCAACAATATTATCTACGCTGACGTCTTCTTGGAGCAATTCCGGGATCAATTTTTGGTCTGCTAACACATTAGGTAAAGCGAAATATTTCGCTTTATATAACCAGCGCATTAACTGGTAAGTAATTGGGCTTAATTGATAAGCCGTGACCATATTTTTTTTACATAACATGGCTTCAAGGGTCGCAGTACCAGAAGCTAACAATACCGCATCTGATGCAATCATCACTTCTCTTGCATGGCCAATCACCACCCGACAATCAAGCTCAGGTAAATGTGTTTGTAAATATTCGTCTACTTGTTGTTTACGCTGTCTGTTAACAACCGGGATCAACACTTTGAGGTCTGGAATGTCTTGTCTAATCTTCAAACTTGATTGAATGAATACGTCCAATAAGGTGTCCACTTCCCGTTTACGGCTGCCAGGAAGCACGGCCAAAACTACGTCATTGTCTTTTAAGTTCAACGCTTGACGTGTACCAGCCATATCAGGTGAGATGTCAATGTCGTCAGCCATAGTATGACCAACAAAATCGCATGGAATTTGATGCTTGTCATACACCTTTTTTTCAAAAGGAAAGATACTTAAGACTAAATTGGTAGCCTTAGCTATTTTAAAAATACGTTTTTCACGCCATGCCCAAACAGTAGGGCTGACATAGTGAACAGTTTTAATGCCCCGTTTCTTTAACTTCGATTCGAGATTTAAATTAAAATCAGGCGCATCAACCCCAATAAACACGTCAGGAGGATTGTTCAAAAAATGCTGAGTAAGAGTTTTACGAATGAACATGAGTCTGCGAATTCGAGATAAGACTTCAACTAACCCCATCACAGACAACTCTTCCATTTCAAATAATGAAGAACACCCTTGGTTTTGCATTTTGGGACCGGCAATACCTTCGAATGTGGCATTAGGAAATCGTTTTTTTAACTGTTTAATCAGTCCTGCGGCAAGAATGTCGCCAGAAGCTTCACCTGCGACGATACCAATTTTGAGTGTTTTGTCGCTCATGATTTAGCGTACAATTCCTCTAGAAGAGTTGCTTACAAAGTCTGCCAACATGTTGATTTCTGGTGAAGCATCGGGCATTTCACGAAGCTTTTCTACCGCTTCTTCTGCTCTATTTCCGCTTCGATACAAAATTTTATATGCTCGTTTGATCTGTAAAATTGTTTCAGGTTCAAAACCTCTTCGGCGCAACCCTTCAGAGTTAATGCCTTTAGGGGTTGAATCATCACCTAACATCACAAAAGGAGGCACATCTCTAAAAGCAATAACACCACCTGCAACAAAACTATGTGAGCCGATATGACAAAATTGATGAGCGGCTGTCATGCCGCCCATTATAACCCAATCGCCAACATGAACATGTCCTGCCAAGGTTGCATGAGTAGCCAAGATACTATTACTACCAATGACACAATCGTGGGCAATATGTACATAAGTCATAATCAAATTATTAGAACCTATGATAGTGACACATTTATCTTGAATGGTGCCACGATGGACTGTGACACCTTCACGAAATATATTATTGTCTCCAATAATTAGCTCCGTTGGTTCACCTGCATATTTTTTATCTTGGCAATCTTCACCGATAGAACCAAATTGGTAAAAATGATTATTTTTGCCAATAGTAGTTTTACCTTTCACTACCACATGGGACTCAAACACACAGTTGTCTCCAATTGATACATCTGCATCAATGACACAGAAGGGTCCAATAGAAACATTTTCACCCAGTTTAACTGATGAATGTATTATGGCAGTAGAATGGATCACCTTTTACAATTTCCTCATGGCACACATAAATTCAGCTTCACAAGCCGCTTTGCCATCAACACTGGCCACACCATGAAACTTCCAAATTCCACGTTTTTCTTTAATCAGGTTAACTTTCATATCTAACCGATCGCCCGGTACGACAGGCATTTTAAAACGTGCTTTATCTATACCGGCATATAAATATAGATCATCGCTATTGCCTTGGCTTTTAAATCCTAAAACACCAGCTACTTGAGCTAAGGCTTCTAGAATCAATACACCAGGGAAAATCGGCTTACCAGGAAAATGTCCGGTAAAACAAGGTTCATTAAAGGTGATGTTTTTATAGGCATCGATAGACTCATAAAGAGTGTAATCCGTTACTCTATCTACTAACAAAAATGGGTATCTATGGGGCAAAAGCTCCATAATCTCTTCTATTTCTAGAGGTTGTAAACTATTAGCCAAGGTGTACTCCTAAACAATCAAAACAGTAGGCTAACTACTCGTCTTGATATTTTTCCAATGTTTTAATACGCTGATTAAGGCTGGTTATATTTCGCATGGCAACCACATTTTTACGCCACTGTTTATATGGCTCTGCGGGCATTCCAGATGAATACACACCAGCTTGTGTAATGTTTTTAGTCATCATGCTCATACCTGTCATAACCACACCATCACAAATAGAAATGTGGCCATTGATGCCAACTAAACCAGCAATACTGCAATTTTTACCGATTGTGGTACTTCCTGCGACTACGGAACATGCCGCCATAGCGGTATTTTCGCCTATCTCAACGTTGTGGGCAATTTGGCATTGATTATCAATAATAACGCCATCACCTAAAATAGTATTTTCTAAAGCACCACGGTCAATAGTAGTACTGGCGCCAATTTCGACTCTATCGCCAATGATTACACTGCCTAACTGTGGGATCTTAATCCACTGACCTTGGTCATTTGCATAACCAAATCCATCACTGCCGATGATGGTATTTGCTTGTACCAAACAATCTGTTCCGATTATCACATTGTGATAAACACTGACATTGGCCCACAATTTAGTGTTTGCACCGATTGTTGTACCTTTGCCAATAAAACAGCCCGCACCAATTTGAACATTATCACCAAGGGTGACATCGTCTTCAATTACCGAAAAAGCACCAACCTTAACACCGTCACCTAACGTAACACTTGATGCAATATCGGCACGTGGTGAGACTTGATGGGCTGCAGAAGGCGTATCATCTAAAAGTTGTGCGGCTTTAGCATATCCAACATAAGGATTAGCCATAACCAGTGCGCTTTGGGTACAGTGAGCGAGTTCATCTGAATGAATAATGACGGCTTGAGCTCGTGTTTCCAGAAGTTGACTACGATACTTGCTATTAGACAAAAATGAAATCTGACCATTACCAGCTTTGGCTAAACTTGCAAGGTTTGTGATGAGGGCATCTGGAGTATCACCATCCGCCAAATGTAATTCTGCTCCAATAGCTTGCGCTATAAAAGCTAAACTCAGTGAATGACTCAAAATATCTCCTACTTGAGATTGCGACCCTGTTAAAACAGGGCCTGCTTTTTAATACTAAAAGCTATTTGATTTTATTAACTTGCTCAATTACAGCTTTAGAAATGTCATGCTCAGGTTTAATAAACGTTACAGCAGTCGCATTCAATATTACGTCATACTTTTCTTTTGCGGCAACAGCTTCAATACCTTGTCTGATTAGACCTAACAACTTATTTTGCTCTTGTTGGGCGCGTTGTTGGATTTCTTGTTGTAAAGGTTTTGCTTTAGCTTCGTAATCTGTTCTAAGTTGAATGATTTTTTCTTGAAGCTCTTTTTTCTCTTTATCACTCATAGTAGCAGCATCACGTTGATTTTTTTCAAGGTAATACTTAATGTCTTTTTCAAGTCTGCTTACTTCTTCGGTTTTATCTTTAAACTCTTCAGCAATAGTTTGTTGGATGGTAGCAGCCTGAGGCAAACTTTGGAAAATACCTTGTACGTTAACCGCTCCAATTTTTTGTTCCGCTTGTACTGCAGAACTCATCATAGCTGTGCCAATCAACGCTCCAGCAATTAAACTTTTAGTAAATTTTTTCAAAGGAAACTCCTGTTTCTTATTGTTATGGGGTTGGTATTCCAACCGAAAAATTAAAATGTTTGACCAATATTAAAGGTGAAGAACTTAGTATCATCACCTTCTTGTTCTTCAATTGGCCTAGAGAAACTAAATACCATAGGTCCCATAGGTGACAACCATTGTACAGAAAGACCATAGGAAGCTCTATATTTAGATGGGTCACTATAATCAAGTATATCATCATCACTATATGTAGTATTGACAGTCAGATCTTTATAACGATCATAATCAAACTCAGTATCCCATACGTTACCTACATCAATAAACATACTGCTTCGAACAGAATTATCAAAGTCTACGTCGACAAAAGGAGTGGGGACAATTAGCTCCACACCACCTAACAACATAGCATTCCCCCCGAGAGAACGTCTCGATATTGAAATACTGTCAGTTGTTGGACTTCCCAATATTGGACGTCCACTTGGATCGGTAACCACTGAATTAGGGCTCACTAACACGCCCCTTGGACCGACTGTATTGTTCTCAAATCCACGTAATGTGTCTGCACCACCAGCGGTAAAGTGTTGGGTAAATGGCAATATTTGGTCAATACCGTCTACATCACCATAACCGTTACCATAACCCATTTTTAATCTAGCTAAGAAAGACCAGCGCTGATTACGTGATAATGGGAAATACCATTTACCATCAAAATCGGTTTTAAAGTAGTTAACGTCTGAGTTAGGCGTTGTGACCCCAAAAGACGCTCTTTGCGACGAGCCTGCTGTTGGAAAAACACCACGGTTTAAGGTTGACCTTGACCAAGCTACTGAAGCCAAGAAACTATAATAATTAATAGCTGCATCTGGGTTATTAGGATCAATAAATTGGTTGTTAAATCTTATGGTCTGAACATAAGGCTGGTTTTGGAATAGCTCTACATTTGAGTAGGTTAATCCAAAATTAATCCGATTGTATTGATCAATAGGGTAACCAATATTGGTCCCAACAGAGAATTGCTTACTGTTATATTGAATCAGGTTTGCTGAACTACCGTCAAATTCACTGTATGAAACAGAACCACCTAGACTAATTCCATCAATGGTAAAATACGGGTCCGTATAAGAAAGCTGTACACTCTTTTGATATGACACTGTGCTGACATTAAAAGCCACACGTTTACCTGTTCCCAAAAAGTTATCTTGTTGAATCCCCGCCTGTAAGCTTAATTTGGTTCTATCACCGTAACCAATACCGGCATTGAATGAACCTGAAGCCTGCTCTTTAACGGTAAAATTAACATCGACTTTGTCTTCTTCACCCGGTAAACGAACCGTTTCGAAGTCTACTTTTTCCATATAAGTTAAACGCGACAAACTATTTTTAGACACTTCTAATGTATCGTTAGATAACCAAGAACCTTCCATTTGGTTAACAGATTGTCGTAACACTTCATCAGCAGTACTGATATTGCCTTCAAAGTTTATTCTACGTACATAAATACGTTTGCCTGGATCAACTGACAATACCAACTTAACGGTTTTGTCATCATCATTAATATCAGGAATAGTGGTAACCGTTGGATAGGCATATCCATAACGCCCCAAATATTTACTAATATATTCTTCGGTATACGTTACTTGAGCTTGGTTATACAACTGGCCTTTTCTAATAGGTAAAACCAGTTTTAAATATTCTTCAAACCCTAACAAGTCACCAATCAGTTCCACGTCAGATATTTCGTATTTTTCGCCTTCATCGACGTTTAAGGTAATGTAGATCCCTTCCTTATCTGGAGTCATAGAGACTTGAGTAGAATCAATATTAAATCGTAAATAACCACGATCTTTATAATGACTAGTAATCGTTTCCATATCACCTGTTAAGGTTTGTTTTTGGTAACGAGTTTCAGATAAGAAATCCCACCAAGGCGTATCAAATTGTAATTCAACTTGTTCTAATAATTCTTCGTCGGAATAAATTGAATTACCTACGATATTGATTTGCTCAAGGCTAGCTGCATCACCTTCTTCAAACAGTAACTTTAAATCAACACGGTTTCTTGGCAAAGGTGTAACAATCGCCGTCACATCAGCGTTGTATTTACCTATGCTATAAAAGAAGTCTTTTAAACCATTTTCAACCTGAGTTAGCATCGTTTTATCTAATGGCTCACCGACAACAATATTATTACCGTCTAAACTTTCTTGTAGTTGTTCATCCTTAATATCATCGTTATCTTCAAACTCTATATTACTGATAGTGGGGCGCTCATGGACTCGCACAATAAGAACGTTTCCGTCACGTAATATCTGAATGCTTTCAAAGTGAGTAGAAGAATACATAGAGCGGATCAACTGAGAGATTCGGAAACTATTCATTTCGTCACCAACGTTAACCGGCAAATATGTCAAAGCGGCACCTAAAGCGACACGTTGTAACCCTTCTATTTTGATGTCTTTAACAACAAATTCACTACTGGGTGCTGCTTTTGCTAAGCTAGCAATGGACAACATTAATCCGGCAACAACTAACTGTTTAAACTTCATTGATTTAGTATTCTTCCTAAACGTATTCGAAAATACGTATATGGTCATAAAGACCGATAAAAACTATAAACGCGCAATATCATTAAAAATTGCAACACTCATTAACAATAGCAGCACAATGCCACCAATTTTAAAGCCCACTTCTTGTACTGAATCTGGGACGGGGCGACCACTCAAAAACTCTATAAAATAATACAGTAAGTGACCACCATCAAGCACTGGTAAAGGTAAAAGGTTAATTATGCCTAAATTAACACTAATTAGCGCTAGAAAGCTTAAAAAGTAAACTAAGCCAGAACTTGCACTCATGCCTGCTCCTTGAGCAATAGCTATAGGGCCACTTAAACTTTTTACCGACACATCACCTGTTAACAACTTTCCAAGCATCTCTATACTTAAAGTCATTAAACGCCAAGTTTTGTCTACCGCTTTACCCAATGCCCGAACCAAACCATATTGATGAATAAACACCATACCTTCTGGCCAAGCTTCATATCTTGGGGTAAACCCCATATATCCAACTACTGATTGATCATTTTCTTTACTTCCAACCAATCCCTGTAAACGCACATTTTGATTATTTCTCAAAACATCGACTTGGATAGTTTCATTTGGTTTTGCAACCACATGACTCACTATTTGTTCCCAATTTTGCATACTAGTTCCATCTAAACGCAAAATTTTATCGTCAGCCAGCAAACCTATTTTTTCTGCTGCTGAATCTTTTTGTACATATCCTAGTGTTTTTGATACCTCAGGCCTAAATGGCATCAAGCCTAAACTAGTTAATGGCGACTCTTTATCTGGATCAAATTTCCAATCACTAATGTCTATTTTTGCAGACTTAGCAATAGGATGATTGTTTTCTGTCCATTTAAGTATCAATTGTTTTTTACCGATGTGAGACATTAATTCAAAATTCACATCTTCCCAATCAGTCACTTTACGCTCACCTATTTGCACTAAGGTAGCCTTAGCAGGAATAACGCTTTGACTTAAAATACTCTGCGGTTCAATACTTCCGACTACAGGTTTGATGGTTTGCAAACCAATTAAATACATTAAAAATAAGGCAACAATAGCAAACAAAAAATTAACCAAAGGACCCGCAGCAATAATCGCAATTCGTTTCAATACATGTTGGCGATTAAACGCGTAAGGTAAATCTTGCTCTGACACTTCAGCCACTCGCTCATCAAGCATTTTCACATAGCCGCCTAATGGAATTAGAGCCAAAACAAATTCTGTACCGTACTTATCTGTTTTGCGCCAAAACGCTTTTCCAAAACCAATAGAGAATTTTTCTACTTTTACCCCACAACGACGAGCAACCCAGAAGTGCCCCCACTCATGAACAGCCACGAGTATGCCTAATGCAAGTATAAAAGAACCAACATTTCTCAAAAGCTCAAACATTTAAATCACATCCTGTAAAACAGACGAATTCATTTGTTTGATAAGTTTTTGACTTAATAATCTAGCTTCTTCATCGCTAGCGATAACAGCATCAATACTATCTAGAACATGTGCAGAGGTTTGTTGTAGGCATTCTTCATTCACTTCGGCGATCTGTGTAAAGCCGATTTTCCCTTGTAAAAAAGCCTCAACCGAAACCTCGTTCGCAGCATTTAAAACAGTTGTAGCATACTGCCCAGCTTTACTGGCTTGAATGGCTAAATATAGATTTGGAAAACGAACAACCTCTGGTTCAGTAAAACTAAAGTTTGCAACTGTATTAAAGTCTAATGGTTTCACCCCCGACTCTATACGCTCCGGATAAGCTAAAGCATGTGCAATAGGGGTGCGCATGTCGGGGTTGCCCATCTGTGAGATAACAGAACCATCTACATACTGCACCATAGAGTGGATAATACTTTGAGGGTGAAGTACTACTTGAATATCTTCGGGCTTTAACCCAAACAAATATCTAGCTTCAATAAACTCAAGACCTTTATTCATCATGGTTGCAGAATCGACGGATATCTTTTGCCCCATGTCCCAATTAGGGTGAGCACACGCTTGTTGTGGTGTAACTGTTGGTAATTCTGAAATAGGCCTATTTAAAAATGGACCGCCCGAGCCGGTTAATAAAATTTTACTTATGCCGCTCGCAACTATATTTCCATATTGATAATCAGACGGTAAGCACTGGAAAATTGCATTGTGTTCACTATCTATAGGTAATATTTGTGCATTATTTTCATTTGCAGCTTGAATAAATAAGTCACCGGACATCACCAGGGATTCTTTATTCGCCAACAACACTTTTTTACCTGCATTCACCGCGGCAAGAGTTGGTAATAAACC
Organism: Paraglaciecola sp.; assembly: GCF_051252315.1. Lineage (GTDB taxonomy): Bacteria > Pseudomonadota > Gammaproteobacteria > Enterobacterales > Alteromonadaceae > Paraglaciecola. The sequence continues at coordinate 1,502 of NZ_JBPOFP010000086.1, read as the reverse complement.
CGCTGCCCCCACAATAGCCGCCATAACAAGGTCAACGTCACCAGAACCAGCAACTTGTATTAGGCCTTCTATGCCAAGTAATACTTCGCATTTCAAACCTTCACGGGTAAACATTTCTTTTGCTTGGGTAAAATAACGCTTATCGGAAACTACGACATATTCAGGATGACAGAGTTTTGCCTGAGTGAGTAGCAATTCAATATTACTATTAGCTGTTAATGCATACACACTAAACAGCTCAGGGTGTCGACTTATAACGTCTATCGTACTTTGACCAATAGAGCCAGTCGCACCAAGAATAGTGATTTTTTGTAGCTTCTGTTGTTGGTTTGAAAATGGGGGCATTAGGCCATCCAAGTCACATAACAAAATGCAAAGACTGGGAAAGCTGCAGTTAAGCTGTCTATTCTATCCATAATACCGCCATGACCAGGCAATAAAGTACCACTGTCTTTTATACCCGCACAGCGCTTAAACATACTTTCATTTAAATCACCTAGAGCCGATACACCTACAGTTAATGCACCAATGACAACATGTAACCACATTCTTGACGTATCAAATTGATAATGTGTCGCAGCAAATGCAATGATCAATGAAGAAGCAAAAATACCGCCCATCAACCCTTCAAGGGTTTTACCTGGGGAAACTAATGGTCGTAGTTTATGTTTACCAAATTTGATACCAACAAAAAATGCACCAATGTCAGCAGCCCAAACTATACCCAGCACATAAAAAATGAGCGAAGCTCCGTAAAAGGGGTCGACATCATACAAACTAGTTCGTAAAGAAATAACCGCAACCCAGGTCGGGATCAAAGTAAAAAAGCCAAAAATGCCGCGTATAGGTTTACTGCAATACCATATTGAACTAAACCTTGGATAAACAATGATCATGGCTAAAGAAATAAGCCACCAAAGAGCAGCTAGAGACAGGATATAATGATAAAGACTATTGAGCTTACCTTGGTACCAAATCATGTCGGTGGGTAACATAAAGGCCAACAGCAAACAGATTGCCGTGACTAAAATTGCATAGGACACTTTAGTAAATTTTCGAGTGATTCCCGACATGCTGGACCATTCCCAAGCCCCTAGCCCTACTACTAATGCAATCACCACCTGAAAACTCACCAATGGTAAAAATAAAATTGCCATCAGAGCAAGTGGTGCCAAAATAACGGCTGTCAGAATTCGTTGTTTTAACAAAGCGTTATCCCATTTTTATTCAATCTTAAGTTAATAACCATCAACTTACTTGCTCAGACGTTTTGCCAAAGCGTCGCTGACGGTCACTAAAATTATCTACAGCCGCTTGAAATGAACTTTCATTAAAATCAGGCCAATAATCATTACAAAAATACAGTTCAGCATAAGCCACTTGCCAAAGTAAAAAATTACTAATGCGCTGCTCTCCGCCTGTGCGAATTAATAAATCAACTGCTGGTAACTCTGACGCGCAAGTATGTTGAGTAAATACATCTTCATTTATATCTTCAGTAC
>NZ_JBPOFP010000085.1:0-20230 GCF_051252315.1 Paraglaciecola sp. | reverse complement strand
TTCCTTGATGGTTTGGATAGTCTTTTGCAAAAGCTTGCATGTCTTTTTCGTGTAACAAATGCCGTAACACAAAGGTCAAAGGTTTCAACAATACTGGCTTGTTTGCCAAACTTGGATAGTGTTTTTCAAGTACATCTGACACGGTAAACATAACAGTCCTAAATAGGCTAAATTGTTTACAAGATTAATGATTTTTTGTGACCATTTAGTTTAAGAATCATGTTGGTTTTATGACATTTAGCGTCCTCTCTTGATAGAGAACGTTAACTTTTTGCTGTGTATTAGGGAAGGTGATTTACAACTGGTCTGTTAGTTTGGTGTTAAATTTTTACCTTTACTTCCTGTTTTATTTGAGCCTAAATAAACCTATATCTAATTTTTGAGGTGTAACTGAGTTATGCAAGATAAAATCCTGCAAATTATTCAACCTAATCAGTTAATCATTAGCGCAAAATCTATTCAGAATAGGTCTACATGTAATCATGCTAGAAAACGCCTAGTTGCATCAATAATTATTGCTAGCGTTTTTTATACTGCGGGTGGATTGGGCTCTTCAAGTGCTGCGGAAGCGATCTCAAATAAAACAATTACTCACCTTTCATTAGACTCTAATTATTCTGGCCAAGTGAATAATAATATTGCCTCCGATTTTAAAACGCGTTTGCTTAAATCTACAATCTCTTGGGTGACAGCAAACGTTTATGAATTAGTAAGCAAAGACAGTGTGGTGCGTTACGATATTGATATTCCATTTATTAACAAAACTCTAGTGATTAGTTTTAATCATGCTCAACTACAGGTGAATATTACTGCAGAGGTTTATCAAGATGCTAGCCAAAAAGCGTTTGCCTGGGCTGAACAAGAAGCTAGGAAGAAAGAGGCTAAATATGAGGCTTCATTTAACGCTAAACAACAAGCTAGGCAAGACGCAGCAGCCCAACATGCTTTGCTTGCCATGGCTAGATACAATGAATTAAATAATAAAGCCTATAAAATGGGATTAACCACCCATAATCGTCTAACAGAAATCAATCAAACTCTACAAACGTCAATTGATCAAAGAGCTGCTTATAAAGCCGGTGTAGAATTAGGGCGCGCTAGTTATAAATTGGAAATCGGTGATCGTGTAAAAACAATGCCGGACACTGAGTCGAGTTTGTCCCTGTCAAATCAGCAGTTAATTGAAGCGGATAAGCAGGCTGAAAGTGATCAATTAGAGATTAATGTTGTCGGTGAAAATGCTAAGCAAACTTTGTAAAAGATAAGTGAAAGGCATAAAGAAAAAACTAAACACTGAGGCGATGATGCTCACCACCGCCTGTTTGTTTTCTAGTCTCCTAGTACTTAGCGATTAACTTGGGTAACGTTGTTTAAGGCCCACGTATACTTGGTCACTGTAGTCAGCCAAATTAATGTCAAGGCTATTTAATACGTCAACTAGATGTTCGTTGTCTTCACGATCATTCCAAATTTTAATGTAAGTGCCGTCTTTGTATCCATGGTCTTGACGGAAAAAGTTTAAAACATTTTTACCCACATATTGGCGGTATAATTCGTCTGAATTCATTTCCGCTTGTTCAACTATTTTGATAAATAAAGGAACATCAAAACGTTTAGCAGCACACAAGCCAGCCATAAGTTCTAGGTTGTCTAAAATGTCTTGTTGAGTAAAGTCATAATCCTTGCCGTCAAATGTTACTTGGTTGCGTTTTGAGGCGAGTTCTTCGGCAATAGTTGTTGCTGATTGTGCAATGTCGCCATCAAAACCGATAATGATGTGTGACAAGGCAAAATGCCAGATATCGACCAATTCCATTTGTAATTGCGGTAAATCTTTTTGTTGGGCTTTCCACCACTTCCAACCATGGTGTTCTATACCTTCAACTGACTCAATCATAGCAGCACGTAAATAGGCGTAGCCTGCATTTAACCAGTCTGGATTGACCTTTTTATTCATGCCATCTTGAAGGGTTAACATGGTGGAAAGTTGAGTCGAAGTTAACATAAAGGTTCCTGTGATTAATTAGTTGGAATGGTGAAATTAGCTTTGGTGTTAGTTATGGCTACTAATCTTTGTTTATCAAGCTCTTGTTTTATAGCTGCGCCTTTTAATCCGGTAGCAAGTATTGCTTTGACATCTATTTCAACTGCAGATTGATAACATTGCCATATGTAATCTGCTTGGGAATATGTCGAGTCTTCAAAGGTGGTTCTTCCTCTAGCGTCCGCTTTGCAGGCAGTTAATAACTCTTCAAATCGTTGTGGTTTGCGCCACACGTCACATCGGTTTAGTACCCCTAAAATAGTACTGGGCTTTAACTCAAATGCTCGATGAATATGGCTATGATATTCACTCACTAATAAACCTAAATCTCTGCATTCGTTAGGCACTTTTAGGCGTTTACTTAGTTCTTTGATTGGCTTTAAGCCAAGCTTTTCGTGACCATGATGAGAAGGCCACTTGTCTGGTGGCGTGAGAGCCTTACCTAAATCATGAACCAAGGCCGCATAACGTACTGTCAGTTTGTTGGACAACTTGGCAGCTTGCTGCATAACCATAATGGTGTGTATGCCTGTATCAATTTCTGGATGCCACTTAGCCGGATTTGGTATTCCCCATAAAGCCGCCAACTCAGGAAACCAAATTTCTAACGCTCCGCAGCCTCTGATGTTGTTTAGGTACACTTCTGGATGATCTTCTAATAATGCTCTAGCGGTTTCTTGCCAAACTCGTTCCGCACTGAGTGTTTGTAATTCACCAGCTTTGACAATTTCACTCATTAAACTGAAGGTTTCAGTGGCAATGGTAAAACCTAAATTGTGATAACGTGCGGCAAATCGAGCGACACGTAATACTCGAAGCGGGTCTTCAATAAATGCATTTGACACATGGCGCAGCTGTTTGTTGGCTAAGTCTGTTTGGCCATTGTAGGGATCAATAATATTGCCGGTTTGATCCATGGCCATTGCATTGATAGTTAAGTCACGACGTAATAAATCTTCTTCTAAAGTCACATTTGCAGAAGCGTCACAGCTGAAGCCTGTATAACCTTGACCATTTTTACGTTCAATGCGGGCCAGAGCATACTCTTCTTTTGATTTGGGATGTAAGAAGACCGGAAAGTCGGCACCTACAGCTTGGTACCCAAGATCTAACATTTGTTGTGGTGTGCTGCCTACGACTACCCAATCACGATCTTTAACCGGTCGCCCGAGTAACTTATCGCGCACTGCGCCACCAACTAAGTATTTTTGCATCTTGTGCTACGGAATGCTTTTAAATAATTCATGGTGATATTATGCCTGAAAAGTTGTAACTGATCTTTGACAATATTCAGTTAACTGGGTAGTTTATCCTCGCCTCTTGAATGAAGGTTTAACTCTCATTCTGATAATAATTAATGGACTGTCATTACCCTTATGTATCTAAGTTATTTTGGATTGAACGATAATCCGTTTTCAATTGCACCTAATCCCGACTATTTGTATATGAGTCCGCGACATAAAGAAGCCTTAGCCCATTTGATATTTGGGCTCAGGGAAAGTGGTGGTTTTGTGATGTTAACCGGCGAAGTTGGAACAGGTAAAACCACTGTATCTAGAAAACTAATGCAGCAATTACCCGAAAATACACAAGTGGCTATGATCCTTAATCCAACCTTATCGGCACTGGAGTTATTAGGAACCATTTGTAACGAATTAGGTATCACTTACAAACAAGAACATGCCAGTTTAAAGTACTTTACCGATCAAATATTAACCAAATTAGCAAACAATCATGAGCAGGGCATTAATACCGTTTTGATTGTGGACGAAGCTCAACATTTACAACCTGAGGTCCTAGAGCAGTTACGTTTATTAACTAACCTTGAAACTAACCGTGAGAAGTTATTAAAGGTGGTATTAATTGGCCAACCTGAACTTCAACAGCTATTAAAGCGTAATGAGTTACGTCAATTGGCGCAAAGAATAACCGCTCGTTATCATTTATTGCCCCTTACCGCGGCAGAGGTGGGTTCTTATATCAGTCATAGATTAGGCGTGGCCAATGGCGATATTAGTATTTTTTCTAAATCCACGATTAAAGCGGCATTTCACATAACCGGAGGGATCCCTCGTGTTATCAATTTGTTATGTGATAGAGCTTTAACTCTGACGTTTACTAAACAATTACCTGTGGTTCCACAACACATCTTTTTTGCCGCTGCAGAGCAAATACTAGGTGCTGATGTGGTTAAACAACGCCGGGGTAAAATGTGGACTTATTCTTTAATCGCTGTATTTACGGTTTCAGTATTATTGGGATACATGCTGGGGTCGCTAAATGGCTAATTCACAACAACTTCAAACCATAGATATTCAAAACCTTGTTCCGGGCATGATGATTACAAGTGTGGTGAAACAAAATGGCCCGATTAAGATTAAGAAGTCAGGCTTAGTGACCAGTGTTGAAATGGTGCAAGGTTTGATTGAAATGGGAATTCAACAAGTTGCTATTGATCCTGATCAAACCGTTGAATTTGAAACTACAAACACCCCAAATCAAACGATTAACCAAGAAATAGTCAATAAATCTGCTACCCAGAAAATGCTACAAAGCAATACTTTGGCTAACAGCCGAATAGAAGACAATTTAGCTAGCCAATTTCATCGTAGTTTATTTTTACCTACAGTTCAGGACATTCCGTCCGCTTGGCAATACTTCGCAAAGAAATGTGGGCTAGTTGCTGTGATGGCGTTTGGTGGTTTTGGTTTAGGATGGTCGATAGCAAATTATCAGCTTTTTGTTTCCATGTTTGCATCAAAAACAGTTATTTTACAAGCTGCAGAGCCAGAGGCTTCCTCTAATAAGTTGGTTGAAAGTGGTAAACTAATTCCGTCAATAAAAGACGTTGAAATGGACACTAAAACTCCAGACGAGACTAAAACTGTGGAAGTCTCTTTACCGCAAGTAAAAGAAGTCATTCCAATTCAACCTCAAGCTGATCCGAATGATATTGATAGCTCCAGTAAGGTAACGAACTCAGTACCAAGTGAAAGCAAAACTGAATCGCCTCAAGTTAGCCAAAGCACACCTCAAATATCTAATGAGTTATTAAAGAAATTTAATCAGGCTATCGCGCAAGTTTCGGAATCTTCGCAAAGTGAACTTGATACTAAAACCAATTCACAAGATCAAAATAGCTTGAACCAAGTGCCACGAGTCGATCAATTACCCGCCTGGGTGATGACGGAGTTACCAAGTATGTCATTCTCAGCTCATATGTATGCGTCAAACCCAAACGACAGATGGTTGAGGGTAAATGGTAGTAAAATGGTTGAGGGAGACGTCATTCAGCAAAAAGTTAAAATCATAAGCATTGAACCTCAACTTGTGATCTTAAATTACTCAGGACATGAATTTTCTATGGCTGCGCTCACTGATTGGTAGGACGTGACCGAATGCTAGGAGTCAGCCGATTGGGTGCTCCGTAGCTAATCGGTTTTCCTATAAAGATAAAGCTTTGGTGAGCAGTTGTGGCATGCTTAGTGTGACATTGTCCATAGATACACTACCTTTAATCTCAATAGCTGCAGCAGATAAGTCAATTCTATTCGCTAATTCGTTTCGAGTATTTATATCGTAGAACACCATAACCACGGGTTTTAAAGGTTGTTTTTGGTTTAATCTTATTACCATCGCAAGTTTATTATTATCTAACTTGACGACAGAACCAATGGGGTAAGCACCAATACAAGTGGTAAACTTATTAATTAACTCTTGATCTAACCCTAGCTCTTCGCTACTCATTTTTAGTAAAGCTTGTGTGGGTTGAATCGCTGCTCGGTAAGGGCGTTCAGTTGTCATTGAATCATAGGTGTCAACGATTGCAGCCATGCGCCCATAGAGTGATATTTGTTTGTCTTGCAGCCCATCTGGGTAACCAGTCCCATCTAATCTTTCATGGTGCTGCCTAATGACCTGAATGCTAATGTCGTCTATATGGCCAATGGGTTCTATTAAAGCTAATGCAATATCAATATGAGTTTGCATTTTGGTTTCTTCGGCATCGGTCAATGGACCTTGTTTTTGGGTAAGTAATAGAGGCAGTTTCATCATGCCAATATCCATTAACAATGCACCGACCCCTAATTGATGGAGTTTAGATTTTTCCAAACCCAGAAAACGACCAAATACCACCATTAATAATGCACAATTTATGCTGTGTTCTAAAAAGTATTCAGAATCTTCATTTAGCAATGTCACCAGTGTTAACGCGTCATCGCATTCAAAAGCTGTGGTTATTAATTTTTCAGTTATTTCGCCAGCTTCTTCTAAATGAAGTAACTTGCCTTTTGATACTCGTTTAAAAACTCTCTTGTGAATACCCATGGCTTGTTCATGTAACTTCAAAGACATTTCTAGCTGTTGGTTATAAGAAAGCCCCGCAGCATTTGTATAATCGTCTTCCTTATCAGTATCGTCTACTTCTACATGAGAGCTTTTATCGAGGTCAACTTCTACTTCCAATACTCCCTTATCAATCATATGGGCAATATAGTCTTGGTCTTTGACTTTGCCCGAAGCAGTAACCTTTAGTTCGCCTTTCTGTTTACTCACTCTAAGCACATACATACCTGGTAATAGTGCTGATATTTCAATTGTTTGGCTCATTAATGTCTCTCATATTGAGGTATGTGTTTGCTAAATTTAATTGTCGTAAAGTTTGTCTAACTGAAAACTTCTCTATGTAAAAAGATAGACACATTTTACAGCTTAGCAAAAGCCTAAATAAACTTCTTTAGATTAATAAGCTGATTTTAATAGGGGCTATTTTTATAAAACAATTTGTAACCTTTCCACATACATACGTTTTAGGGTTGTTCGCAATCCCTTTTATTCAAATAAATTACCTCGATTTATATTTTAATTCCAAGTAATTTATATTTTTTTATGAAATCGTTTTCAATAATGTTAAATAAATGTTTATAATTCGCTACAGATTTTTAATGCATTCGCAAAAGGAGCCTTAAATGGCTGATGTACCGAGCAATCAAACCTTGTCACTGGGTGAAAAAACAGGCTATGCAGTAGGGGATACTGCTAGTAATTTATACTGGGGAGTGTTCAGTGGGTTTCTCATATATTTTTATACTGATGTGTTTGGGCTTCCTGCTGCGGCCGTAGGAACCATGATGTTGGTGACAAGGATCACCGATGCGTTTACCGACCCAATGATGGGCGCGTTAGCTGACAGAACAAAAACAAAGTTTGGTAAGTTTAGGCCTTATCTTTTGTGGGGCGCGCTGCCAATAGCTGGAGCTGGTGTATTAACGTTTACCGTGCCTGATATTGGTGAAGGTGGAAAATTACTTTATGCCTACGGAACTTATATATTAATGATGATGGCGTATACATTTATTAATATTCCATATGGCGCTTTGTTAGGGGTTATTACACCTAATACTCAACAGCGTACTATGTTAGCTAGCTTCCGTTTTATTGGTGCATTTTCTGGTGGTATTTTTGTATCACAATACACATTAACGTTAGTTGAATGGTTTGGTCAAGGCGATGAAAAACTAGGCTGGCAGCTCACCATGGCTTTGTATGGCGCAATTGCTATCGTTTTATTTACTATCACCTTTTTGATGACTAAAGAGCGTATTGAACCTCCGCAAAAAGAAGTGACGCCAATTAAGCGAGACATTCTAGACTTGTTTAAAAATAAACCTTGGGTTGTATTGTTCTGCTTAACATCTGTGATTATGGTGACTATTACATTACGTGGAAGTTCAGGTGCTTTTTACTTTAAATACTTTGTCGGTAGAGAAGATCTAATTGGGAATTTCTTAACCGTTTATATGGTTTCATTATTGATAGGTGCTGCGAGTGCACCTTTATTAACCAAGATCTTCGATAAGAAAAAATTATTGGTCATTTTAATGAGTGCCGTAGCTATTTTCTCTTTTGCTTTTTATTTTGTTCCAGCGGATCAAATTTGGTTGATGTTCACCCTCCATGCCTTAATAGGATTGTGTTTAGGTCCTAAATCTCCTTTGGTTTTCTCTATGTATGCAGATACAGCTGATTATTCAGAATGGAAAACAGGTAGACGAGCAACCGCAATGGTTTTTTCTGCGGCATCTTTCTCGCAAAAACTAGGTGGAGCCTTAGCTGGTGCTATGATTGGTTGGACGTTAGGCGCATTAGGTTATGTAGCTAATCAGGCGCAAACAGCAGGTTCTGAACATGGCATATTGTTACTTATGAGTGTCACGCCAGGTGTGTTTGCCATTATTTCTGTATTAGTCATACGTTTTTATCCTCTTGATAAAGCGCAAATGGACAGCTTACATGCAGACCTTAAATATAATGAGAAGGGATCTCACTAGTATGTTTAACAGTGATTCATCTATGGTTGAGCGTCAGTTAGATGGCGCTCGATATGTATTAAAGTGTCCCAAAATACTACCTAATGCGAGTGGTTTTTTGTGGAACCAAAACATGCTGATACAAGCAAACTGCAGAGGTTATGCTTTAGCTCAATTTATGCAACCCGATGCAGGAAAGTATGTCTCGGGACCTGCATTTGAAGCTAAAACCTTTATGCAACCAGAACAGCCATATTATGCTAACCACCCAGGACGTTTTGTTTATGTTAAAGACAATGTTGATGGGAGTGTTTTCTCTGCCCCTTATGAGCCTGTTAGGGCTAATTTAACTCGCTTTGAATTTATTCCTGAACCACATCAAATTACTTGGATATCTGAATTTAACCAAATCAGGTTAACCTTATGTTTGCGTTTACCCACAGAAACCGCATTGGAGTGTTGGCAGATTTCGCTGGAAGATTTATCTGGACGTGTCAGAGAGTTAAGCGTTTACCCGTATTTTCCTGTTGGTTATCGCTCTTGGATGAACCAGTCGGGCAAGTTCGAACCTGCGTTAAATGCCGTGGTTTGTAGGAGTATTGAACCTTATCAAAAGGTACAAGACTATTTTAAAAATCAAAGTTTACATGAATTGACTTTTTTAGCGGCAGATGTACCAGCTGATGCCTGGGAAACTACTCAACATAGTTTTGAAGGTGAGGGAGGATTGCATAATCCTTCTGCTATTCAACAACATACTTTGAATAATAGTGTTGCTAATTATTGTACACCTACCGCTGTGATGCAGTTTAAAACCAAGCTTAAACCTAATGAATCTAAACAAATTAATATGTTGTTTGGCCCAGCTAAAGATTTAGCGCAGATCAGCAAATACAAAGCGCAATATTTAACTCAAGGCTGTGAACAGTTTGAGAATAGAGCTGAAGAGTTTAAAAAGTACTTGTCACTTGGCAAAGGGGTAATACAAATTGAAACTCCTGACACGGATTTAAATGCTTATGTGAATCATTGGTTAGCCAGACAACTGTATTACCATGGTGATGTCAATCGGTTAACCACTGATCCGCAGACCCGAAATTATCTACAAGATAATATGGGGATGGCGTATATCAAGCCAGACATTAGCCGCCAAGCTTTTATTTTGGCTTTAAGCCAACAACACGTTAGCGGTGAAATGCCAGACGGTGTGTTGATTCAAGAAGGGGCTGAACTTAAATACATCAATCAAGTACCCCATACCGATCATTGTGTTTGGCTACCTGTTTGTATTAAGGCGTATTTAGACGAAACTGGTGATTACGCAATTTTAGATGAGTTAATTAAGTATGCTGATAGTGACGAGGTAAGCAGCGTAGCTGAGCATATTACTAGAGCTATGTTGTGGTTAGATAAAAGCCGAGATGAACGAGGCCTTAGTTATATCAATCAAGGGGATTGGTGTGATCCGATGAATATGGTGGGTTACAAAGGTAAAGGTGTCTCAGCTTGGTTAAGTTTAGCTTCTGCTTATGCCATACGAGTGTGGGTCGACATTCAACGTTTAGTTAATCCAAATTTATCAGATGACTTAACCTTTTTACTTAAACAAAGTACTGATATTAATCAAAAAGTGAATCAACACTGTTGGGTTGAAGACCGTTTCGCTCGTGGGATTACCGACAACGGACGTGTGTTTGGTATTGGCAAAGATGAAGAAGGTAAAATATTCTTAAATCCGCAAAGTTGGGCATTATTAAGTGGTGCTGCGGATGACTCTCAAGTTCCGTTAATGCTTAAGGCGATTAAAGAAAACCTTGATACTCCTTATGGTTGCATGATGTTAGCCCCCTGTTTTACCAATATGGTAGAAGACATTGGTCGAGTCACGCAAAAATTTCCTGGTACAGCTGAAAATGGTTCTGTGTATAACCATGCCAGTGCTTTTTATGCGTATAGCCTATTTATTATTGGGGAAAGCGACTTAGCTTTTGCTCAATTAAGAAAAATGTTACCTACTGGTGAAGATATACACACAAAAGGCCAATTGCCTTTATTTATACCTAATTATTATCGAGGCGCTTATTATCAGTTTCCTGATGAAGCAGGGAAGTCTAGCCAATTGTTTAATACTGGCACCATATCGTGGTTTTACCGATGTTTAATAGAGCAAGTATTTGGAGTGGCGGGGTGTAAACAAGGTTTGAATATTGCGCCTCAATTACCGAGTGACTGGCCTCAAGCTAAAGTTTGTAGAGAATTTAGAGGGGCCACTTTTAATATCGAGTACCAGCGCAGTCAATCTTGCACCCAACAAGAGCTGTATGTAGACGATGTGTTAGTTGATGGAACCTGTATCAGCAACATTGAACAGGGAAAAGTTTATCAAGTCTTGGTGAATTTACCTTTGGTTAACTGTGATGGGAAGATATAGGTAGACTTTGTTATTTTTTGGGAGGGGTAGGTGTTAATTTAACCACCCCTTATTACCTGCCAACTGAGCTAGCCTTACAAGAATTAAAGCGACAATGATAACTATGCTGGGCATTATCACAGCTGTAGATCCTAGAACGTCAATTGAATTTGTCATAAAGAATGAGTGATACATTTGCACTAACACTCCCACCACTGACACTAATAAAATGGGTAAGGCTATAGCTTTTTTTAAACATAATGCCAAACACCCAAGGGTGCCCCCTATTACCGCACAGGCAAAGGCAATGTTTACCCAAAGTGGAATGTTTTGATATAAGTTTTGCTCGCCAGCGGGGAGTTCAGAAATTTGTTCTGGTGTCATCGTTATTTGCATCGCAAAGGCCATTACTCCCATTAGGTTCCAAATTAATAGAATGATACTTGTAATTAAAAACCATCTTGGAACGATATTTTCATTTGCAGAGTTATTTTTGTCAGTTAAAGTTTGAGACATGTTAAGACCATGTTTTAAATTGATAAATTGACTTTAGTAACATTAATACCTAAAAGCAATGAGCGTAATTGAGAGGCTAAGCTCATCCCCAGTTCGGATTACTACGCTTGCTTTGCACCGAGACATAAAATACAGTCATAATTAATGTGGTGGATTGTAGTATGTTAAGTTTATGATTCAATTATTATTAAAGACCTGTTTTATTATCCTGATACTTTTTAGTCCGCTTTGTTATGCTGCGTGCGATATGACGGTTAAATTGCCTAAACTAGAGTCAACTAAAGACAATTTAATTAATTCACTCTTGCAATTATCTCTCAGTAAAGTTTTTCCAAATGTTTGTTATCAACAAAATGATCAAATTGTAACCGAAGCGCGTAAAGCAAAACTCATTCAAAAAAATGTTATTAATATTCAATGGGCAAGTGCATCTTCTGCCGTTGAAGATTATTTACAGCACATCGAGATGCCTATATTTAAAGGTCTTATGGGCTTTAGAATATTTGTGATTAGACAGAACGAACAATCGAGATTTGATCAGATTAATACTGTTGAACACTTAAAGACTTTAGTAGCCGGGCAGGGGGCATTTTGGGGAGACACTAAAGTATTGAAGGCCGCTGGATTACCTGTGGTAACTTCAACTCAAGGACGACGGTTATGGGAAATGTTAGATCTGAAACGTTTTGACTATTTACCTCTGGGAGCACATGAGCCTTGGAAAGATATTGAGATTCGTCCAGAACTTAATTTTACAGTTGAAAAAAATCTATTGCTTATCTATCCCTCTGCTATGTATTTTTATGTGAGCAAAGATAACAAGCTACTATTCGATAGTTTGAACCGTGGCATGCAAATAGCATTTGATGACGGTAGTTATGATGAACTATTGTTTAAGTCAGATATGCTGCAAGGAGCAATAAATAAGGCAAATTTAGATCATAGAAAAATATTAGTGATCAAAAATCCTAATTTTTCACATAAGAATATTGATTTAGATGTGTACAAAAAACAAAGTATTCAAATTATTCAAAAGTTAGTTAAGTTAAAGTTAGAACATCAAGTTATTGCGAGTGAATAGTTTTTACTCTACCCACTTCTCCGGTGTCTAGTCTCACTTTTATACCATGTGGATGGTTTGCAGAATTGGTTAATATTTTAGAAACTTGCCCCTGCGTTAGCTCACCCGTTCTTTGATCTTGCTTCAATACAATTGACACGTCTGCACCAATTTTTATATTTGCTCGTTTATTGCCTTCCATTGTCATCCTAGGTTTATTTATTTCTATTGTGTGTATTCTGCCTACTGTATTATTAATTACTAGGGGTTGTTAATCTTTAAAAAATAAATATTAGAGCTTTATACTACAGTGAGCCATTTAATAGTTTCAATCTATCTACAACCGAGGTTTAATATCTAAAGTCTTAACAAAATAATCATGTGACAATGATAGAATTACAATAGTTAATTAGATAGGAAAGAAAAATGAGACGCTCTACATCCATTTTAAGAAAACACCGTGCTGGCGACAAAGTATATTTACCCAAGGATTCACGTGACAACCAATACATATTGGCCGAGTTTCCATTAACAGATAAATTAATAGAAACAGTTGTCGGTTCAATTGATAGCAGTAGTAAAAAACCTTTTCAAAAATTTTACCAAAAATTAGCTGTGTCGATATTTGAAACCATCGAAAAACATGGCGTTAGTCACGCTAACTTAGTCGCAAATAACAAGTTGGTTCGTGTACGTTACAGTGGCGAACAGCAGGTATTACATACTGAACAGCAATCATTTTTCTTTTATTGTCCAAGTCATAATGCGACCTTTAAAGGGTATTTTGATGGAGCGGTAAAAGCGCGTAAAATTAAGTTGTTATTCTTAGCTACAGGGGAACAACTTCGTCTAAATAGTGCAGCATTCCATGAAAAAATATTTAATGCAGTCACAGAAATTTCTGAAAATTTAGGATTAGCTCAAGACGACGTAAAAGTGCGTGATCACCAACACATCACTTTTGACTTGTTCGCTAAAGAAAAAGGACTAAAAGATACCATTACTCACTCATTTAGAGAGATGGCCGACCGTTATGCAAAACAGGGCTTTGATATCGGCGAAGATCATACTTCGTTAACTTATACGGTTGTTAGTATTCCTATGGCGCGTCGGTTATTAAAGAACACTGAAATAAATTACGATCTAGATCAGCCATATCAAGCTTTATATCAAAAAATTGAAGATGCGTTTAAATCTTCAGTAGAAAAGAACGCCATAAAACATGCAGCTTTACTTGGTATAAGCGCGTCACCCATAGTGCGATACAATAAAGAAGACAGCGTTAATTTAAATGGTGAAATTGTGGGGATTGGTTTCGATCCGACAAAAGAAGAAACCTTTGTTACCTCTATGTGGGAAGGTGATACTTTAGTCGACACGATTCGTTTTATCTTTTTTGCGAATGAGCGAGATGAATCAAATAACAATTACGGAAAGTTTGCCAATCAGTCTATTCAATCGGTAAAAGACTTTGCTGATGCAGTGAATTGGAAGAAAGATCACGATGATATAATCGTTCGTATCCACCAACACATTATGCGTAAAGTATAAGGCAACACTTAAAGCTTTGTATCAATGCCCTAAACTAATTTTAGGGCATTTCTATGAGGTTCGTTTTTAATTTTTCTGATAAATAAATAAACTGTTTAAGCTCTTGTGGCGTAATGTCCTGAATTAAGGAGTCAAAAACTTCTGTTTCGACTTTCTTATACCCCGCCATAATTTCTAGGCCACCGGTGGTTAATTCAAGGAGTTGGCTACGTTTGTCTTTCTTGTTTTCAGTTTTAGTGATTAATCCACTGGTGACTAATTCTTTTAATAATCTATTTATTTGCGCTTTATCTCGTCCCATTCTTTCAGCAAGTTTTTGTCCTGTACATTCCGGTACTTTTGTAATCACCTTTAATGATTTGAAGTGCATAGGGGAAAGCTCAGGGTGCAAGCTTTTGAGTTTTAGCATCATGGTATTGCGCACGGTATGCATGAGTTCAAATAAAACGTCGTTTAATTTCATCGTTACTTAATTCACAATTTTAGATTTTACATTGGTTGACAATATCATCTAAATATCGATAATGGTTGATATTGTCTACTATATTCAATGCATTTGTTGAATGCAATCTGGTTATTAACTAAGGAGCGGGTTATGGGGCCAAAAATGAGAATGACCCAAGTTAAAAAGATTAGTGACCTTTCACCGCATATGCGTCGTATCGTTTTATCGGGAGATTCACTTGCTGATTTTCCTACGGGCAAAAAAAGCGCACATGTGAAAGTGATATTTCCAAACCCAGCAAAAAAAGATACCAAGCCAAAGTTAGGTTTATATTTGGGGTTTAAAAAGTGGATGCGTTCCTACACGATACGCGAGTTTGATCCACAAACTAAATCGTTAAGTTTGGACTTTGCTATTAATGATCACCAAGGTTTAGCAAGTAATTGGGCTGCGCAGGCACAGGTAGGGGACTACCTAGGGATTGCTGGCTCTGGTGACGTAAAACATACAAATTTAAATGCCCCACACCATTTGTTGTTTGGTGATTTAACTGCTCTACCAGTTATCGCCGCGACTCTTGAAATGTTACCAGCAGGTGCAAAAGGTAAAGCATTTATTCAAGTGCCAAGTGAACAAGATATCCAAGTAGTCACTAAACCCGAAGGGATAGATCTGAATTGGCTTGTAACAACAGATAAGATGACGGATGGTTTTATTAATGCTTTATCTCAGGAAGATAAAAACCTTAACGACACCGCAATTCTAATCGCTGCCGAAGCCAGTATTGTTAAACAGCTAAAGTCTTTTTTAAACCAAAACTGCAATTATAATAAATCGAACCTTTACGCCAGCGCGTATTGGAATAGCAAAAAATAGTAAAGATAATCGTAACCTTATAAAAGTTTCTAGCTGAGCAGCACAATTATTCTAAGGAGTCAGATGTTAAGATAATTTGTATAATAATTAATGATTTACATAGTGTAAATTTAGTACCATAGTTTAATAAGTCATTAATCAACATAATCATGTCGGCAAACTATTAAATATGATCCGAACTCAGTATTATTTTTTGGTAATGGTTTTGCTGGTTTCCTTCAAAACTTTTTCCAACACTAAACCAAATCCAGAAAATTCCATTTTGGTGGGACTTGTTGAGTTTGATCAGGTATATAAATATGAGGATGGGGAGTTTACAGGTCGTTTTGGTCCATTTTTAACTTGTTTTTTTGAGCATTCAGTAGAACAGAATTCCGGATTTAAATATGTTCTTTATCCTTCTCCAGATAGGGTAATAAGCGCTCTGGAAAAAGAGGAGGTTGATATTGGCTTTCCAGTTACACAATCTATATTACGTGATAAACATGGTATTTTTTTAGGTAATATTGTTAAGTTACCGATTATGCTTGTTACACACAAAAGTAAGCAGCAAAATTTAATTTTGGGTTATAGATCAGGAACGCTTGCTGATGATTTAATTTTAAATTTAGTTCCATCAAATACTTCTTTTATTCATGTTAAAAGTACTGAACAGCTATTGGATATGTTTCGTTTAAATCGGATTGATGGATTCTTTGAGTCGGTAGTGTTCGTACCCAAAGATATGCTTACAAGTCAAAGCAACAAAGTAGATAAGATTTCAGAGGTAGGGTTTGGAACATACGTAACTAAAAAATTAGACTTAAATTACCCTCAAATAAAATCTAACTTTATCCTAAAGGGTACCCAGTGCCGCCATTTACTAAAAGTAAATTAATGTCCTTCTTAGCATAATCCAAGTATTGAATACTACACCACGCTATTAGAGAAGTTATGTGCCCTATAGGTATAATGCTAAAGCTAGGTTAATCTATATTATCTATCAACTTTAAACTTTAAACTTCTAAGTTGTTTTTATTCCACTCATTTTTTTAATGGGAGCGCACTGGGAAGAGATAGGTTTATGCCTTTGCTCATGTAAATATTATCGTACCGCAGACCGCCATTACCATATGGTTTTTTATGTGAGCCCGTATTACAAATCGCAAAGAAATAATTTAGAGGCAGTTCTCGCTTCATACGAAAGTCTGCTTGTTTGAACACCAACGTTTGTTCTAAAAACTCGCCACCTTGTACGTACACATCGTAAGTTTGCCCACCATTAACAACAAGTTTGTTATTTACCACAAACCAAATCTTGTACCATTGAGAGGTTTTTAATGGAGAGGCAGGTTTGTCAGCGCTGAAGTTTTGGATTTTACTGTACTGTCTGTATTTATCATCACTATCTACCTTTACCATTAAGGTACCGTCATTTTTAAAACCATTAGATTCATATTTATCGGTAACTCTTAATATTGGTTCGAAAGCGTTATAACCACTTTTTATAATTCCCTCAGCATTCAAATTACTTAGTCCAAACGCATGATTATTGGGAAAACTCTCAACAGATATTTCAGTATAAAAGGTATTAATTTGTCCGACGTCGACAGTTTTTGGCAGTGAGGTAAAGCTTAATGCTTTGCGATTACCCACAAGGCCATCTTTAGCTGGTTTTTTGATGAGAAATTTATTGTCATCATCAGTTCTAATTTCAGTTCTAATTTCGGTGATTTGGGGGTTGGCAATAAATGGATTGGTGTCATTTTGAGTGTCAACAATAGTCCAATTTTTCAACTCACTTTGTTCGAAATTCTCCACTAATAACCATTGACTAGAATGAGTTGCAAACGCTAAAAAAGTGCAAACTAGTGCAGTTGCTATGTACCAAGGGGCGCTTAATCGTTTCATTCTAATTGTTACTCCGTTTTATCTTTTAACTCAGTGACTGTCATTTTAAGCCATTTTCTTCAGCGAATTGTATCAAGTTTTCTAGAGAAAATTTGGTCCGGTTTGAATCTCCGCAATGTGCTTGTTTACAGTGAATGTTAACTAACCATATGATAATAAAGTTAGATGTAATCGTTTAATTAAGACGTTAAATTGCATCAAGTATTATATTTTTCCTACTAGGGGTAAAGGTGTTGTACTTACTTCAAATTACCTTTGTTCAATTTGACGTATTTTCCCAAAGTAATATTTTTTCATAAACATTTGTGATTATTTCAGCTGAGCTGCGAATAACTAGTTAAGAAGATTATGTAGGCGTTGTCTCGGAGCTAGAATATGTATATTTATCAGGTGTACGTAACTGTGATGACTGATGTAATACCAACTTATAGTCATGGTGATATTTTGATGATAGACAGACAAACGGCTAATGGTCTTAAACATATTGCTATCGTTATTAATCGACCAATCTGATTGGATTATTACAAATGATGAATTTTAGAGTGAGAGTGAATGGATACAACTAAGAAGGCGTTATTTGCTCAGACAATGGAGCAACATAAGGGCATTGTTTACAAAATAGTGAACTCGTATTGCCAAAATCAAGATGATCGACAAGACCTTGCTCAAGAAATTTTAACCACCATGTGGCTTGCTTATGACAACTACGATAACGCATATAAATTTTCTACTTGGATGTACCGAATAGCGTTAAATGTGGCGATTTCTTATTACCGAAAGGACAGTAAAAGAGAAGATCGAGCCAATGCAAATGAAGCATGCATTGTACACATTGCTGATCTATCCCAAGAAGATGAGAGAAGCGAAGAAGTGAGGCAATTATATGGATTTATTGCGCAACTCGATAAGTTAAATAAAGCGATTATGCTGCTCTATCTGGAAAGCGAGTCATACGACAGCATAGCCAGCAGCTTAGGTATCAGTAAAACCAATGTCGCCACACGAATTGGTCGGATTAAAGAAACATTAAAAAATAAATTTGAAAAACAGGAGTCTTAATATGAATTTAGATAATTTTAAAAATGTTTGGCAGCAGCAAAACAGTGACACTGTCGCAGCGATTAAAATAAACCAAACAATGTTGACCGAAATGAAAGTGAATAAACAAGTCAAAGAGCTGAGTAATATGAGGTGGGCACGTATTATTGAGAGTGCGGCCTTCTTCTATATTATAGTTTTGTTGTGGCAGTATATTGCTAAAGATTTTAGTGTTTCAGCGGCAATGATCTCTGCTTTAGTACTTAATATTTTTGCCATTGTTGGACTGGCTGGAAACATTGGCCAAATCGTTCTCATTTCAAAAATTGATTATGCAAAACCAATTAGCGAATTGCAAAAAGACATCTACCAGGTTTGTTCTCATAAATTACAGATAACCAAGTTATTACTCATGTCAGTTCCTTTTTATCTGGCTTACGTTTTTATCGGGTTTGACGTATTTTGGGGAGTTGATTTATTTCAACATTTAGTGCCGCACATGATCTGGTTTTATTCCATATCATCAATACTATTGTTAGTGGTGACAGTCAGCGTGTTAGCTAAAATTCATTACAATAATATTGCAACGTCGTGGGTCAAAAATACCATTCAATTTATTGTTGGTGAACGTCTAGTCAGCATGGCGCAATTTATTAATAACCTAGAGTCGACTGACAGCTAAATGATTTTTATCATGACGCTTAATCTTGGTTATTTATCATGACTCTTAATCAATATTGCGTCGTTTAGTACTAGGATAACTATTGCTCAATGGGCTGAACATATATGAAATGCTGAATCTAGCTGTTTCTTGGCTAACGGATTTGGATTAATGCTTCTTCGTAACCGTTGAAATATTTAGTAAGCGCTCGATGGCTAAATCGTAATTTTTCTGTGCTGGGTTATGGGTTTTTGTAAATTGTTTGAAATCTATTTTAGTCCATTTTGAAGGCAGTAATTGCTTCGATATATGTTCAACATTATCTTTGGTCATAGGTGCAAGTTTTGTTTTGAGTGTTACGCCAGTATCGTCTATAAAATCTAAGCCGTTGAGATAGTCGTATAACAAAATAATAGCGATACCACCTTCAACAAAATGTCCCCCATAACTGACTAATTGTTTGTTGGACTCTATATTTTTTACAGCTGACGTACTCCAATCAACACCACCTAACCAGATGTCTTTTCCTGGAATGAGTTTAGGAAAATGAGAAGAAATTGCTTGAATGGCGCCTTCAACCATATTGTCTGCAGCAGCCCAAATAATGTTAATGTTTTTATGTCTGTTCAACAGTACCTTTGTTTTCAATTGTGCTTCTTTTGCATTCCAATCAATTGCTACCTCCTGTACTAGGAATGTGTCTCTATTATTCTGGGCTGCCTGACGTAGTCCTAGAGAGCGGCTAAGGCCTGTAGATTGAAATTGTAAGCCTCCAAGACCAATCATATTTTTTTCTTTGGCTGGAATGCTATTTATTAGATAGTGAGCTAATTGAGAGCCAACAGAAATATCATCCGGCGAAATGTGTGCTAACCAATAAGGGTATTTCTCTCTGGGTTGACCTATTATTTGGGAAATATTATCGGGAATTGATGTATTAAAAGTGATTAAAGGGATTTCGAGTGGGTTTAGGGTATTAAGTATTTCATCTTCAGCGAGGAATGAAAAAGTACTCACAATCATATCTGGCTTTTGTTTTTGATTATTTAACAGCGTCGATACAGAGGCGCTTATTTGATATCTGTTTTTGTCTGGCTTCTCAAAAAAGTGAACTGTTATCTCAATTCCTAAATTTGAAGCAGTGGCATTCATATAGCTAATAATGTTTTGCCAAAAAGCTCGCTTGCTGCCTTCTGGCAGTAATACCATAAGCCTTTTACTTTCCTTAGATAAATTTTCTTTTGAAAGGTTTTCATTAGCGAGATTGTGTTTGCAATTTAATGCAACAACCACTATTACCAGTTGCACTATAAGTTTTGGCATATTTACAAATATATTAATAGCTTGCCTTATCTATAACTTAGGTGAGTAGTACTACAAAAGCAAATTGAGACTATTACCCAGTCTAATCTTTAAACCCATATAGGC
>NZ_JBPOFP010000084.1:0-20286 GCF_051252315.1 Paraglaciecola sp. | reverse complement strand
AGACCTTGTCTTTGGCGGGTGAGTATTCGTTTAAAATAGTGGTATGTAACCCTCAAAATGCCGGTTGTGGTAGTTCCAAAAATTTAGTGGTGACTGCTGTGTTGCCTGCCCCAGGCGTTCCAGGCCAACCTGGCACGGTAGGAAGCGCTTATATTCCTGTTAATACAGATTACATTTTATCGTGGACAGCGGCATCAGGTTCGATCTCACGTTATGAGTTACTGGAAGATAATATTGAGGTGTATTCTGGCGAAGCCTTATCGGAATCATTGAATTACAGTAATTATGGCAAGAGGCTATACAAAGTTCGAGCTTGTAATGAATCAAATTGCGGGGATTATAGTGAGCTAAGATCGATTGTACTTTATACTGCTCCAGGCCCTGCTGCGAATTATACCGTCTCTAAATCTTCTGTTGCAGTAGGTGAAAATGTGACATTGAATTGGGAGGTTGCTGGCGGTTCGGTGCCTGGCGCAACCTACCATGTGACAACCACTTTGCCTGGCGGTGGAAGTTCTATCGAACAAACTACCGAATTGAGTATGAATAAGACCTTGTCTTTGGCGGGTGAGTATTCGTTTAAAATAGTGGTATGTAACCCTCAAAATGCCGGTTGTGGTAGTTCCGAAATTGTGTCAGTAATTTCAACTCTTCCTGAGTACTATTCGAGCATATCCCTTCAGGTCAATAATGTACCAGTGTCAGAAGTGTTTGTTGGTCAAGAGGTCAATATCAATTGGGATGGGGGAAGTGAAGGAACTTGTGTTGACATGAACCAACCTAATACTCTGTTAAATATCCAAGGTCTAAAAAGTAAACGTTTTTATATAGTCGGTGAGCAATCAGTGTTGTGGCGCTGCACATTATCAAATAATTCAGTTGTCGATTTAACTGAGAGCATCACGATTAAACGCTTGTTGTCTCCTGTTAATTTAAAAGAGCAATAAGTAGAAAATGAAGTAAATTACACATCGATTTCAAACTTTAATCTATAATTGGAACTTACTAATAAGGACACCCATGATAACTATTTAAACGGTAATTTTTTTTCTGTTATCATCACCATATAAATATTTACTATTGCGTTTTTATGAACTTAGTAAATGCTTTATCCTCCTTCTATCTCAACTCTAATTATAATACGCGTACACTCTTTGTTGGATGTACACGTGAATATGGATTTATAAATGAAAAAGGTTTTTACACTCCTGACTGTCTTTATCTCTGTTGTTAGCAATGCCGCGGGTACAATTGACTTTTTAGAAGTAGATAATGATGTTGTGTTGTTTTCTACGACAGAAGCTAAAATAGGAGTAAGACCCAACTGTGTTACCGAAGAAAATGAAGGTTTATGGTCTACCTCCTTAGCTTCTGATTCTGGCCGCGCGATGTATTCTTTGATATTAACGGCAGCTGCGAGCCAGGGGAATATGGCGTTAACTGTTGAAAGCGCTGGCGACTGTAGTGTGTCGAGTGGTTATGAGCGGGTTGAAAAATTAAACCTAGTTGTTGCTTCGCAAGCGCTAGGAGCAAACTCATCTGGTAGAGGATTTTCTATCGGTGTGTATCAAGGAGACGGTGAGACTCGTGTTGGAACTCTTATAGATATTGATGATAGTAATCAGGTATGGACTTATATTGATGATGACCCTACGCGGTCAGTCAAATCAGTGTCATATGAAATGCCACCAAGACGAACTTTCTATTATTCGGGAGAAAACTGTCAAGGTACGCGTTTTAATAACAGTTCAGGTATCCAATCTGGAGAGAGTGGAGGATTATTTATTTCGGAAGGGGAGTCGATAGGAAATCGCACTTATCGATCTCGCTGGCATTCTAGTTTAAATTCATGTGATACATATAGTTCTGAGAAAATACATTCTAATGGTACTCACCTGATTGTGCCTTATACTGATGAAGTCTGTGGCGTAGACATTTGTGTTCTAAAACAAGATGGAAATAACTAGAAATAGTTAAAGAGGAATATATGGACGCACCACTATCGTCAAGGCAATATTCGTTTTTATCTTCCATTTGAAGTTGCTTTACTTGATATTTTTATTAACACCAGCTCTTAAAGAAATAACTCCTTTAAAAAGCATAAAATAAAACTTTGAGTTGCCAGTTGAATCAAAACCTTTTATTCAGTTTATCTGCGGCGACTTTATGTCGGGCCATGATGTCTTGTAAATCGGCGTTCACTAATTCAGATTGTTTCACTGTCCACTGGCCCGCTACCATTACATAATCTGCTTGATGGGCACCACACAATACCAAGGCGGCGATAGGGTCACCGTTACCAGAAAACCTCGCTTCATTTAACCCAAACAAAGCCAAATCGGCTTTTTTACCTATAGCAATTTCACCTAACTCTGGCCGATGTAACAAACTGGCACTGCCTTGGGTGGCCATTTTAAGGGCATCGATATGGGTAAACTGTGCCGAGCCGTAATGTAATTTTTGCAACAACATAGCTTGTCGCACTTCTTGCACTAGATTCGAACCATCATTTGAAGCAGAGCCGTCTACTCCTAAACCCACTCGGGCTCCGGCAGTTTGTAAATCGAGTGTTTTACAGGTACCCGAAGCCAACAGCATATTTGAGGTTGGACAATGACAAACTCCCACACATGCATGGCCTAAGGTTTTAATTTCTTCGGGATCAAAATGAATACCGTGAGCTAACCAAGTACGCTGGTTTAACCAACCTACATCCGCTAAATATTCCACCGGTCGCATGCCAAACTGTTGTACACAAAAGTCATTCTCATCTTCGGTTTCACCTAAATGGGTATGTAATAACAAGTCTTTTTGTTTGGCTAACTTGGCTGTTTCACGCATTAAATCTGGGGTTACCGAAAATGGCGAACAAGGTGCAAGGGCAATTTGGCAAATTGATTCGGCACTGCTGTCGTGATACTGAGTGGCGAGTCTGTCACTTTCCGACAAAATGGTTTGATCACTTTGAGTCACGCTATCTGGAGGCAAACCACCAGCAGATTCGCCTAAACTCATTGAGCCACGGGTCAAAGTGACCCGGCCACCTATGGTTTTTGCTGCCTCTACTTGCACGTCTATAGCGTGTGGCATGATATGACTAAATACATAATGATGATCAGCCGCTGTGGTACAACCCGACAACATCAACTCGGCTAATGCCAACTGAGTCGAGGCATAAATAGCCTCATCGTCTAAATTTGCCCATATGGGATACAAAGATTTTAACCACGGGAATAATTCTTGATTCAAAGCACTGGGAATAGCCCGAGTTAAGGTTTGATAAAAATGATGATGACAATTGATTAACCCCGGTAAAATGACTTGTTGCGAAGCATCAAATACTTGAGCAATTTCAAGTTTAGGCGTGGCATTTTTTGCCACTAATTCAACAATAGTGTCGCCTTGTATCACCACACCATTACTGGCATCTTGTTCATTTCCCGTCCAGCAAGCTAGAGGGTGTTTTATCCATAAGGTTTTATGAGAAGCAGTGTGCATTGTTGACCTTTTTATGAGCTCTAATGAAATCTAGCTTAAGTGGCTTAATTAGCATAAGCACCAGGTTAAGTATTATGTTGAGGGGGAGTTAACCCACACCCGGTTAATATCATCTGACTTAGAAAGTTCGAGATATTGTCTATCATGTCTTGCTCGTATTCGGCGCAATTCATTATGGTTAATACTTGCTCCTCAAAATCGGCATAGTGCTGAGTAGAAGACCAAATCAAAAAGATAAGTTGCACAGGATCAACATGTTTCGCCATACGACCTTGGTCAATCCAAGTTTGGATTACTTTAGCTTTAGTACGCACCCACACACGCATTTCAGTTCGAATATATTCTTTTAAATGGGGAGCGCCCTGAATAATTTCCATGGCAAATAGTTTAGACGCCCGAGGATGACTATAAGACAAGGCCACTTTTTTACGAATAAACTCATCTAACACAATGGCCGGATCATCATCTTCGGTCACCTGATCAAAAAAGTCATTCCACAAGTGCATCAAGTTGCCTAACACGGCTATGTATAAATTAGATTTACTTTTAAAATAATAATGAACATTAGCTTTAGCGATATTCGCTTTATCGGCTATGGCCTGAATACTCGTACCTTTATAACCATATTGAACAAATACTTCTTCCGCGGCTTGAATAATATTAGTGATATTTTCGTCTCGAATTTTGCCAGCTTTATATTTCCCCGTTGGCGTTTCGTTGGGGTCAAAGTCTGATTCTAGATCTTTAATTTGTGTCATTATTATTTCCTAAATTACGCTTAACACTGCTTCTAAAGTGACTTCTTTGGTTACTTAAAATAGTCGATTACAATGACCGGCCAACAATAACCGCTCATTATTAACCGCCCACCAAAAAAACCTGACCAATTAGACAGAAATATTATAATTATTCAGTTATCATGCAGCAACTGATTAGTTCGATTGGTTACTCGATTGATTAATCGCTCGTTTTCTCGAGTGATTACTCGTACGTTTGTCCTTTGGGATTGAGCAACATATATGCCATATTAAAAGGTTAATTTATTATAACCCTATTTTTTGAATAACTGTCTTACTGGCCAATATTTTGCTTAGTTTGCTTATATCAATTTTAAAACAATCGGTTTAAAAGTAGAAATACTATACTTAAAGTGGCCACCAAGGAATAGAAGATGCAATTCACCTTAAACAACGAATCTGTCGATACTCAGGATATTGGGTCAGATGTCAGTCTCCTTGACTACTTGAGAGAAAATCAAAATTTGACTGGTACCAAAGAAGGCTGTGCCTCAGGTGACTGTGGCGCTTGTACGGTTTTAGTTGGAACCCAAACCGAAGGCCAAATGACTTACAAGGCAGTGAACAGTTGTATATATCCAGTTAAAAGTCTTTCGGATCAACATGTTGTGACCATAGATAAATTACAAGAGGTCACGCAAAGTTCGCCTAATTTAACGTCAGTTCAACAAGAAATGTTTGAGTGTCATGGCTCTCAGTGTGGCTTTTGCACCCCAGGTTTTGTGATGTCGTTAACCGCATTACAGTTAGAAAAAAGCGCTAATTCCGAGGCAACAGATGAACCAGGCAGAGAGCAAGTATTAGACGCTATCTCTGGTAATTTATGTCGCTGTACAGGTTATAGACCTATTGTGAAAGCAGGTTGCAATGCCTTAGAAAAAGATAACCAAACGTTCAAGATTGTGCAGCCCTCCTCAAAAAATGCCCAAAACAGTGCAACAAATGAGTACCAAACCGCTACGACTAACTTAGAAAATTTTTTCGCAAAGCCAGTCACTGAAAAAGACTTACAAGCATGGTTACTACTTTATCCCCAAGCACAACTTATAGCTGGAGGCACAGATTTAATGTTAGCTGTGACTCAGCAATATCAATCTATTCCCCAACTAATAGATTTAACTCACATTGAATCACTACAAAACATCAATGAAACTCAGAGCCATTTTGAGATTGGCGCTGCTGTGAGTTACCAAAAATTAGAATCATTTGCTAAACAACAGGCTCCGGTTTTGTATCAGCAACTACTACATCGCTTAGGCTCAAGGCAAATTCGAAATAGAGGTACCATAGGTGGGAATATTTGTAACGCTTCACCCATCGGTGACATGCCTCCATATTTATTAGCCTTAAACGCTGAATTAGAAATCATCAATAATCAAGGTCAAAGTAGAAGGCTCGCCATTACTGAGTTTTATCTAGACTACAAAAAAACTCAATTACAAGAAAACGAATACCTTGCCAGAATTTATATAACAAAAGAGGCGCTGGCTCAGCCAATCCAAATATTTAAAATTAGTAAGCGTTACGAAGATGATATTTCTTCAGTATTAGGCGTATTTGTTTTAACAAACAGCGGAACCATGAATATAGCCTTAGGTGGCATGGCAGCGATTCCTAAGCGAGCTTTTGAAACAGAAAGCTTGTTGGGCGAACATCCATTCAATTCTGACGCCAAGATAAATCCAAATGTAATCGAACAAGCTTGCGAGATGTTAGCCAAAGAGTTCTCCCCCATGACAGATGTGAGAGCTTCGGCAGAATACAGGATCGCAGCCACCCAAAACTTATTACGAAAGGCGAGTATCGCTTTTAGCCAGTCCGACGAACAGCTGGGGGTATATCATCATGCGTAAACTGATTAAACCGGCTCAAACTACTCCATCTGACGCATCTATGCCTTCTTTAAATGGCAGTAAAGGCGGTGTGGGTCATTCCAGCAAACATGAATCTGCAGCAAAACATATTAATGGCAGTGCCCAGTACATAGATGATATTCCGGTGTTGCCAAACCTATTATATGTAGCAACAGGTTTTTCCAGTCAGGCACACGCAGAAATAAAATCGTTAGACTTGTCAGCCGTTAAAAGCGCCCCAGGCGTGGTAGATGTTGTCACTCACTTAGACATTCCCGGGCATAACGATGTGGGTCCGGTTTATGGTGGTGATCCATTATTAGCTGAGAAAAAAGTGGAGTTTGTTGGCCAACCTATATTTGCAGTCGCCGCCACCAGCTTAAAACAAGCTAAAAAAGCAGTGAAGTTAGCTAAGGTCGAATACCAACCACTCGCCGCTCAATTAGAAATTGAACAAGCACTAGCGGCCGAATCCTTTGTGTTACCTACACATACCATGCAAATAGGTGATTCTGAGCAAGTATTAAATAGTGCCCCACATAAAGTTGCAGGGCAGATTTACGTCAAAGGCCAAGAACATTTCTATTTAGAAGGACAAATAAGCCAAGCTTGGCCTACTGAAGATGGC
Source organism: Paraglaciecola sp. (assembly GCF_051252315.1). GTDB lineage: Bacteria > Pseudomonadota > Gammaproteobacteria > Enterobacterales > Alteromonadaceae > Paraglaciecola. Next base: position 13,510 of record NZ_JBPOFP010000084.1, on the reverse strand, counting down.
GGAATTCATGTCATCACTTCCACCCAACATCCGTCTGAAATTCAAAAACTCATCGGCGAGATTTTGTCTATCCCGTTGCATTTAGTGGTTTCAGAAGTGCGTAGAATGGGCGGTGCTTTTGGCGGCAAAGAAAGCCAAGCTGCAGCGTTGGCTTGTATGGCCGCGTTATTCGCCAATCGTCTGCAACGTCCAATACGGTATAAAATGCCTAGGCGAGATGACATGATCCAAACGGGCAAACGTCATGACTTTTTAAATAAATGGCAAGCAGGTTTTGATGACACGGGTTTATTACAAGGAGTGAACTTTGAGCTATCGGCTAAATGTGGTTATTCACCAGATTTATCTGAAGGCATAGTCGATAGAGCTATGTTTCATGCCGACAATGCCTACTACCTTGGTAATGCAAAAATCACTGGGCACAGGTGTAAAACCCACACGGTTTCAAATACTGCATTTCGTGGCTTTGGTGGCCCCCAAGGTATGATGGCGATTGAAGCTTTAATGGACGAAATTGCCTGTCAATTAGGTAAAGACCCATTAGATATTCGTAAAACAAATTTATATCAAGCAGACCGTACGCAAACCCATTATGGTCAAGATGTTGAACAACAGGTGTTACCGGAATTAATCGAACAACTTGAAACCAGTGCCGATTACCGGAGCAGACGAAAACAAATCCAAACATTCAACCAAAAAAATACTTATGTGAAAAAAGGTTTAGCATTAACCCCAGTTAAATTTGGTATTTCTTTTACCGTTAAACACCTAAACCAAGCCGGTGCCTTGTTACAAATTTATACCGACGGCACTATGTTGATAAACCATGGCGGAACTGAAATGGGCCAAGGTTTATACACCAAAATTCAACAAGTAGTGGCGACTGCATTTGGTGTGACAATTGACAGAGTGAATGTGTCGGCGACTCGCACCGACAAAGTACCCAATACGTCACCAACTGCAGCATCTTCAGGTACTGATTTAAACGGCATGGCCGCTCAAAATGCTTGCGACATTATCAAAACATCTTTGATTGAATTTGCCATTGAACATTATTCCAACCAAGACACCACACTGACTGCTAACGATATCAGCTTCAAAAATGACCTTGTTACTATTGGATCACAAAGCATTCCATTCGGCGAATTTATTAAACTCGCCTATATGAATCGAGTACCACTATTTGCAGCTGGGCATTATAAAACTCCTAAGATTTTTTACGACAGAGACACAGCCAAAGGCCAGCCATTTTTGTATTACGCCAACGGCGCGGCAGTCTCAGAAGTCAGTGTCGATATACTCACTGGAGAATACAAAGTCGAACAAGTGGATATATTGCATGACGTAGGTCAATCTTTGAACCCAGCGTTAGACGTGGGTCAAATTGAGGGCGGTTTTGTGCAAGGAATGGGCTGGTTAACCACAGAAGAATTAAGCTGGGATAACAAGGGTAAATTAATCTCAAATAGCCCGGCTAACTACAAAATTCCCACCGCGTTTGACGTACCAGAAAAAATGAAAGTCGATTTATATCAACAACAAAATACTGAGGTAACCATTCACTCTTCTAAAGCGGTGGGAGAGCCTCCATTGATGTTAGCGATTAGCGTTTGGGCTGCGTTACGAGATGCGTGTGCTAGCACGACTGAACATAAGTTTATCCCAAGGCTAGATACACCAGCCACACCTGAGCGGGTATTTTGGGCATTAAAAGAATGCCAAGAATTTATGGGCGGAAACAAACTTAACGGCCAGGTAAATTGATATGCGTAAACTAACTTGGACACAGGCGATTGAACATTGTGATAAATCGGCCAAAGCCTATGTGATTGCCACAGTTATTGGTGCACAAGGCTCTACACCAAGAGACACCAGCAGTAAAATGGTGATAGATAGCGAAAACAGTTACGACACCATAGGTGGTGGCCAATTGGAATATTTGATTATTCAAGAAGCACGTAAACTGATGTTAAAAAACCAAACCTGCCAAGTGTTTCGTCCGCTGCCGTTAGCGGCAGAGGCCGCCCAATGCTGCGGTGGATTTGTCACTGTGTTGCTAGAATGTTTTGCGGCTAGTCAACGTCAAATTGTACTATTTGGTGCAGGCCACGTTAGTCAGGCATTAATCCAAATATTGGCTGGTTTGCCCTGCCAAATCACATTAGTTGACAATCGATCTGAACAAATACCCACTGATTTGCCAACCAATTGCCAAAGTATTTGCCTAGAGTCACCCGAAAAGATTATTCCAGCTCTAGCTGACGATAGCTGGATTGTGGTGTTTACTCACGATCACCAATTAGACTATGCCTTGGTTAAAAGCATGTTAGACAAGCCTAGATTTAGTTATGTGGGGCTGATTGGATCTGACACTAAAGCGAAAAGATTTAAAAAACGCTTAGCTAGCGACAAGATCTCCCAAACAAGCATTGAAAGTTTGCACTGCCCTATTGGTTTACCTGAACTTAAAGGTAAATTACCAATGGAAGTGGCGCTGTCTATCGCTGGGCAACTACAAAGTTTGTTTTCTCAAGAGCAAGCCAACAGCCAAGGTGTTAATACCCCAAAAAGAAAAGGAGCAAGTTGGCGAGAGATCAAACAGGCAATCAATTTGTCTGATGCCACGCTAGCTAATGTGCAAATTGATGAATAACGGAATTAACACATGACCTTGCAAGAGTTTAACCAATTAACTGTGTCAGACAGGACCAAACAATTACATGATTGTTGTCATTGCCAGTGGTGGGCAGAAACCCTAGCAATCAAAGCGCCCTTTGACAGTTTTCAGTCTTTACTAACTCAAGGATTAGCATTATTTGAACAAGCCAATGAAGCACAAATTTTAGAGGCATTTAAAGGCCACGCTAAAATTGGTGATATTGAACTATTACGCTCTAAGTTTGCGGGTAAAGCCACAGCAGAACAGGGCCAAGTTATGCAAGCAAGTGATGAAACCATCCAAGCCTTGTGGCAATTGAACCAAGATTATGAAGATCAAAATGGTTTTATTTTTATAGTCTGTGCAACAGGAAAATCTGCTGAAGAAATGCTGAACATATTACAAAGTAGGATCAGTAATACTAGGGCTATAGAACTAAAAAACGGCGCCGCAGAACAGAACAAAATAACCGAAATTAGATTAACCCAGTTAATTGAAAACTAATTATCAAAATTAAGAGAACAAGATGAATAAATCGCCCATTACTACACATATCCTGAATTTAGAAACGGGATTACCCGCGGCCGACGTGTTAGTGAAATTATTAGACTTGGATGGTCAATTACTAAGCCAAGCCTCAACAGATGAAGACGGTAGGATCCTGTTATGGCCCGACGATTTAACGTTAACCAAGGGACATTACAAATTACATTTTGTGATTGGAGCTTGGTACCAAGCACAGGGCAAAGAATCGTTTTACCCCTATGTAGACTTAGTTTTTAAACTTGACGACTTAAGCCGACATTATCACGTGCCTTTATTGCTTAATGCTTATGGCTATTCTACTTATCGCGGTAGTTAATTAATGACCTCGAGTAAATACGTACACCAGGGAAGTTTTGCCCTACGAGCAAAAATACTACATTTTACCGGCCAGCCAGATCCGCTAAAAAAAAGCGGCTATCAGTACTTTGCTGACGGCGTATTAGTGGTTGAAAACGGCTTAATCAAACAAGTGCAATCCTCAGAATATATGGCTGAGCGTGGTTTTGATTTAACTCAGTGTGAACATTTTCCTGAACACTTGATCATGCCGGGCTTTATTGATTCACATATTCATTACCCTCAAACCAATGTTATCGCCTCTTATGGTGAACAACTCATGGATTGGTTAAATCAATATACGTTTCCAGCTGAGTTAAAATTTTCTGATAAAACTTTTGCCTTAGAAGCAGCAGAACAATTTATCCAACTGATGTTAGAAAACGGCACAACCACTGCTATGGTTTACACCACGGTTTTTGCCCAATCCACTGATGCATTTTTTGAAACTGCCGAAAAATACGGTTTACGAATGATTGCGGGTAAGGTTTTGATGGATAGAAATGCCCCCGCTGGTTTGTTAGACACGGTAGAGTCTGCACGCCAAGACAGTCAGAATTTAATAGATAAATGGCACGGCCAAGACAGGTTAAGTTATGCCTTAACGCCAAGGTTTGCGCCAACTAGTACAGCCGAACAATTATCTATGGTGGGTGAGCTTTATAAGGCCAATCCAAGTGTGTACATGCAAACCCACTTGTCAGAAAACACCCAAGAGATGGAATTAATCAAACAACTATTCCCACAAGCTAAAGATTATTTAGACGTATACGACCAAAACAACTTGTTAGGTGAAAGAAGTGTATTTGGTCATGGTATTCACCTATCTGATGATGAAGTTCAACGCCTAGCACATACCAAGTCTCAAATTGCATTTTGCCCGACTTCAAACATGTTTTTGGGCAGTGGTTTACTGGATTTAGCTCGGTTAGAAAAAGCAGGGGTCACGGTAAGTGTGGCCACAGATATAGGTGGCGGAACTAGTTTCTCTTTGTTAAAAACACTGGCTGAAGCATACAAGATATTGCAATTACAAGGTCAATCATTACATCCATTAAAAGCTTTGTACATGGCTACATTAGGCAATGCCAAAGCATTATTGTTAGATGACAAAATAGGCAATTTTGAGATAGGTAAAGAGGCCGATTTCACCTTAATCACTTTATCGCCAAGCAAAATACAAAAAAGTCGCCAGCTGCAAGCCAGTACACTCGAGGAAACTTTATTCGCGTTAATGATGTTAGGCGACGAACACAATATTGAACGAACTTATAGCATGGGGAATATGGTCTATAACCGTCTTGCCTGCGCTTCGGATGACTAGACCTTAAGGAATAAACATATGACAACATTTATCGAATGGTTAAATTTAGGGTTTAGATGGTTCCATGTGGTGGCAGCCATCGCTTGGATTGGAGCCTCTTTCTATTTTATTTGGTTGGATCTAAGTTTACGTGAACCACCAAAATGGAAAAAAGATAAAGGGGTGAAAGGTGATTTATGGGCGATTCACGGCGGGGGAATTTATGAAGTCGCAAAATATCAACTACGTCCAGAAGAAATGCCAAAAACCTTACATTGGTTCAAATGGGAAGCCTATTCTACTTGGTTAAGTGGTACCGCTTTATTAGTGGTGCTTTATTATTTACAAGCCCAATCCTATTTAGTCGGGCCAGATACCTGGATACAATCTGCTAACTTAGCCATAGCTGCTAGTGTTGGTTTCATTGTGGGTGCACAATTAATTTACGAACTATTACTGCGCACTCCATTGGTTAAAAAAGGTTTAGCATTTGCGTTGTCGTTAGTGGTACTTATCACAATAGCGAGCTGGTTGGCCCACAATTTATTTAGCGCAAGAGCCGCCTATTTGCATGTAGGTGCCATGATGGCCACTTGGATGGCCGGCAATGTGTTTTGGGGAATAATGCCAGCTCAACGAAAATTCGTAGACGCTGTCAGTAACAATCAAACACCAGACGAAAATTTAGCTTTATTTGCTAAATTACGTTCAACCCACAATAACTACCTCACTTTACCTGTCATCTTTTGCATGATCAGCAACCATTACCCATTTGTATATGGCCATGAATTTGGTTGGTTGGCTATCGTCGCCATTGGTTGTTTTTTGGCATGGGGCAGACACTACTTCAACCTCAAACATACGGGGAGCAAACAACCACTCATCGCCATCAGTAGTTTATGTGGGTTAGTCTTAGTGGCCTTAACTTTGAGTTTAACTAAACCCGAAACTAGTTTAGTCAGTGACGCCAGTGCTCCAACTTCTGCCGCTCAAAGCCAATTAGACCAAGCTAAATTGACGGTAAAAGTGGATCAACTCATTCAACAACATTGTGCCAATTGTCATAGTCAGGCGCCGACTCAACCAGGCTTTGCCGCGCCACCAGCAGGCATAATCATTGATAGTTTAGAGAGCCTAACTCAACAATCTGCTAAGGCACATGTGGCAATTCAATCAGGCTATATGCCCTTAGGTAACATGACTCAACTATCAGACTCAGACAGAGCAATATTGCTTAACTGGTTAGCTACAAATAATGCTACAGAGTAAGGAATAACCATGACAGCCTATGTAATTGTGGATGTAGAAGTACACAACCCAGAAGCCTATAAAGAATATTTAGCTAAAATCACCCCAACGGTTTATGAAAATGGCGGTACCTATTTAGTAAGAGGCGCTGACACCCAAGTGGTGACAGGTAAGTGGCAACCTAAACGTATGGTGGTAATGCAGTTTCCTTCGTTAAAAGTAGCACAATATTGGGCTACAAGTGATACCTATGCAGACATACATGCTTTAAGAAATGCCAACGCTGACGCCAATATGGTGATAGTTGAGGGCAGTGTCGACTTTAAGTAACGCGAACTCGGGAAAGTAGCGTTGGCTTTAAAAAAAACAAAAAATAAAAAAGGGATGGAACATTTGTTTCATCCCTTTTTTTTGGCTGGATCTCATGAAAATTTTTCTCCTAACAACTAATTAACATTTGCACCTTAATAGTGCTTTTTTGATACACGAACTGACGTCTACTAAACCAGAGAACATTTATCCTCCATCTAAAATTAATTCTAAATTGTTGATTTTAATTAAATTTATCTAATTAGGTTAAGAACAGCGCACAGCATTTGACTACATGGTCAACTTATTGCTTATCTACTACTCATTAAAAAAGAAGTGTGACAAGCTCAGGAACAATAATGAAAACAAATCCAGATATGTTATTTGAATTAGAAGACGTGCCAAATGTAAAACAGAGCATCACTTCTGCAATGCAACATTTACTGGCTTGTTTTGTGGGTGTGATTACCCCAACGTTAATTATTGGTGCCGCGTTAGGCTTACAGGCCGAAGTCCCCTATTTGATCAGCATGTCTTTATTTATTTCTGGGGTTTCAACCTTTGTACAAGCCAAAACATTTGGACCGGTGGGTTGTGGTTTAATTGCCGTACAAGGCACGAGTTTCGCATTTGTTAGTGCCTTGCTAGTTGCCGGATTCGCTATTAAAGCCAAGGGCGGAAGCAACGAAGAAATATTGTCTACTATGTTCGGCATTTGTTTTGTCGGGGCTTTTATCGAAATCGCAGTGAGTCAATTTATTGATAAAGTGAAACGTATCATCACCCCGCTTACAACTGGCATAGTCATCACTACGATTGGTGTCAGTTTAATCAAAGTTGGGATCACTGATTTAGCCGGAGGGTTTGGCAGTGCAAATTTTGGAGATTTACAGAACCTATGCTTAGGCTTGTTTGTACTGGTGTTAATTATTGCAATGAACATATCATCAAATGCATGGATCCGTTTATCTGCCATTACAGTAGGCATGATAGTCGGTTCTGTTTTAGCTTACGCACTCGGTATGTTGTCATTTTCGAATATGGTTGAGCTGCCTATTTTTAGCCTACCTGTGCCGTTTAAGTACGGTTTTAATTTTGACTTAGATATTTTTCTCCCCGTGGCACTTATCTATTTTTTAACCGCCTTAGAAACGTCTGGCGATATCACAGCTAATAGCCTGTTTTGTCGACTGCCCATAAAAGGCAAAGAATATTTCAAACGAATTAAAGGCGGCATTTTAGCTGACGGATTAAACTCAGCAATGGCCGCTGTATTTAATACTTTTCCAAACACAACATTTGGTCAAAACAATGCTGTTATTCAAATGACAGGGGTTGCTAGCCGGCACGTGGGGTTTTATATCGCTGGTATATTAGTATTACTCGGACTATTCCCTGTAATTGGTGGTGTATTACAAGCCATTCCAAAACCTGTTTTAGGCGGCGCTACTTTAGTCATGTTTGCCACAATTGCTGTCGCGGGCATTAAGATTTTGGGCAGTGAACCTATCGATAGACGCAAGTCGCTGATCATAGCCACCTCTTTTGGCGCAGGTTTAGGTGTATTGATGGTGCCAGATGCCGTGCAAGGCCTGCCGGTGGTCATTAAAAATATTTTATCTTCGGCCGTCACCACGGCCGGTTTTACAGCCATTATCATGAGTTTATTGATTCCAGATCCAGAACAAAGCAACGCCTTAGACAATGCGTAACATAAGTGGATTTAGCCCATGCTTTAAGTCTGGGCTAAGATTTGTTCCTCGTATTGCTAGGGCCTGTTGACCTTACACGCAAAGCTCCTAACTCCACACTTCCAATTCCCCTTTAAATAACGATCATCCAACAAGCCTTTCATGCTGCCCATTTTTAGGGTAACTGCACACTTTTTGGGCGTAAAACACTGCAATCACAGATATTTTAAATCTATCAATTTGGCTGCAAAGCCCGTTTCTAACCAATTGGTCAGAAAAACAAGTTTTTGGCATAAGTGTTGCAATTTTGCCATTAGCTGAATGACCTCATGCCTAAGCACGAATCAATAAAATTTAGCAAAACAACACACAAACACATACTAAATACCTCTGGGTATAGACCGATACGGAGACATAAATTGAACACTTTCAAACAAAACAAACTGGCTTTGGCTGTTGCGGCCATTACCACAGTATCGATTACCCTAACCCCTCATGCACACGCACAAGAGCAAGAGCAGATGGAAACCATATCTGTGGTCGGTGTACGAGACGTTAATACCATAATGCCACCAGACTCGAGTAGCGCATTTGGATTCGATAAATCATTAGTCGAAACGCCCAGAGCGGTTACGGAAGTGAGCTCTGACTTAATCGAAGCCTACGGCTTAAGAAGTGTAGATGACCTAGTGAGAATGACCCCAGGAGCCATGACAAGTTCATTCTTTGGCATTCAAGGGTCAATGGATATTCGTGGTGAATCTGCTGATAACTATTTTCGTGGATTTCGTCGCATCGCCAACCCAGGGGCATTTAAAACCAATATTCGCGGCGCGAAACAATTAGAAGTCATGCGTGGACCTGTCAGCCCGCTATACGGCACAGGTAGTGTCGGTGGTCAGTTAAACTATTCGCCTAAATCGGCTAAGTCTGACACCACAAAATACATCGATTCCATGACAGGTAAAGTGGATTTAACCTTAGGCAGTTATTCACAAAAAATTATCGCCGCTGAAGTAGGCACACCTTTCACTTTAGGTGGCAAACAAGGTGGAATTTATGTTTTTGCCGAAGTAGAAGATTCAGGATCTTTCTATCATGACTACGAACCAACCAACGAGATGTTGCAGGTAGCAATCGATTTAGACCTCACTGAAGATACTGTGATGGAATTAGGTTTTCAGGCGCAAACCTCTGACAGTATTCAAGTACCAGGCTGGAACCGCGTTACCCAAGACCTAATAGACCATGGTACTTACATCACAGGTGCAGGGCCCATTAGAAACTCTGACAATCCAATAGGTGCAGATAGGTTGTTGCCTCAAGAGTCAGGATTTGTCACACCATTTGCGCCATTTTTTATTAACTCGTCTTTTTCTGGGGTAGGCTCATTTTGTAGTCCAGGCACTGAAGAATCGAGTAACTTTGTTTATGACGGAAATTTACTTTCTTGTCCTGGTGCCCCTGGTTTTATTAATGGTTATGCGTTAACTGATCCCGGTACGGCGCAAATCGATCATAAAACCACCTTTATCGACGACATTGACTTTGCTGATTCAACAGCCGTCACCGCGTATTTAGATTTCACCACCTATCTAGATGGCGATATGACTTGGAAGAACCAATTTTATTATGACTATATGGATCATACTAAATTTCAAAGTTGGGGATTTACCGCAGATTACCCAGGTGCCACGGCGGCTGAATTTCGCTCAAGTTTGATGTTTGAAACCCAAGGTGACGGTTACACGATTCAACATATAACCGGTGCCAGTATTCGAAATGAAGATCTTGATTTAAACCATGCATTTTTTGACGAAACCTTTGACTTCAGAGACATCACAGTAGGGCCAACAGCTAACGATAGAATCGACTGGGCAGTGGATGATCCATACGAAGATGCAACCATTTTGTATGATGAAAATGGTAATCCAACTGGCATAGAGGGCACAGTTCGTCGAAACTATAACGAAGAACAAGTTTCTAACGTGACTAACATAGGTGCCTTTTATTTAGCAGATATTGCCCTAAACCAATGGTCAATTTTGCTCGGCGCACGTTATGACTACTATGACGTAGAAGCAGAAGACCAAGCTGTATCTTTGTTAGGTATTCCATTTGGCGATGGACAAGTTCATACCGATACTGAAACCGCTTTAAGTTACAACATCAGTGTCTCTTACAAAACAGACTCTGGCTTTATACCCTATGCGACATACGCTAAATCCAACTCACTGACCACCAACCAGCTGGGCGGGATCATCGCCAGCAGTGTGGATAACGGCGAGTATTTAGCCGATTCAGAGTTAACAGAATTAGGCCTAAAATACACCAATGACGATGACTCTGTGTATGCCGCGTTATCAATTTACGATCAAGAAAAAACCGACCGAATAGGCCAAACCCAAGCACTTGTAGCGGTATCCAGTTCGGGCATTGAGTTTGAAACCAGAGCTTTGTTAAACGAATACTTCTCCATCACGGCAACGGCTACTCATATCGAAACAACGGAAGTGAGTGACAACGCATTAGCCATCATTAATGGTGCTGATTTTGCGATACAGAATGGTTTAGAACCATACCAAGTGTATGGCGGCAGAATTGGCGGTAACCGTTCAACCTTTATCGGTACCGGAGTTGAGTTAGACCGAGGTGGTTTACCCGACAACTCTATGAGCCTTTATCTAAACTACACTCATCCGTTAGGAGAAGGGCGCTTAACCAGCAGTACAGGTTTTGGTTGGGCTGACGAAACATACACAGACGTACTAGAAACAATTTTGTTACCCAGTTATATGGTGTGGACAGCGTCTGTTGGTTATGTGGCTGACAATTACGAAATACTATTTTCAGTGAATAACCTGTTTGATGAAGAATATTACACCTCTGCTGATTTATTTGACTCAGTGGTAGTAAAACCTTCTGAAGGCAGAACAGGCTCAGTGATGTTAAGTTATAAATTCTAAGTCCTAAGTTCTAAGTTCTAACCAGATAGTTAAACATAGAGTTTAAGACATAACTGTAAACATAGTTAAAACGTGAAACGGAGCCAGTTGGCTCCGTTTTTTATTTGAGGGCTGAATATCGTCTAAACCAAAAATCGACTTATATTTCGATTTAATTCGATTCAATTCACTAAACTTTAATTTAGTTCACATTGACATCTGCATCCGATATACATTTAATGCATTAAAATAATTCAAAGGACGTTTATTATGAAAAAGTTACTTATTGCACTGGTTGTTGTTTTAGGAGTTGTTGGGGGGGTTGTTTATCTAGGGCTATCAGGGCTCGATGGATTTATTCGTGAACAAATAGAAACCCAAGGCAGTCAAGCAACCCAAACAAATGTCTCGGTAAGCCAAGTAGAAACTAAACTGGCCGACGCAAAAGTCAGCATCAAAGGGCTTACCGTTACCAACCCACAAGGGTTTTCCAGTGAGAATGCGTTTAGCCTAGATAACATCAGACTAGATTTAGGCACGTCTACTCAAGAGCCTTATGTGATTGAAGAGTTATTAATAGATAGTCCAAGCGTTTTATACGAAGTAGACAAAGAGGGCAAAGCCAACTTAATTGTCATTCAGAAAAACGTACAGTCATCACTGCCTCAATCCCAAGAACAACCTCAAGAACAAGAGGAAAATGGTGATAAAACGGCGCCGCTAATGAGTGTGAAGAAAGTAACCATCAAAGATGTCAAACTTAGACTCAATATAGAGGCAATGGATCTAGGCGATCTGCCGTTAGAAAAACGTCAATTTGAGTTAACCCTACCCACTTTTTATGCAGACGCGATTGGTGTACCCAATGGCATTCCAGCAGATCAACTAGGCGCAGCGGTTATTGATGCAATGTTAGATAACCTGATTAAAGAAGCCAAAAATAAAGTGAAAAATCTTTTCAAAGATGAAGCCAAAGCCAAGGCGAAAGAAAAGTTAGACAAAGAAAAAGATAAGCTGAAAGACAAAGCCAAAGAAAAATTAAAAGGTTTGTTTGGTAATTAACCTGAGCTCGGGTTAATTAAACATGGCATTGTCACCTATGTGCTGCGCACAATTTATTCGCACAGCACATAAAAACATTCACTTCGTTCATCGCAATCCATTGCGTTTTTGATGCGGCATCCCTGCCACACCAGTTACTCTTTTTCAACAGCAAAAAAGAGTAACCAGAAAAGCCGCGCTCCAATCAATTTTCTAATCAAATTTAAAATAGCCTTATTTGCCAGAGTGGCGAAAGGTAACATCCATGCAAAGCAGTTCGCCTTACCCAGACATCCATGTCTGGGCATCTGGCAAGTCTATTCAAAATTTGGAAAATTGTATTCGCTAGAGAAAAGCATGTGCTTCGCACACTTTTCCACTAGTACCTTTTGCCTAACTGAAAGAAAGCAGTTATAAAAGAAACACCTAGGGGCCGTGTAAAAATACGACCGAAATAATAAACGGCGTTAAATCGTATAATAAGTTGTATAAGGAATGTCCAATGAAAATACTTACCAATATCTGCTCGGATAACTTAAATGAAAGTACACGGTTTTATGTTGAACTTCTTGGTTTTAAGATTAAATATGATAGTGATTGGTATGTGCAACTTTGCTCGCCAGAAGACTCTGAAATAGAGTATGGCATTATTCAAAGAGATCATGAGCTAGTGCCTAAATCATACCAACAATTACCCAATGGAATGTATGTCACCTTCGTGGTGACTGATGTGGACAAAATTTATGAAAAAGCAGTACAACAAGGCTTACCTATTATTCAAGAACCTAAAAATGAATTTTATGGGCAACGTAGATTTCTTACCAAAGATCCAAGCGGTTGTTTAATTGATATATCTTCCCCATTTTAATAACTAAAAGAAAAAATTATAAAAGAAACACATGAAATTTTTTACATTATTTTTTATTACATTTATGTCTTCAAACACCTTGGCTGAAGTGATTTTCAAAGGATGTGAGTCTTTAGCTTGCAAGCAATTGTTGTCCGAATTGGAAGGTGGAATCCCTATCTATTCAGGGGATATCAATACAGGTAGTAAATTAGATTTAGATGTTTCTGCTATATCGAAAATACTGCAATCAGGTACTAGTTTTCAATTGTGCGTGGGCACTACAACTATTTATAAAATTAATTATGCGTGCATTGAAAACAACCCATGCCGATTTATATCAGATGGCAGTATAAGTAAATCTAGGACTCAATTTGAAGCGTGCTTATGAGTAAGAAACTATGACTTCAATAGTTAATTTTACACTCCCATGCTTACCATCCACAAAACAAATTCTTAGTCGGAAAAGCCGATGCTTTTGATTTATCCCGACTACAAATTTCCCGACAAATTAATGGCTTGTCAGATGGCCAGATATGGACATCTGGACAAGGCAATCTTTTATAGCTGGGAGCTGCTTATTGC
>NZ_JBPOFP010000083.1:0-20452 GCF_051252315.1 Paraglaciecola sp. | reverse complement strand
TCGAACTGGTGACCTACTGATTACAAGTCAGTTGCTCTACCAACTGAGCTAAGTCGGCACTGCATCAAGTGGGTGCGGATATTAGAGCAAGAATTGGAGGTGCGCAAGTAGGAATTTAAAAAAAGTTAATTTTTTTTTGCTGACTGCTTAAATTAACGACTGTATGAGTGTTTTTCACACTAAAAAGTACAAATCAGGGTTAATTTTGAAATTAAATAAAACGCGTTAAACCTTGTAGAACTAAATTGGAATGAAAAATAATTTTATTATTTTTATTCAAAGTGAGTGTTTTTTGGGCTCCTCCGGTAATAAATATTCGATAATCTTGATATCTAGATGATAAATATTGCTCTGCCATAGCGACAAATCCCATTTGAGATGCCAAACACCCATAACTGACACAATCTTGAGTATTCTCCCCTATTGTTAAATCTGTAGGGTTATTGTCATCACCAAATACCTGTTGAGTATTATTTAACAAGCTTTCTTTCATCAAAGAGTAACCTGGCGCAATCCATCCACCTAGATGTTGATTATCAACCACTAGGTCACAGGTGTTTGCAGTACCAAGATCTAATACCGCAATAGGTAAATCAGTTTGTATACGAGCTCCCAATAAAGCTAACCATCGATCGACACCTAAGTTTTCAAATTGTTCATAGGCGCAATTAATTCCAAACGTTTGTTTTTGTGTTTGAATGGCTCGAAATGGAATATTTTGCGCTGCACTTAACGTTTCTAATTCAGAAACGTTAGAAGTATCGCCTACGTTGGAGACTAAAACACACAGTGCACGATTAACATAACTGGCTAAGTCATTGACTTGATTGCAGACTTCCACTGCAAAAACACTATTTGCATCGTTCACTAACGCAAACTTTATACGTGAATTACCCATATCAACAACAAGGGCTTTAAATAGGTCTGACACTTATTTCCCCACCATGAAACGATTGTGTTCCAACTTCAGTTTCTAGGACTAAAGCACCACTTGAATCGATACCTCGACCTATACCTTCAATGGTTTTATTCCCCATGACTAACTTGATAGGTCGATTAGCGTATATATCCAACTCTTTCCATTCGTCTACAAATGGGACTAAACCATCTTGTTCAAAACAACGTAATACATTATGTAATTCTTCAATTAATAAGGCTGCAAGTTTATTACGGCTTACTGGGGCTTGATTTAAGCCACTGAGATCTATCCAAGGTTGTTCTATGTTTTCAACAGTTTGAGGTAAAGAAATATTTAGGCCAATTCCAATCACACAATCACATCCAGCACCAATATGTCCTTCTACTTCGATTAAGACTCCTGCCAACTTTTTACCTAGTGCATATATGTCGTTTGGCCATTTTAATTGAATACCTTTATAACCCGCTTGGTTTAATGTGCGTTCAATTGCGACGCCAATTGCAAGACTTAACCCACCTAATACGGAATAACCACCAGCAAAATGCCAATGCATTGAAAGATATAAACTCGCCCCGTAGGGAGAAACCCATTGACGACCGTGACGCCCTCTACCAGAAGTTTGCGCTTCGGCTAAACAAACATAACCGTTATTTAATTGGCCTTTTTTATCTTTAATAAATTGATTCGTAGAGTCCACAACATTCAATACTTCTACATTTATATTTTTAGCATTCTGACAAGACTGCAAAATTTTACTTTGCTCTAACATATCTAAAGGTTGAGCTAATCGATACCCCTTGCCTGTTACGCTATAAACATCTAAACCTAATCCACACAATACTTTGATATGGTTGGAAATAGCGGCTCGGCTCATACCAAGTTCAATGCCTAACTCCTCTCCAGAATGGAACTCACCATTAGCTAATATTTGTAATAGTCGTGTGCGTATTAGATCGGGTTGTTTTGTCATAATTCAACCAAACTTTTGTCACCCATTAGTCGAACTTCATTTTCCAAGGTGATAGAAAATTCCTGCTGAACCCGGTCTTTAATTTGACGAGCCAAAGCTAATAACTCCACTCCAGTTCCTGTACCGTCATTGGTCAACACCAATGGTTGGGTGACATGACAACTAATCCCGCCTAATTTTTTACCTTTAAAACCTAAAGTGTCTATTAACCAAGCAGCTGGCACTTTAACCCTCAACTCATCTACCGGATAGCTAGGTATCATTGGCCAACTTTTCTTTAACCTGGCTAATTTTTTAATTGTAATCACCGGATTTTTAAAGAAACTGCCGGCATTACCCTGTTTCTTTGGATCGGGCAATTTGGCTTGTCGCACATCGACTACTTTATTATATATTTCTTGTGCGGTTGGATTGTCAAGCTGTTGCAGCTCACCATAATTTGAGACTGCGATCCAAATCTTTGGAATGCTAAACGTTACCTCTGTGATGATCACTTGTTCAGAAAGTGCGTGTTTGAAAATACTATCTCGATAACTAAAAAAGCATTCTTCGTGAGTGATTGTTTCTACTTTTTCTGAACGTAAACAAAAATAACTCACACTTTCTATAAAACGCTCAACTTCAACCCCGTAAGCCCCAATGTTTTGAATCGGAGCTGCTCCAACAGTGCCAGGAATTAAAGCTAAATTTTCTAAGCCGTAAATGTTATGAGCTAGACACCACTTAACTAAATCGTGCCAATTTTCACCTGCTCCAACGGTAAGCAAATAATGTTCTTTGGTTTGTTCAAGCTCAATACCTTCAATAGCCATTTTTAATATAGTGCCAGCATAATCCTCCAAGAACACCGTATTACTTCCCTGACCTAATATTAGGTAAGGATGAGACTGTGCCGCTAATAAGGAAGACTTTAACTCGTTCACAGACGTAATAGAGATAACATCTAAAGCAGTGGAAAGTAGACCAAATGTATGATGATTTTTTAAAGGAGACACTAAATTAGCCTAATAAAATTTGTCACTATTTTAATGAAGCTACTGACTATTACCAATAACTTTATATCCAAAACTAAAATTTTGAAATGACGAAACGGGTAAACGAGATTTTATTTATCTCTAGGACTTATTAATCACAAGAGCCTGCCTCATCATCCCTTTACGACGCTTAGGACTGACTCGTTTCACTTTGTTCAGGACCACCCCAAGCAATGGCACACCGTTCTCCCTCAAACTTTGCACTGTCTCAATTAAACTATCAGACTCCAATTTTTCAATATCACATACCAATATTACACTATCAACATGTTTAGATATCACCAAAATATCGCTAACGGAATTAACTGAAGGAGCTTCGAGTACAACTCGTTCATAAATTTCACTCAACTTTTTTATTAATTGGGCAAAACGAGGCCTAGACAGATGGATCATTGGGTCATTTGGTGTAGGCCCACTAGCTAACACATTGAGCCTAGTCTCAGGCTGTCGATACAAGCAATCACTAAATTTTGCTCTACGTGCAATAAAATTAGACAAACCTGGTTGTTCTTTCGATAGTCCAAATACTTGATCTACTGACGGCATACGTAAGTCACTATCGACCAAGATAACTTTTTCTAATTTGGCGAAAGCTTGAGCTAAACTTACACTGACAGTGGTTTTCCCATCACCTTCATGAACACCAGTAAGGGCAATAGTTCGCCCCCTAAATTCATCAGAACGCATTAAAACGGCTGTACGTAAAGAACGTATTGATTCTGCAAAAACATAATCCCGCTCTCCCTGCGACAATGTTTTTGCAATATTTTTAGTGCTACTAGATCCCTTTATCTTAGGGATTTCGGCAAGCAATGGAACATTTAACTTTCTGAGTAGCTGTCGAAAACGAGTTTGCTTATCTCTTATTAAATGCAGTAATAACCAACCTCCACTGCTAAACACCACTGCAAATAAGCACACTACAACTAACAACATCAACTTCCGCGGTTTGCTGGGATAGATTGGCACACTTGCATAGTCAACTACCGAGAACTGGTTGGTTTTTCCTAAATCTTTAAGCATTTGCGTTTCTTGCAAGCGGCTAACAAACTCTTCATAGAGTGTTTGCGTTGATTCGATTTCTCTACGTAATTTGGTAAGTTGTAATTCATAACGACTCAACTCACTATGTTTTTGCTCTGCTTTACTCATTTGGCCGTTTAACGATTCTAAACGCAGCTCATAAGTTGATAAATTTTGCCTCAGCCCAGCAATCAATTGTTCAACTAGTTGCCGCTCTTCACTTTCCAGCTTTTTGATTGCCGCATAAGCAGCTATATAACGATGATGTTTGCTTTTATACCGCTTAGATATTTGAGAAAAGGCTTGCTGGCTAGCTAATAAGTTATTTCTTATGTTTATCATCATGGGATGCTTTATTATGTAGTCAACTTGTTTTAGCGTTTTAATATCATCTGCCGCAGAGTCAACTTGTAGAAGTGAAGATTTAACTGCCGCTAGTGTTTTTTCTAACGCCAATTTTTCCTCTAACAATATCAATATTTCAGCTCGAGCGAATTCAATTTGACTATTGGCTCCTATAAGTTGATTTTCCTCGATGTAAGTCTGCAAAGCATCTTCAGCCATTACCAACTTGTTTTCCAGTGCCCCTAACTGGTCATAAAGCCAATTTGAAGTGTCATTGGCCTTTTCTGCACTAATCTTTGCGTGATAAACGAAAAAAGCAGGACCAATAAAATTGGCAACATCGGCTGCAATATTTGGATATTTGGATTCGAATGAGATTCTTAATAAATAGGTATCACCAATTTTATTCAATGTAAGACCGTTTAGTAATACATCAATTGCATATTCCCTCATTTCTTCTGGCGAACGAGATCTACCGGTAAATTTAAATTCAGGTGTTTTGGTCAATTCCATCTCATCCACCACACCTCCAATGAACTGTCGTGAACGGATAAATTCGATATAAGTATCGAGAATGCTTTCACCACCATAGCCAAAGTCCGAGACTACCGCAGGTAAGCTAAAGCTGGGGTCATTATCACCTAATACGATTCTACTACTGGCGCTGTAAATCATCGGCAACCCTGAAATGTAGTAAATACCTGCACAGACAATGGCAACAGAGGACAAAATAATCCGTAACTTTTTCTGCCATATGAAGCCAACTAAGTCAGTTAAATCAAAAGAGACTTCTGCAGACTTATTATGCTCATGTATAGTTTCAATGCTCAAAATAAACTTTCTTCAATTTCTAAGATATCTCCAGGAAAAATTCGTGATTCTCTAGTGACCTTAACCCGACTCTTATCTGTCCCTCGAATAATGTACCATTCTCGTTTTGACGCGCGATCCTTTAAACCTTTTGCCAAGGCCAAAGCCTGCTCTACATTCATGTCGAATTCAAAATCATAAACCCCCGGAGAAGAAACAGCTCCCCGCACATAGAAGGGTCGATAAGATTCAATAACGACTGATACACTTGGGTCAACCAGGTAGCCATCGAGATACGCAGCCTCCAGTTCTCTGCTTAATTGTTGAGGCGTTTTATCGACCACTAACACATCGCCAATTAAAGGAACTTTTAAAATACCTGTATTACCGACCTTGGATTTTGTCGTGAGATCTAACTCGTTATACACCTTTATGCTAATTGTATCTCCCACACTGATCACAAACTGTTCTTCGTTTGAATAAGTATAAAAACATGCATGCCATAAAAGCAGTCCTAAAATTAATTTTAAAATGCGTAACTCCAACTTAACTTGACTTCATTTTGTTGATAGTCTGTCGAATCATCCCTAGAAGATACTTGTCGGACTATCGCATCAAACCAAACCTGACTATGTTGATTAAGTATAAGTGTGAGCCTCACTCTGCCAATCTTTTCATCCAACACCTGGGCCACTAAAGCCTCATCATATTCACTTCTGTCAAGCGCAAGATTCGCTCCAATTTTCCATTGGTCGCTGTAAAGGTAAGATAAATCCGCCGCCAAACTACTATCCACGCTTTCACTACTGAATTCACTTCGACCCACAGCTGAGAGCCGATAGGAGTTAAAAGTAAACAATAAGTCTTGTCTGGCTTGATAGTAATAGTTTATGGCCCAAGATAAGTCAGTTCTTGCCTCATCATTATCTGGCTCTCGTCGGTAAGCTCCGAATAATACTTTAAATTTTGATTTACCAGAGGGTCGCCAATCTACACCTAATAACAAGCGATATAATCGACTATCATCGCGCAAGTCAGAATCGTAGTCATCATTGGTAGCTTCAAAACTAAGTAGCCACCGAGTAATAGACGATTGCTTAAACGCTATGTTCAGATCAAATGTTTGCTCTTTATAATTGAACAACGAAGAGTAAGAATTAATATTAGCGTATTTAACATCAGAAGAGCTCAATTTAAAAGATATTGCACGATTCGCTGTGTCATTACCATAAAGCAAGTTAATTGAAGCCTTATTCTCAGTCCGTTCATCGGAAAGCAACACATCATTACGTAAATTAGACAAGCCGAAACCAAACTTTTCATCTTCCTTAGAATGCTCTAATTCTGTGTCGACATACCAAGCTTCACTAATAAACAAACGCCCTAAAAATGCGCTTCTATAAGATGAAAAATCTTGTTCATTAGAGAGTAAAACAGCAAGGTCATTAAGGTTATAACGTTCAAGCTGTGCTCCGTAGTTGAGCATAAACAAATTTCCCTCACCAGAAGTAACAAGTTGGCCGGAAGCTTTAAGACTCACGCCAAGAGCATTGCTTTTTTCACTCACCGTGGGATTTAAGTTATCTGTACTTATCACATTAACTTCAGTTTCTAATGGAGAAGCATTTTTATCAATCGACTTGACTTGTCCTAATGCCATTCCATTGAAAGTAATCCCTATTGCCACAAACAAAACTAAGGAATTGCCATTACAAATTTTTGCCATCATTTTTCCAAAAAAGTTATCGTTCATTTAGCGCATTTGCTATTAACCAAATTAAGCACCTTGCATTGATATCGACCCAAACAGAAAAAGCTAAAATAAGTGATTTTAGCTTTTTGATTTTTGAGCGAGATTTTTAGTAAAAAGTTAATGGATAGCTGGAGTATAAGATAAAGGTGCGGTTATCAATAACTCCTTTGCCCCACCAGCATCATTATTCAACAACAGACGATTTAACTCATCAAATAACAAGATAACATCTTCAAACGCTAATTTAGTCTCATCTGCGCCCATGATCCTAGAGTGTTGTGTTGTGGTATCAGCATCATCAATTAATAACTCTTCATAAAGTTTTTCACCGGGGCGTAATCCTGATATTTTAAGTTCTATATCGCCAATAGGGTTATCAGCAGTTTTTAATTCATGCCCCATTAAATGAGCCATTTTCTTAGCAAGATCAACAATTTTGACGGATTCCCCCATATCCAAGACAAACACTTCACCATTTGAACCCATCGCCCCCGCCTGAATCACCAATTGGGCAGCCTCTGGAATAGTCATGAAATAACGGGTTATATCGGGATGAGTTACCGTAATCGGGCCCCCAGCTTGAATCTGCTTGGTAAACAAAGGGACAACTGAGCCAGAAGATCCCAGTACGTTACCAAACCGAACAATGGCAAACTCGGTACTAAACCCTAACTCAGCAATTCCTTGGATATAAAGTTCAGCGAAACGTTTGGTTGCGCCCATTATGTTAGTAGGTCTTACCGCTTTATCAGTTGAAATTAAAACAAACTTTTCAACGTCAAACTCAGCTGCAACCAGAGCAACATTGGATGTGCCAAAAACATTATTACGTATCCCAGCTAATGGGTTAGACTCCACCATTGGCACATGTTTATATGCAGCTGCATGATAAATAGTTTGGATATCATTTAGTTGGACAGTATTTCTTAACATTTCAGTGTCTTGAATACTAGCAAGTACAGGTACCAATTCCATGTCGGTATATAGTGATTTAAGTTCGTTTTCAATTTGATACAGGTTAAATTCAGAAAGTTCATAGAGTACAATTTTCTTAGGTGCAGACTTAGCTATTTGACGACATAACTCACTGCCAATTGAACCACCCGCGCCGGTTACCATGACGTTTTTATCACGAATATTGATATCTAATAATTCTACAATAGGTGGCACTGGCTCTCTGCCCAATAACTCTTCAATGCGAATTTCACGTAATTCACCTATGCTACTTTTTCCTGACAAAATATCCTGGATATTAGGAATACTTAACAGCTCGATTGCATAAGGTTCGAGTTCAACAATAAGCTCCTTTCGTCGCACACTTGAAGTATGGTGCACAGCTAATAGCATTTTGGTGACACCGTAACGCTCGATATAATATGGAATATCTTCTCGCTTACCGACCTTTAACCCCTGTATTACTTTTCCTCGGTACTGTTTTTTATCATCAATAAATGCGACTGGTTGTAAGTCATTCCCAGCTTTTAAGGTTTGAACTAAAGAGCGACCAGCTTCAGCAGCACCAAATATCAAACACTTTTCTCGCATTTTAAAGCTTTGAGATTGCGCTGATATTTGCATTAAGACCCGAGGTGCCAAAATACAAAAAGAAGCCAAAAACCAGTAAATAATGGGTACTGAATTAGGCATTAATTCGTCAAAAACAACACTTGCCACATACAAAAAAAGGACTGAAAAGGCCATGACCAGCAATGCAATGTTAACGGCTTTATAACCGATATAACGAATAACCTGTCGATAATGACCACATAAATACAATAAACCTAAAGTCACTGCGGTATTTAAACTAATCACTAACCAATCAGAAACTTGCATCTGCCAACTGTCCATACCTAAACGGACCCAAAAGGCAAAAATCAAAGCCCCAAATAAAGACGCGCCATCCCAAGCAAGCTCTGCAATTAATTTATTTTTAGGACTTAGCTCAAATAAATGGCGTAAATTCATTATAAAGTCGCCTCTGTCATTACTTCAGAAAAAGCACTACAGCATTTGTCTACTTCTTCGGGTTTCAAGGTAGGATGCACTAAAAACATTAAAGAAGTTTCACCTAACTCTATGGCGTTCAATAGAGGGCTTAGAGGACGAAGATCTGTATTATCAAACGCTTTTTCTTTATAGACCTCTGAACAAGAACCTGAGAAACAGGGCACATTCTGATCGACTAAAGTTTGTATTATTCTATCGCGATCCCATCCAGTTTTAAGTTGGCTTGGTTCAACAAACACATAACACTTATAAAAGGCGTGGTGTATATTTTGAGGAACATCTGGCACTCGCAAAGACTTAAATTTTCGTGCTGTATTCCAAATTTGTTGCCCGTAGATAGTGCGCGTTTCAAACCATTGAGGCATTTTTTGTAACTGTATTCGCCCAACAGCAGCTTGCATTTCAGTCATGCGCCAGTTAGTGCCAAATGACTCATGTAACCATCGGAACCCTGGCGCATGTTGCTTTTCATAAATCGCAGACCAAGATTTACCATGATCCTTAAAAGACCAAACACGTTGCCACAACTCTTTATCATTTGTGGTAACCATGCCACCTTCACCAGCCGTGGTCATAATTTTGTCTTGGCAGAATGACCACGCCGCTAAAACGCCAAAACTACCGACCGATTTACCTTTATACGTTGCTCCATGAGCCTGTGCACAATCTTCAACTACTTTAATGTCATGCTGAGTCGCTAAATCTAAAATACTATCCATGTCACAAGGCCAACCAGCCAAATGAACGCACAAAATAGCGGAAGTATTGTAATTAACTTTTTCTGCAATGGTTGCAGCTGAAATGTTTTGAGAGTCTCTATCTACGTCTACAAATACTGGCACTAAACCCGCCAATACTATTGAAGATACAGATGCAAGAAACGTTCGGGAGGTAACGATAACCTCTGAACCAGCTGGTAATTGCAAAGCTTGCCATGCTAAATCGAGTGCTACCGTACCATTAGCAACAGCCACGGCATAATTACAATCTGTGTAACTAGCAAATTCTTTTTCAAACTCGCGACCTTCTTGGCCTGTCCAATAATTAACTTGATTAGAGTCGAGTACTTTAAGGACAGCCTGTTTTTCTTGCTCGTCATAATCAGGCCAAGGAGAAAATGGTCCATTTAACATGTTTACATCTCTTATTATTGTTTTTGTGTTGAGATAACTACTTCGCTATTGTCTTAATTATCTTAGCTGGTACTCCATAACCTAACGTATTCTCCCTAATATCACCGACAACAACTGAGCCAGCACCTATTACACAATTTTTACCAATATTCACTGACTGCACTATACTGCTGCCAATACCTATAAAACTCAATTCACCTATATTTACTATTCCAGCTACATGACAACCAGGAGCAATATGTACAAAGTTTTCTACTTCACAATCATGATCTAGAGTAGCACCTGTATTTAAAATACACCCTACTCCTATAGTTGAATACGGATTCACCACTGAATGTGCACATAACAAGCTACCTATACCTAAAGAAGAGTATTCACTAATTGTCGCAGAAGCATGAACTAAGGTTGCAATTTTTGCTCCGCCATCAATTAATATTTTTAGCCATCGTTGTCTAGTTTTATTGTCGCCAATTGCCACAAAAAACTCGGAACTTTCGGACAAAAATGATTCAAAACTTTCTGGAATACCGATGATCCGCCATGCCCCAACTTCTGTCTGTTCAGGCATCACTGCGTCCAAAAATACGATCTCTGTATACAAAGACATTGATTCCGCACACTCAGCCACGACTTTGCCATGACCACCTGCCCCTACAACTATAAGAACTTTGTTATCAGTCATTGGATTGCCCGGTAAATTTAGTCACGGTTGCTTGACCTTGTTGATTAATACCTTCACGTTTTATAACTTTTAAGACCGTTAAAATTAATACCTTAATATCTAGCCAT
Organism: Paraglaciecola sp.; assembly: GCF_051252315.1. Taxonomy (GTDB): domain Bacteria; phylum Pseudomonadota; class Gammaproteobacteria; order Enterobacterales; family Alteromonadaceae; genus Paraglaciecola. The sequence continues at coordinate 9,669 of NZ_JBPOFP010000083.1, read as the reverse complement.
GTAGATTGGTGCTCCACATACCAAACATCTAATGCGAATTTGTCTTGCCAAGACAAGGTATTTCGTCCATTTACTTGTGCCCAACCGGTAATGCCGGGACGAACATTATGACGCTTTGCTTGTTCTTTAGAATAAAGTGGTAAATATTCCATTAATAACGGCCTAGGCCCTACTAAACTCATATTACCAACTAGAACATTTATGAGCCCAGGGAGCTCGTCCATACTGCTCGCTCTTAAGAAATGCCCAAAAGGAGTTAGCCTTTCTTCATCAGATAACAAGTTTCCGTCAAGATCTGTTTCATCAGTCATGGAACGAAACTTCATCATATTAAATGCTTTACCATGCAACCCTGGCCTCGCTTGTTTAAATAAAATGGGCGACCCGAGCTTAAGTCGAATAATCACAGCTAAAAAAAACAATAATGGGATCAGTAAAACCAAAGCACTGCAAGAAACAAATATATCTATTAAACGTTTCAACATGCGGCTACCTGTTTAGTTTGATAATCAGTTAAGACTTGCTGATAAAATTCAAAAACTTGTTTGGCATTATCTTCAACATTCATGACTTGTTGTACTTTTATTAAGCCGTTTTGTACTAAATGCTGGCATAACTCTGGTTGTTCAATCGCTTGGGTTATCTTTTGGGCTAAACTTTCGGGAGATTTAACATCAGCCAATAAACCAGTCTCACCATCTGTCACTAAATCAGGAAATCCACCAATATTAGTGGTTAATGTTGGTATCCCTGCATACATTGATTCAACCGCACCTCCCACATTTTCTGAGTGCGAAGGATGCACGGCCAGATCAAATTGAGGGTATAATTCAGGAACGTCTTTACGAGTCCCTAAAAAAACACAGGCTTCACCCACTGTATTACTAGCGTAATCTTTTACTTGGTCAAAATAGTCCTGGGTTGCCCCCCAAGGGCCCCCAACAAAAACACATTTTGTGTTGGGATAGCGCTTTCTCACGATGGCTAAAGCATCAATTAAATCTTCATGCCCTTTTAAACCTCTTTTTTGCCCTAAATAACTTTTGGGAGCATAAAAATAGGCAACCATGCCAATTAAAAAATCGTTTTCGCTCATACCCAAAGATTCTTTTAAATCACTTTTTCCGGGGCTAAAAGTAAAATCACCGGCATTCACTCCATAGTAGGCCAAACCTACTTTTTGTTTGGGAATACCGCAGCTTAAATATTTATCTTTGGTCCAAATGCACGAAGCCAACCAATAGTCTAATTTTCCTCCAGATCTTAAATCTAACCAGCGAAATAAACTATGTTCCAAATGCAGCGGTCCAGGCACATGGAATATCCTAGGTACAGACAAGCCAACCAAGCCTATACGCATTAATAAAGTAGTAGCAACGAAGTGACTATGAATTAGATCTGGCTTTATTCTTTTTACCAGTTCCCTCAATTGGTTGATTCTGTTGATGTTTTTCCAAGGGCGACTAATACATAACGAAGGATCAAATACATGTACTGTTACCCCCTCTGCTTGGTATTTTTCTACCATAGGGCCAGCAGGTAAAGCTAAATGTACTTCTACACCTAAATTAACTAATTGTTGAGTTTGGCGTAAAGCCCAACTTGCGCCAACTGATGTTTTTAGTATGTGGAGGACTTTCATGAAAACTCTTTTTTTAGCTGTAAATATGATTGATAAAATGCTTCACGTTGACTAGCGAGTAAATCATATTCATAATTTTTTGACCGCAATAAATTTTGCCTTGAAGCTTCCGATAAAGACTGGGGACTCGACAATAAAACATCTAATTTTTCAGCCAATTGTTGCCAATTATTACTTTTCACCAAGTAGTCATGGTCGAGTAATTCAGGAATGCCACCAACACTAGACGCAATACAAGGTAACCCTCTTGCCATAGCTTCAATCAAAGCTCTAGGTAACCCTTCAGTGCGAGAAGGCATAACAAATAAATCCGCATTGTCTAAATATTGAATAACTTGGGTATGCCCCACTTCGCCTACAAAATGAAAAAGCTCAGAACAATCTAATTTTACAGCCAAGCTTTTCATATCATTCAAATACAAACCGCCACCCAACATAGTGACATGATAAAGTTTGCCTTGCTTTTTAAGCTGCCCTATTGCTTGAATAAGTAAGTCAGGTCCTTTATATAATTGAGCAAATGACCCGACAAATACCAAAGTATTACCTGCCTTGCTGTACGTTTTCGACTGTGTCACAAAACTATTTAAAGGTAACTCAATATCAGAACAACCAACAGATAGCGCACCAGCTGCCACCGGGTACCGGCGTTGTAAATACTCTTTTGTCACATAACAACTGCCTAGCGCATTGTTTGCCATTCTTTTTAAGCCCTGATAGCTTACCCAAGCGAGTATTTTATCAAGCAGTCCATTGGTAATACCTGCATTAAAAACATCGAAAGGGTCACCTACTACTTCGAGTGCATAACCGTATTGTTTGCCACGTCCAAAACTGGCTAACATAGCTGACTGGGAAGGTACTCTGTAAATCAACCCTCTTTCTGGTGTGGCAACCGAATTGATGACCTGACGGATTTTAGGCAAATTTCGAAGTAAACCAATAAATCCAACGTAGTAAGGTAAAGCTACAAACTCAACATTGTCGCCGCTCGATAACTGCCAATTCGTTTCAGCTGTTTCAACATCTTGAATACGTGCAACAGCAATTACCCGTTCAAAGGATGTCAAATATCGCTGCCAAAATTGGTATAAAAAGGCACTATTTGTCCAAACTTTTTGGTCCGGTGTGCGGTAAAAACGAAATTCACAGGTAACAATTACGTCCATTAGGTCTCATTCTTCTTGTGTGCTAAAAAAATAAAAAATAAAGCAACAACCTGCCCAATAATAATTTGAACTGGCACATGAGCAAAGCTATTTCTTATCATGATGAATATCGGAACTAAACTGACCCCAAGTAAAATATCATAACGCACTTTAGACGGTTGGTTATCGAGGTAAGCAAACAAAGCCCCCAATATAAAAAATACAATAAAAACGCCTTTTTCACCAAAATTTATATATGCCTCAGCCACCGGTGAAAAACCGATTGGACCAGCTCGTTTAATCACTGTCACATTTAGCAAACGGTCGTCTTTTCCTGCTGGAATTCGATCCAACTGTGGAATAAATAAGGAGAACTGCCGCTCAAAAGGCGCCCAATAGCTAGCTCCCATCATTAACTTATCACCATTTTTTCGCCAACTTATGACTTCTTGAACCGCTCTTAAGCTTGATCCCATTTCAGCTACCGCGTCCATTGGGTTAAGCGCGGTACCTGATGAATAGTCTCCTGATACTCGTGCATTTTTTACGATCCCAGCCACAATAAGAAAGGCGATAACAATGAGTAAAAGTAAGAAACCGTTCATTGGTTTTCCTTTGCGCCCAGCTACGCATGCCGCAACAGCACTAGGGAACATGACTTCCCCCCGAAGGCCGAGTTTAAATGCGATTAAAGACCATATGGCAAAGACAGCAAAATAGGCAATATTAAAATCCTTTTGATAAGTCACAACCAATAAAACTAATGACAAACCTATAAAGACATAGATATACGTAAAAATAATGCCCACTATAGGTATCTGATCAACGACAGCAAGGTATGCGCCGTATGAATAAATAGCGCCAGTACCAATAGCGACTACAAAAAAGAGGAGTGTCATTAGAATTAAAACTGCACCACCTATATGATACAAACGTTTATTGAATTTCAGATCGAGTGTCTGTTGTTGTTGAATTATTGGCTTTGAAAAAAGTAATGCAGCAATACAAAAGCTTAGGAAGGCTAAGTTGACCAAGTGAATAGCATTCTCAGTTTCTACACTGTCAAACCAAAAACTAATTTGATACAAAGTGTCTTCATCGGTAATCCCGCCGAGTACATTAGCTAATACTAAGCCACCATGAAAAATTCCAAAAGCGATAAAGAAAATAAAACAAATAGACCAGTTACCTTTTGGCAATGCATTCGCCAAAACGGTGGCCATGAATAACCAGTTTATAGTTGTAAGTAGTTCTAAATTGGCTCGTTTGGCTTCAAATGCATCAAAATAAGCAGCGAAGACAATAAGCCCACTTAATAATACTAACCAAATTCCAAATATTTTTTTGATATTGCTGCCTTTATCTATATAACTCGTAAAGTTGCTCAGCGTTGCGTTCTAATTGAAATATACTCTTTTCAAACTGCTGCTTACTTTGCATACGGTCAACAGGATTCATTAATTGTTTCTGAATGACCTTCACCCACTGCTCATTGTTACTTGAGAGTGGGACAGCAGTAACGACTGGAAGTTTTTGTGAAATTTCAACAATCCCCGGGATGTCGGAACCTACCACTGGCACTCCAAGAGAGGCACTCTCTATAACTGCACCTGGTAACCCTTCCCATTTAGAAGGAAACAACAACATATTACTATGTTCAATAAACGGCAGTACATCTCCTTTTTCCCCTAGATAGAACACCTTCTTTTCTATTTTATTTTCATTAATAACTTGCTGCATTTCTGCCTTAATATCTGCGTCTTCTTTACCTATAAGAATCAGTAATACGTCATCATTTACTTTACAAAGCGCTGCAAATATTTCTATAAGTCTGACGTGATTTTTTTGCTCATGCATACGTGCAACATTAACCAGTACTTTCTCACCTTGATAATCACAAATATGCTCTTGCCAAAAGGCATTATTATGTGTCACTTCAAAAATGGGAAAGCCATTATAGATCACCCCAAACTTAGGATTACTGGACCAATCAAAATGCCAAAATGCGTCTATTGCCCCTTTACAAACAGCCACAATTTTTGTTGAAAAAGTGAGTAACAACCTGCGTAAAAATACGTCACGTAGCTTTCGTATTATACTAGGGCTCTCTACATCATGTGTACTTCGAAAATGTGAAATCCTAATGTTCGCACCTGCCATCCATGCCACTAAAAGCATTAACCCAGAAACTAGCGATACGTGAGAATGCACGATTGTGTATCCCCCCTGCTTAATGATGGCGTAAAAAGTGTGGAAAAAGCGCCAGTTTAATTTGCAATAATAAATCTGACTGCCACTAGCCACTATTTGTTGATCCAAGACACCTTTTTCACCACTTAACACCAAAAAATCATACTGAACACCTTTGTCCAACATATATTGTTGTGTCGATAACGTTCTAAGTTCAGCGCCACCTCGATTCATGATGCCAAAAACATGTAATACTTTTTTATGCATTTAAGTGCCTTTCTTGAACTAGTGCCTTATACACCCGATTAAAACTAAAAACAAAGATAATACATTCAACCGATGTTGCAATAACCATAGCATAAGCGGCTCCAACCATACCCAGTAAAGGCACTAACCATAGACATCCCAGCAAGACGATTAATGTTCCGACAGAATATATTTTAGTTTGGATATTAAACGCTTTGATTGAATTCATTGAAGTACCAATAAAGATATACACATAACGGATTGAAGCAGCAACAAGAATCCAAAACAGTTCATTCGTCAAAGTACCAATTTGTGTATTGTAAAATAAAGTCAAAAAGAATTGCCCCCCAACCAATGCAACCATAACACCAGCAAAGCCAATCGCTAAACCTATAGCACACATACCAATAGTTAAATTTCTGTAACTCTCTAATAAACCTTGGTGAATTAGTCCGCTAAGTTTCGGGGAAACGGCTTGAGATAAACTATTTACTAACACCCCTCCGGCGGTTAAAAAATAACTAACGGCTGCAAACCTACCAGCCGCTTCGATATTTATTGAATCCTCAATTACGTAAGTAGGAATATATACAAATAAAGCCCCCATAACTAAACCGATACTCATAGGATAATACTTATTAGTCATTTTCCAGCAGGTTTTAAAATTTGCAAAATGAGCCAAAAGTGACAACCAATTAATTCCCACACCATTTTCTTGTTGTCTAAATTTATTTGCAAAAATTAAATCCACAAAACTATAAAGTACTGCACTTAACGTCCACCCAATGATAGTGATGAGGCTTGACTCTGTAGTAATTGCCAAAACTAACATTATCGTTATAGAGAGTATCGAACGAGATCCTTGTGAACAAGCAACGTACAAAAATCTGCCCGTACGCTGGCTAAAACTATAAGATAACTCGGAACACGAATCTGCAAATTTATAGATACAAACCAATAGAAAAAGCCATATTGGAATATCTTCAAATAAGTAACTTCCAATACTAATACACAAGATTACTGCCACAGAGCTTGTAATTAGGCGTGTACCTATATATTGCTCTAGAGTATGTTCATTACTAAAATCAACCACTATTACTGTCCGTAGTTTTAAGCTCAGTAATAAAAATATTGGCGATACTAAAGAGAGGCATAATACAAATTGACCTAAAAATTCGTCAGGAAATTTTTTAGCGATAATAACAAGTAGCAACCAGTTACTTAGAGCAACCAGTAAATTTGCAGTGAGAGTATAAGTAGAGTTTAAGGCAAGTTTGTTTTGCACGTGTAGTTTAAGTAATTAAATCATTAAGACAATACAAACCTTACCTAGACACAAGGTGATTTACAACTCTGATTTACCAATAAAAGCAGTGTGTTGAATACTTTTCCAGAGCCCATTAACAACTAGAATTAGACTATTGTCTAATAGCTTCTTAAACTAACATTGATATTGTATAATCGTAGATATAATTGCATCGTTTAAGAGAGTAACCAATGCCTGAACATACAACTTTAAATAAAACACAGCAAAGTAACAACGAAACGTCGACCGATCAAACTCGTAGAGATTTTTTAAATAAGTTCGGTAAATTAGCTGTAGTCACGCCTGTCGCCATGTCAGTTCTAATGACTCCAAGCACCTCAGCAGCGCCAAAATCCTGTCGCGGTCAAGGCACCAAAGCTTGCCGATAGTGATGTTTATATATCACATTGGTAAAATTACATGATCAATCTCAGAGCAAATTGAGCGCATCGGCAGCTACTTTTAACTTGCTTTAACTAGATACTTTAGGTTACTACCTTCTGGATGCCAATAACCAAACTCTCACTTAATGCCTCTCATTTATCTCTTTACCTTGAAGATGATAAAGCCATCGTTTATCACAAAATAAATCATAACCTATACCACTTGCCCACGTTGTCGATCGCCATATTACTTTCGATAGATGAAGGCCAAAGCCAACAGTCCACCATCAACTCCATAGCCAAAGAATATCAATTATCCAAGCAACGACTCGAGCCCATTTATCACCAAATAAACACCCTTTTTAGCTCCCACAAGCAGCAAGGTACATATTTAGCCGGACGTTATCCAGAATTTGAAGCCAGCCCAAAGCAAGTAAGTTTATTCGACCACGTCCAAGTAGCGTATTTCCAAGTTGCCGATACTATTTTTTCAATCGATACTCAGGATGAAGATTTATTTATAGCAATCCAAGCACTTTTATCACCTTGCCGCTGTTCTTCAATCGAAGTGGATTTTATTATTTCCATTGCCAAAAGTGATGGTTATTATCGGATTTATTCTAATGGGTTATTAGTCGAAACAGAGCTTAGCTTTAATCATGTGATGCCCCTCATTATTGATAGGTTGCAGATATTGTCATTTCAACAAAGTGATTATACTTTTTGTTTTCACGGTGCAGCGCTTGGCACTCCACGGGGTACTTTATTACTACCAGGAAAATCAGGATCTGGAAAGTCAACATTGAGCGCTGTTTTAGCTGGTGTTGACGGTAGTTTATTTTCTGATGAGATCATCGCTTTTAACAAGAATTTTGAGTTATGTCTTTTGTCTCTGCCAATAGCAGTTAAATCTGGCAGCTGGAAAAGTCTCGATATTCAATATCCTAATTTAAAACACATGCCTACTTGGCATAGATTAGATGGCCGCCGCTTAAAGTATGTTTGGCCTAGTGATATGCAAGCTAATAAAAACATAAGCAAAAATGATAACGCTAAATGTTTACTCATTAATCCAAGATTCGTTGCCCAACCGAGCCCTGCCCAAGAGGCGCAGCCTCAAGCGGTAGCTAAACCACTAGACGTAATTGAAACTATTGCTATGTTAACCGATAGTGGTTATCAACTCGGTTTCGAACTTACTGAATCAGGATTTGAAGCGTTTCTTAACTTTATTGAAAAAACACCTTGCTATCAATTGTCCTACTCCAGCAGCCAACAAGCCCTAGATAAACTTGATGAATTATGGCTACTACAATGAATAATGATAAAGATGAAGCACAAGTTACAATAACCCAACAAACCTTCTACGACTTGGGTACTTGGCTATCTAAGAAACAACAATATACTCAGACACAACTCTTACGTTTGCAACTCGAAGAACATTATCTCCCGTTGGTAGCTTTAGCCAATAACAATTGGCTGACTGGAGCGTTAGCCAACAGCCTTAAGAAAAGTGACGTTTGGTTATTAATTCCTACCACGTTGCGAGAATACTTGTCTGAAATGGAACTGTTTTATCGACAGCGTTCTGAATCTATACAACAAGAGGCTATTTTTTCTTGCTCTTTATTACTAGACGCTGGTACTGAAGTCAGTTTATTAAAGGGAGCAGCAAATTTATTTAACGGCGCCGCTAACCCTATTTCCAATAGATATATGAGTGATATAGATCTATTGATACAAGAGAGCAAACTAGATGACAGCGTAACTACATTAGTGGAAAATGGTTATGTGGATCCCGACGATGACGAGGAAATACTGATTAAAGGTGATGCACATCATCATGCCCCACCACTTATTAGAAAAGACGGAGTATGTTACATAGAACTGCATCGCTGGGCTTTACCGCTATCCAGTCACAAAATACTAGAGACCAACGAAATTTGGCAACAGTCTATACCGCTATCACTTACGCCTGAATTAGAAATTTTACAACCACACCCAACCCATCAGATTATTTTAGCCATCACTCATAGTGAATTATCGGATTCTGCTTTTAAAAACAACCACATTGATCTAAGACAACTATATAACTTGTATAGCCTCACCAAAAATTTAGAAGGGCAAATAGATTGGTCAGTAGTTGAGCAGCATTTTCAAAGAGCTAACTTAGCGGAAGTACTATACGCTATGCTATTTTCTACCTATCAAATATTTGGACTTCGGACTCCAGCAACCAAAATTAAAGATAGCAGTGCCCAAAAACATTATTCGAGCTGTTTAGATCGTTATGTAAAAACCCAAGGCGACAACCCAAAATTTAGTTATTTACTGCAAGTTTTTAGAGGTTACGAAAAACAAACTATAATTGACTTATATGGCAACAACGGTAGATACCCCATTATATTTGGGAGGTTAAAACATTTTAAACGTCATCTTCATTTACTATTTACGCCCAAATTCATTACTCGCTTTGTAAAACGAAATTTCAATAAAGATTAACCATCAGTATAAGCACCAGAACTCATATTGAGGTGGGAAGTCTAGGTTTTGCAGGAGCAATTGTCGAGGGGTATAAGCGGGGTCTTTTAGGAACGAAGTTCCGCTCCGCTTTTCAATGAGTCATGGATGACGAGTTTGGGTGCATATCAACATGGATGTGTATTTGACTACTTGACGTATTGCGACGTTATCAAACGCCACATAGCAAAAAAGCCCTAACCGTAAGGTTAGGGCTTTCTCTAAATAGGAGTC
>NZ_JBPOFP010000082.1:0-20910 GCF_051252315.1 Paraglaciecola sp. | reverse complement strand
GAATGGTAGAGGTCATCTACGCTTAAATTATATTCTAAATCTAAGGGTTATTAATGGAAGAGTCGGTTTTGCTTGCAAGGCAGCCTATATTTGACGTCAACAATAAATTATACGCTCATGAAATTTTGTATCGCAATGCAAATGTAAACTCCCCCAATGATATGACTCATGTGTCAACTCGTGAATTATTGGTTAATGCTTTTACTAATATCTTGAATGACAATATACATTTAGGTTTACCTATGTATGTTAATGTTGACCAAGAGTTTTTAATGGCCGACGATTTTTTTCCTTTTCCCCCAGAAAATATAGTATTCGAAATTCTAGAAACAGTACCGCCAACCAAAGAGATTATTCAACGTATTCATAAACTAAAAAGTTTGGGGTTTGAATTCGCTTTGGACGATTATTTGTTAGAAAAGTCAAAAGTTCCTTTTTTTAGTTATTTAAAAGTCATTAAAATTGACCTAGTAGACGTAGACTTTGCCAAGTTAGAAAAAGCTATGCCTGTATTAAAACGAACTAAGTGTTTGTTATTGGCAGAAAAAGTTGAAGACCAAGACATGTTCGATAAATGTAAGGCTATGGGGTTTGATTTGTTTCAGGGCTATTACTTAGAAAAGCCCGAATTAGTTAAAGGTAAAAAAATTGAAGCCTGTCAACAATCTGTATTGAATTTAGTGTCAGAATTAAGTCGTGTTGATATAGAAGTAGAACAAGTCGCAGAATTAATTTCTCAAGATGCAGGGCTTACATTAAAAATTTTAGCGTTAACCAATTGCCCCTTGTATCAACTGGTGCGAGAGGTTAAATCAGTCAAAGACGCCGTGATTATTTTAGGCTTAACCACAGTCAAACAGTGGGCAATCACTTTTGCTTTTGTATCAGGATCTAATCGGCCTGCTGAATTATTTAGGATCATATTAATACGTGCGAAAACGTTGGGTCTGTATGCCGAAAGAGCTGATAGTGAACAAGGAAAAGTGGATGCCTCCTCAAGTTTTTTAACCGGTTTATTATCGGGTATTGAAGCCATTTTTGAAGTAGAAATGGAACAAGCATTAAGTCACTTAGCCTTAGATCAAGAGATTAAGTTGGCACTCATGGGCGAGTCCAATCAACTTGGAGAACTATTAAAAAATGCTATTGGTATTGAGCGGTTTGATAGTCGAATTTTTGAACAAATGCCTAATCAACAAATTTGTATTTTTAACCAATGTTACCGCCAAGCCTTAAACTGGGCCGATCAAGTATTAGAAAACGTTAAACATTAACAAGCTAAAGCCAAGTGATCTATTCTGCATAGTTTTTATCGACAATAGTAAGAATATACGTCAGCATATATTTGATTTTTCATACCATGCTTAAGGAATTAGCTTTGAAATACAAAATATCTGTCATGTTTATTTGTCTATTCGCGGCTTGTTCAAACAATACTAATCTTCCGTCAAATACATTTTCCGTTAACGTTTTGGGCATTAATGACTTCCATGGGCAAGTACTTGCAAAAAATGGCGAAGGCGGGATGCTTAATTTATCTGCGCATTTATTAAATAAAATTGAGAATACACAAGCTCATACTTTTATTTTGCACGCGGGTGATCATGTAGGTGCTAGCCCAGCTGAGTCTGCATTACTACAAGACGAACCCTCGATTGCGTTTTTGAACGTAGTACAACAATATTGCGAGACCTTTAGAACAAACACTTGCAAAGTATTAGGTACAGCTGGCAATCACGAATTTGATGAAGGCGCAAACGAAATGCTGAGATTACTCTCTGGCGGTAATCACCACAAAGGCCCTTTTATCCAGTCACCTTGGCAAGGCGCAAATTATCAGACCTTAAGCGCAAATGTGACCTATAAAAACTCAGACAAACACCTATTGCCGCCATCATCAACGGTTTATGTGAATGATGTCCCTATTGGTTTTATCGGCATTACTCTCGACACCACACCAGAACTTGTCGCGCCGGGGATTGTAGATGACTTGGCATTTAAGCATCAAGCGTCAACTGTCGCCAAACAAGTCAAAAAGCTGCAAACAAAAGGCATAGAAGCCATTATTGTAATTGTCCACGATGGCAGTATTAGTAACGAATACCAAGGCCAAACTAAACAAGGTCAGTCCATTCCAAAAGACAGCACTTTTGGCAAATTCATAAACGCACTACCAAGCGAAGTCGACTTAGTAGTGAGCGGTCACTCTCATGAATTTACGAACGTTTACACGACTAATCAATTGGGTAAACAGATCTTAGTAACACAGGCATATGATACGGGTCGTGCTTATGCAGATATTCAAATCGTCATTGATAAAACCTCAAAAGATATTGTGTCATCAGTCGCAGAAATCATCATGACCAATAACACAGTTGAACTTGGCCAAGACGCCTTAACTAGTTTTCAAAAAATCGAGAAAATCGTATCCCGCTCAGCCGATTATGCTAACGAATATACACAAAAGTTGATTAATACCTACAAACCAACACAGGATCAAATATCCCTTGGTCAATTTATTGCCAACGCCCATCAATATGCTCTTAAAACAGACATAGCAATTATGAACGAAGGTGGCATTCGTGCTGAGTTAACCTCTGGCAAAGTCAACTGGGGTGAACTCTTCGCCATTCAACCATTTGGTAACAACATTATTGTTCGCCAATATTCTGGCGAGCAATTACTTCAATTGTTAGATCCAGAACACATTTGGAGCACGGGTTTTCAACACGATAACCAAGAAAATATTACAATCAATGGACAGAGATTAGTCCTAGATAAACGTTACACTGTAAGTGGTAACTCTTATATCTTAAACAGCGAAATGTTTGCGAGTGGTTTGTTAGTCCCAAGTAAAATAGTACAAGATCTTGATGCCACAATTAACTACATAAAATTACTTCCAACGCCTTTTAACTTAAGTAGCAAACCTAAACACTAAACTAAAGCAGCACGTATCTCATGAGTTAACAGGCATATTCAAATAGATTTGTTGCAAAAATAAGATGCTATTGTGCAGGTGTTAGTTCTTCTTAAAGTAACCGATGTAAGAGTGATCTGTGATCTTATAGCAGTGAGTGTTCGTACATTTGGGTAGAACTTCTTACTCCTATTGAGAATGTATTGCATCACTTCACCCGTGACGACATTAAGTCATTAGATAAAAGGTATCGGGCACACCTTGTCAACAGCCTGTCCGGATTTAAGAGTGCAAACCTAATTGGCTCTCAAAATACCGACAACCAAACGAACCTTGCTATATTTAGCTCCGTCTTTCACATTGGAGCCTCCCCTGCACTTGTCGGCTTTGTTATGAGACCAGATAACGGAGATAGGCACACGCTAGACAATATTAAGTACTCTAAGCAGTACATCATCAACCAAGTATCTACTGAGCACTATAAGATGGCTCATCAATGTTCGGCGCGATATCCAAGAAACGAAAGTGAATTTTCTCATTCCGGTTTATCAACACAATTTATCGCCAATATTAATGCTCCCTTTGTCAAAGAAAGTCGCCTTAAGTACGCGTTAACATTGAAGGAAATAGTACCAATAACGTTAAATAACACGCAGATAATCATAGGTGAAATCATTCATATTATTTGCCAAGAAAATTCAATTCAACCAGACGGTTACATTGATATTGAAGCCTTAGAAACGGCTAGTTTATCTGGATTAGATAGCTACCATAGCAGTATTCGTATGGCGCGTTTGAACTACGCTAAACCCCATACGCCATTAATACCATTGACAGTTTCAGGCTCTCCCCTGTCTACAAAAAAATAACGAAGGAGTGACCACAAATGAAAACTTGGCAATGGCTTGGGTATTTAGGTCTTATTCCGTTCACTGTATGCGTATTTTTTCCAACATTGATTACTGATCGTTGGGGTACATCAACGGAAAATGCTTTTATTTTTTACAGTGCCATAATATTTAGTTTCTTATCTGGCACCTTATGGCAAACAAAATCAGTCTCTAACAATGCTTGGGTGCAATTAGCCAGTAATGTGTTCTGTTTACTGGCTTATCTTTGTTTGTTTTTGCCGATTAAATTGTCACTGATCTTTTTGTCTTTTGGATACTCAGGGTTACTGCTCACCGAATATGTTTTAAACAAAAGAAAAATTAAAGAGGTATCAAATCAATATTTTTCCATGCGTTTAACACTTACGCTAATTGTGGTTGCCCTGCATGCCACTCTACTCATAAATCAATATCATTAAGGAAAGTCAAATGACGGATAACACCCTTACTATTTTTTATGATGGCCATTGCCCGCTTTGTTCACTTGAAATGGACAAATTGAAGCGTTATGACAAGCTGGATAGGATCGTGTTAGTCAATCTACATCAGGAAAACTTTTCGAGAGAATATCCTGATATTGATACAAATAAAGCCATGCAAATATTACATGGTCGTTACCAGGGTAAAACATTACTTGCTCTTGATGTAACACACCGAGCATGGACCCTAGTTGGCAAAGGTGTATTTGTCGCCCCGTTATCATTTCCCATTATTCGTCAAATAGCCCATTTAGGTTACTTACTCTTGGCTAAGTATCGTCAACCGATATCTGAATGTCTTTATCAACGTTTTGGTATAGGTTTAAAAACGTGTAAACAAGGTACCTGTTATGAAAAACCAGACCGTCGTCGTCATTGGCGCAAATAGTGAAATTGCGAAAGGTATTGCAGAGCATTTTATTGAGAATGCCTTTATACAATTGATTGTTATTAGCCGAAATACAGACCTTTATCAGCAAGACATTTTTGATAAAGCGGAGGTGATCAAAGTCAATGATTATCAAGAAGACACCATATCGAAGGTGGCAAATCAGTTGCAAAATAGTACCGATAGGCTATTTACCCACGTTTTTATTTGTCACGGTCTATTGCATACCAAAACGTTACGGCCAGAAAAACGTTTAGAAGATTTTTCTCCAACTGCCTTTAACCAAGTCCTAACCGTTAACACGATAACGCCTATGCTGTGGCTTAAATATCTTACGCCACAATTGTCAGGGAAACATGCTTGTAAAGTGGTGATTTTTTCTGCCCGTGTAGGGAGTATTACCGATAACAGATTAGGTGGGTGGTATAGCTACCGCGCCTCAAAAGCGGCTATGAATATGTTGATAAAATCAGCCAGTATAGAATTAGCAAGAAGAGCTAAAAACGTAAAACTTATTTCATTCCATCCGGGCACTACCGACAGTCCACTGTCAAAACCCTTTCAATATAATGTACCTAAGGGCAAACTATTTACTCGTAACTTTGTTGCAGAGCGAGTAATCAAGGTTGTTGATGATTTAACGGTGGATGGGCAGGCAAGTTTTGTAGATTGGCAAGGCCAAGATATACCTTGGTGAAGATATACTGTGTTGAAGACACCTATTTTAGCCAAGCTAGCAACGCAATAGTAATGACTTTATTTCCAGCCTACTTTCCACTCTTGACTATCTTTTAAGTCTCGCCAATGAATATCATACTCATTGCCAGAGAACACCGCTTCGATTAGACATTTGACCACACGTTGCTCGTCGTCGAATTTCACTTTTGTGACAATAAAATGCTTTTCTTTGTTGGTAATATTAATTTTTGTCCACTTGCTATTAAGCAGAACTTTAGGACTGATCTGGTTCATTTTATGACATTCAACTTATGATGTTGAAAAGTTGATACTATGTATCGAAAGTGCAAAGTCTTCGGTTTGATTCGAGGTAAACAAAAAACCTACTTCTTTGATGGAATCGGCTTGTAATTGCGGTGCGTTGGCAATATCTCTTCCTCGAAATGAAGCCTTTAAATCTGACAGTTTAAAGGTGTGTTTTTCCAGTGAATTAGGTTTAGTCGTAAACTCAGCTTTATATGCAATCAAGTACCCCGAAACCTCACTTCTCATTCTTAACTGGTATTTTTTTCCATCTCCTCTAACCAAGACAGTTACTGTGTTAACCTCGCTAGAGAGATTTAAACTCTGGCTAAATACACTGGTAAACCCCCCATTGTTTTCAGTTGAAAGTGTTCCAAAGAAGCGCACAATATTCTCATTTACAATGACATTGCCCAGAGAAAGGCCGCCCATAACGCTGTCGTTGGTAATACTCCATTTAGGGTAAGTTTGAATCCCATCAAGCATTTTACCTGCCTCGTTTTCTACTGGTGAAATTTCGCTAGCAAACACCTTCGCTGAGAATAAAGCGAGCAACAAAAAAGTTACAGCTAGTTTTGGATTAAAAGCCGTCACGTTTTGGGCTTACTTAATGCGTTAGTACCCTTGTCGATAATACGAATAAAACTCTCAAGAGTAGATTTTTGTTGGTAATCACACTCATATCGACTATGAAAATATACGCTCAGTTTTAATTCTCGGTATTTAAGATAACAACTGTACCCATCAAAATCATACCAAGCTTCTAAATCATCTAAATGGTAATGATTATTTTGTTTCACACCATGAGAAATTACATGATTAAAAACCCCTAGCGCGTTAGGTAACTTGATCATAAATAAGGTGTATTTTATAAATCGATGGTTTGTGAAGCGGTCGGGCAAGTAGGCATGCCACACATTTCATCGTATGCAGAATTTAGCGTTAATTGCACGCGACTAATCTTACAATCTCTTAAAATAGCTTTTGCTTCATGTAACGACTGGCACACAACTACCCTACCTAACATTGGTAGTTCAACAAAACTGTCGTTAACACCAATAGCGCCAACTAAATAATGCTGTGCATCCGCATGACCGATTATTTTTGCTTGATTCATCATTCTTATCCCCTTAACGTCAATCGACATTGTTCTGGCTAGCCAAAACTCTTAGTCATACCAATTAGTATTGATAACCTTAAGTTATACGGCCAATGCCAAATTAAAGTTCAACAAGAATGTAAAGATAAAATTAGAATCAGATTTGAATGAGTAAGCTTGCTACTTAACCTATGCGCTTTTTATAGGAAATAAACCCAGCGATAAGCAGCTGTGTAACTCTAGCCCCCCTTTTATTGGTGACTAGTTTCCAAATTAGTTTGGTTGGTACTTCGCTAGCACTACATTCAAAATTTCTGTGTCTACTGGTTTGGTGAGGTATTCATTCATGCCTGCAGCAAGACACTTTTCTCTTTCACTGTTCATAGTGTTTGCAGTAAGCGCAACGATTGGTACTTTACTAAACTTATCCCCAGCAGCACCTGCTCTTATGCTGCGTGTAGCTTCGTAGCCATCTAAATTGGGCATTTGACAATCCATGAGTATTAAGTCGAATGTTACCGACTGAAGATGAGAGAGCTTCGATAGAGCTTCAAGCCCGTCGTTCGCTACTTCTACTTTAATGCCGAGACTTTCCAGTACAGCAAGCATCACCTCTTGATTAATGAAGTTATCTTCAACTAAGAGCACTCGCATATTAGTAAAACTAACCTCTGATTGGGCAGCCAGAGGTTTTTCTTCTGTGATAACCTTTGGATCTGGAAAGGCTAACATCAAAGAGAATTGGAATACTGATCCCTTTCCTAATTCACTCTGAACTGCTATGTCTCCACCCATCAGTTCACAGAGCTGCTTGGTAATGGCTAGTCCTAAACCAGTGCCTCCAAAATTTCTTGTTGTAGACATATCGGCTTGGGAAAACGAATCGAAAAGGTGAAATAGAGCATCGTCGCTAATTCCAACACCTGTGTCGGTCACGCTCCCATTTAGGCGAAGATGTTCATCCAGTTCAATCAGACCATATTTTAAAATAATGGAGCCTGATTGAGTAAACTTAATCGCATTTGACAACAGATTGTTAAGGACTTGAGTAATGCGGTGAGGGTCCCCCATTACTTTTACTTGTTGGACTTCTTCCATCACAAGTTCGAGGTTCAACCCTTTTTTGCTAGCCTGTAACTGTTGATCATGGACTAAATCAGAAAAAAGTTGCTCTACATCAAATGCCACTTTCTCGATAGTTAGTTCACCCGCCTCTATCTTAGAGAAATCTAGGATGTCATCAATGATAAACATAAGTGACTCAGCACTACGCTCGGCTGTTGCAATGAATTCTTGCTGTTTTTCATCCAGTTTTGTGCGTGACACAACATCAATCATACCAATGACGCCGTTCATTGGTGTACGAATTTCATGGCTCATGTTTGCCAAAAAAGAACTTTTTGCTTTGGTTGCGGCCTTAGCTTCTTGCTCATGTAAAATTGCTAAGTCTCGTTCTTGTTCGAGCGCGAGTTGCTTTTCAACCAATTGTTTTCGCACCAGATGGGCGAACCAGCTAAGTAACGTACTCATTGCCATGGCGAAGAAAAAGTGTTGGATTAGCGCCATTTCAAGGGCAAAGTTGATGGTCGCCCACCCTATCCAGTTGAACAAAATTGCAGCAACCCAGTGTTTACGATTAGATAACACAATGCCTGTTGCGATAATTGTCACAAATATATTAGTAGTTTGTTCTGGCGCTTCAGAAAACCATAAATGTAGCAGGCTGTTTAAACTGCCCATAAGTATCAGAAATAGGATAATGAGACTTTGCTGAGCTGCTGAAATCTTTGGTGCCTTCACCCCAATCACAACACTTACACTAGCTGTTAATAACGCAGTCGTGCAAAGAACCCACTTAAAAGTGTCTTGCAGAAGTAAAAAGTGCGCCAATGTCAGAAAAAAATAAAGACCCGCTAAAAAGTAAGCGACGTGCCGAAGAAGGTTCATCGACTCATTAGCATGTTGGATTTCAAAATCTTGTTGATTCAAAAAGAACTCCGACTCTTTGTCATATATGTATTTCCAATGCAGTTGTGCATATGGGTAGGGTAAGTGTCTTTGCTCAAAAAATCTAGAGCAGGAAGTTTCTCGATTTGGCACCATAAATCATAACATCAGTTTTCGTCACAATGGCCCTCGACAAAGAGATGATAGGAAATAACTACGCTTTTAAAAAACTGGAATAAAGTTAGGGGCCCTAATTGAACGGCCTTGCCAATAAAGCCATCAAAAACTGTATCTACTGATTTATATTTTTTGTTCGAAACCAACGAAAGATTTAGCTAACTTTTAAGGCCTGAAGATTGGAGCGGCGGTAAATGCATGTACCCAGTTCATCAAAAAATAACCAAGTAATGGCTACAAGATACTAAGAAAAAATTATCCCCTCAATCGCTCCGCCAAGCTAACTACTCTATTTTGACAAATAAGTACAAACATTTTCTAACATTATACTTAGCACGAACATCTTGCTAGTTGTTGCCCTATAGGGTGAAATCGAATTCCAACAATTCGGTTCTATATTGGTTAGCAATAATCAAAGTAATAATACTCACTTAAGGAAGAATAAAATGTTTAAACTATCACGTGTCTCCCTGTTAACGTCCGTAGGCATGGCCGTTTTGCTATCAGCCTGCCAACCTAAAGAAACAGCGACCACTTCACAGGTAGATGTATCAGCCTTACAGCGAGCAGTAAGTGCTAGAACGCCAGAAGAACAATCAAGAGATACCAGTAGGCACCCAGTAGAAACTCTTAGCTTCTTTAAAATAGAACCCGGCATGAAAGTGGCCGAAGCACTGCCAGGTGGTGGATGGTACAGTAAAATTTTGGCCAATTACCTAGGTAAAGACGGTGCTTTATACGGCATTAACTATGATGACCATATGTGGGCAAAATTCGGATTTTTTGATGAAAACGGCATTAAACAAAGAATTGCTGCAACCACTGAATTCCCTAATAAAGTCAAAGAGTTCACCAACAATGGCATTACCAGCCAAGGATTCACCTTTGCTAGTGCGCCAGAATCTTTAAACGGTTCTGTAGACAGAGTGTTATTTATTCGCGCATTGCATAACCTGAGTCGTTTTGAAAAAGACGCACAGACCTTAACTACCGCATTAAAAACCACCCATAGGATCCTGAAAAAAGATGGTCTTGTTGGCGTTGTGCAACATCAGATTAGCGAAGATGCACCAGAGCAAGGCGCAGATGGCAGCCGCGGTTATTTGAAACTAAGCACTTTGAAAAAAGCTTTTGCAGGAGCTGGTTTTGAATTGGTAGAAAGTTCAGACATCAATGCTAATCCAAAAGATCAACCGTCAGCTTCAGATATAGTTTGGCGCCTACCTCCGAGTTACTTCGGCACCAAAGATGACGAAGCGAAAAAAGCCGCAGTCGATGCCATTGGCGAATCCAATCGCATGACACTGGTGTTTAAAAAGAAAAACTAATCGTTAATATCTAGATACTTAAAAGGGCTAGGTGATTTATCTAGCTCTTACCTTTACTATTACTATTACAAAGTTCAATTAATAAAGGGTTAAGAAAAAGCCAATTCCCGAAGACAAAGCAAAACATGTCAATAATTTTTACACTATTTATATTTCCAAAATCCAAAAACACCTTAAGAAATTGAAATTTAAAGATAAAAAACTAATGGCGTAGAATATGCTTGCAAATACTCGGCTGTATTTTTATACGGCCATAATGTTAGGCCCAGGCTGAAATAGTTTTTTGAGCGGAGATCCCCAAGTAATTGGGGTGTCCGTAAATAATCTTTTTGGGGGGCAACGAATAAATATTATTTTGTATTACATTAATTATGGGTAATAAGGAGAGTTTAAATGATACCTTTGAGAAAAATTTTAACAATTATAGCGTTAGGCGGAACATTGTTGTTTGGTGCGACATCAGCAAACTCAGCCATTATTAACTTAGGCTTTTCTCTTGACGAGTCTGGTTCTGTTGGAACAAGCAACTTTAATACGACCAGAGACGCGCTTGCAGATGCTCTAGCGGTAATTCCAACGACGGGCGGTAACCAATACCGATTAGCGGTCACAACGTTTAGCAGTAGTCATACAACAGTTATTGCACCCACCATAGTGACGGCAGCTAATATTGTAGGTTTACAAGCACAGTTAGTGGCAACTAGTTTTAGTAGTGGGGGTACAGACACTGCCGGCGCTATTAATTACTTGACGAGTCTTTTTAATCCTTTTATCACTGACTTGACCTTGTTTAACATCACAACTGATGGGTCTCCCAGTAGTCAAGGTGCAGCAGAAACTGCCGCACTGAATGCCCACAATAGTTTTGTCGATGGTATTAGTTTTGAAGCAGTTGGTAGTGGTATCAATAATGTTTCAGCCCTGAACAACATGGCGAGAATAGCTGGCTTAGGTACTGCTGGTGATGTGAATAACGGGGTTGTGTTATCAGCAGGGGATTCGATCCCGAATGCTGAAACAACCGGTTTTGTTATTCCTGTTGCAACATTCGCCGATTATGAAGCGGCGATTAATGCAAAAATCACCCAAATCGTAGAAGATACAGGCGGTAGTACAGACGTACCTGCGCCATCATCACTAGCTTTATTCGCTATAAGCCTTATTGCATTGGGCTTAAAAAGAAAAGCTAATCGTTAATATCTAGATACTTAAAAGGGCTAGGTGATTTATCTAGCCCTTACTATTACAAAGTCCAATTAATAAAATAGCCTTACCTGAATATTTACAAAGACCGTAAAATAGCTTCACTTTCTTCATCTGCAGGAAAAACTAGCTCTATTCTAATTTCAGCCATAGTGACGTTAACTACCTTATCAAAGCGCATCACTGTGGTTAGAGTTCTGACTTCTTTGCCATTCACAATTAATGTGGGTGTTAAAACCGTGGGCTCTATTGCCCCCGAGGGCATATCTATATCTGCAGCATAATCTTCAACCTGTTTGAGTAAAGCAGGGATTGCAGGGTGAGGATAATGAAACGCCTCGTGACGTAAACCACTCAAAGTCTGATGAATAATGTATGCTCGTTGTGGTTCATCTAACCCAAGAGATGTGCCACACCAAAGATCTACAAGTGCTGTGGGCTCCATGCCCACCAAACCTGGAAATACTTTTTCAGCAGCATTATTTGAATCTAAAAACGTTAATCCAGGCGCGATCACCCAGGCTGGATAGGGCTCATGCTTTTTTAAAACATGTTCAATTAAACGCTTTATAGGCTGCATATCTTCATGCTCTAACGGTTGTTGCGGGTAAACAATAGGTAAACCCGCTGAAGCCATTAACTCATTAGTATCTCTTAGGGTTAAATTTAAAGCCGCAGCAATACGGTTCAAGACTTCTTTTCCAGGTCTAGCTCTGCCCGTTTCAATAAATGAAATGTACCTAGGAGTGCTGCTCGAAGCACTGGCTAAATCTAACTGAGACATGCCTCTCAACTTTCTATGTTGCTTAAGATGCACACCAATCGCACTCATTTCACCCATAATCTTATTTATTCCCTATTGTTGCTAATTTCCGAGGATGGGCCTCACCACGTTCAATGAAAAAACCTAACTCTTCAAATGTATGTTTCAAATCCCGTTTTATTAACAAGGGGAATAACCATGCCAATGGACGAAGCCAAATTTTTGGTTCTAGAATCACATTGCTAAGAATTTCACACTCGTTGTCACTAATAGAACGAATTGACCAAGTATTTGTTGCACGGGAAAATATAGGAGGTAAACCACTGATTAATTTATAAGAATAAGAACGATTTTCAGGGTCAAATTGTGTTATTTCTTCTTCAATATAGTTTGCTGGAAATGGCCCCACAGCTCGCGTTTTACATGCGCGAACCGCCCCAACTCCCATTTTCCCAACTAATTTAGATGTTTCAACTGTGGTCGCCCATTCGGCTGCGTCACCAAATTGATCTGCCAACACATGCCAAGCCCTTTGGGCAGAAGTTGTGACTCTAATCGTATTATTACATTCCATCTTACTCTTCCTTTGTTGTTGAATTGGTTTGAATTTTGAGCAAACAACCAAATAACCACAATTCCCTAATTGGGAAGGAACTCAATAAAAGCTAACCACCTGACAACATACTCATATGACACCCGCCTAACGAACAGTTTAAGTTAGCCCTAAGACATTGGGAGAATCTTGTCTTTTAATCACGCCACTGAAATTTGTACTTTACATTTTATTTACACTTACTCCCCGGCTAACGGATTGTGTTATCGAGACCTCAGAGTGATACTTATGTCGCTTGAAACCTAGAATTAAAGTTAGGGGCTGTTGACCTTTACGTGTTTCGCGCAATATTTAATAATTTTAAAAGGTTAAAAACATGAAAAAGTTAATTGCATTAGTTTGTATATTGGCTTTCGCTAACGTTGCACAGGCGAAAGATCTTTCCAAAGAAAAATGGCTTAAAGGCCAAGAAAAAAGAATGGAAAAAGCAGGTAAAGAGTTTAATGCCGAAAAAGCTGAAAAGCGTTGGGCTAAATTCGATGTAAATGCCGACGGAAAATTAGACAAAGAAGAAAAAAAGGCAATGAAAGCGGACATGAAGAAAAAAGGCAAAAAGGCTAAGAAAGGTAAAAAAGATAAGGAATAAGTGGGGAAAAATCCAACTTAATGATTTAATAGGTAGTCATAAAGCCTTATTAAACTTGCGCACTCACAGTCATGAATGAAGATATTACCATTGCGCTTCCTTCTCTCATTCACCGAATCGGGGGCGAGACCGCGAAACAAGCCAAAGCAATTGCCTTGCAGTGTGAATGTGAATTAAAACGAGTGCGCCGCTCAAGAAATTGGAGTGTAACGGGTGATGCGATAAAGATTCAAACTTACGCTGCTCAGCTAAAAGCACATCAAATGATTTCACATAAATTAAATAAACGAGGTGATGGTGAGTTTCATTACCTCATCAAAAAGATTGAAACGGCTTTATTGGGACATGCTGATAAATTAGAAAGCTTAGAAGCAAAGTTAATTCGATTGATCAGACAAACCCCAAGTATCACCTTATCAAAATTGGTATTACTTACCCATTGCACCGAGGCAGAAGCAAGAGCAGCTCGCTTTGAGGCTGAAGGCTGGTAATGAAGCTTCTATTTTTTAAGTGATAACAGCGCAACCATGATTAACTTAACTGCCCTAATTCACCCGCTTCGTAACGCGCAACAACCTCATTTATTTCTTCCTGTGTACTCATGGCAAACGGCCCTTGTTGCACAAAACTTTCATTAATAGTTTCACCAGATAACACAGCAAAGTGACTGCGTGTACCGCTATTACCGCGTACTTTTAAACTAGCCTGCTGAGCTTCGCTGATAGTGATTGACTCACCTTTTGCTAAACTTACCCATTCACCGCTTACTTGAAATTCAATGGCACCTTCAACTGCGTATAACCATGTATTATACCCTTGTTCAATTTGATGTTCGAAAGTCGAACTCTTGTCTGCGTAGCCATCAAGAATTGTAAATGGCCATACTGACTCCGCGTCAGTAACGACGTTATTGCTATGACCTAATACTAACCTCACTCGATAACCTTGGCCTTCTAATGTCGGCATATTCTCTCGTTTTACATGTAAGGAGCTTGGAGCCTGATGCTTAAGTCTGGCGGGTAAATTGACAAATATCTGCAGGCCATGCACTTTTGCCCCAGGTCTAGGCGCTTCATCGTGTAACGCACCACTACCAGCGTTTAACCAATACAAGTCTCCACCTTGAATGTCGAAGTCATTTCCAAGTGAATCTCGGTTATTGAACTTACCTTCAGTATCTTCAAATAAAACAGATACCGCTGAAATACCAGCATGAGCATGAGCACCAAATGTCGGTGCAGTCATAGTGTAATGATCAACCATGATCATAGGATCCATCGCACCAGAATATTGTTTATGACGGAAGCCTAACCCAGTAAACCCTTGTCCAATATTAAGTGGGCTACCGGATACTGTTTGGCTAGTTTTAAGAGCATTAGTAGATTGAGAAGTTTGTGCAGTCATAATTATTTCGTTCCATTTATTGTGTTGGAATAAATATATCAACTTGTTTTTAACGAAAAAACCGTTAATATCTGAACAAATCGTTCCATAAATAGAACAATAAAATGAAAGTTGATTTAAACGACTACTTTTATTTCATGCATGTAGTTGAGAAGAAAGGTTACACAGCAGCGGCAAGTGCTTTAAATATGCCTAAGTCTCGGTTAAGTCGTCATGTTACCCAATTAGAAGCGCGCCTTGGGGTAAGGCTATTACAACGAACATCACGTAATGTTACTGTGACTCAGGAAGGGCGGCACTTTTATCAACATGCTCGTAAGCTTGTAGACACCATGGAACTGGCAGAAGCGGCAATGAAACACAACACCGGGAGCCTAGCAGGAAAAGTTGTTATCAGCTGCTCAACAGGTGTGGCCCAGTTCGCTTTGCTAGATATCATCGCAGAATTTTCCAAACAACATCCCAAAGTACTCATAGAACAACGAGTTAGCAATACTATGGTAGATATAGTCGCAGAAGGTATCGATATGGTTATTCGTGGCCATAGTGGCGAACTTCCAGATTCTAGCTTTATCCAACGGTTTATCACCAAAGTAGAATGGCCTTTATATTGCGCCCCTGAATATTTAGAACAAGTTGAAAAAATCGACAGCCCTGATGATCTTGCTAATTGTCGATTTCTGAAAGTGGGTCGAGCCAACCAAAAAGATGCCATTTCCCTTTTCAATAAAGAGGGGCTTCGTACTCATCAAATAACCAACATAGCCTTGTGCTCAGAAGATATGTCCACCATAAAACACGCAGCGATCACTGGGCTAGGAGTCACTGCGCTCCCAGACTATGTCTGTAATAAGGCGGTTAAAACACAACAACTCGTTCGAGTGTTACCTGAATGGGTGTCACAATCTGCAAATTTAAGTCTACTCATGCCATCCCGACTTGGCGTCCCCGCCCATATCAAAGCCCTAGCCGAATTCATCCGAGAAAAACTCCCTAATGTTGTTGGGCAGTAAGCCTTTAGGCTCTGGATTCTCAGAGAAAAAGACTAATTAAGATGTGGCTGAAAAATGCAGCTTATCCAAAAGTATTTTTTAACATGGGCGAGACTGTTAAAAAGCATTCAAAAAATATTGTTCAATGGAAAAATTGTATTTTTTGTAATCAGGTTCGAGGGTTTTGACTAAAGGATTTATTAACCTAAATATTTTACGATCGATTAAATTATTATTCGCTAAGTTTTTAATGTTGTACTTCTGCCATAACTTAATAAAACTACCATCCTCATATGCTCGTTTTAACCCTAACTCAACTCTATTAGCATTGTGAATATTATCTAGGTTGGTAATAAAAAATCGAGGTAATTCATAAGCTAAGGCAATACACTGATCGTAAATAAGCCCATATTTTTTAGCCATTTCTTCAAAGTATGGATCTCTTGGTTCACTAATCCCCCGAAAAAACGCATCAACTCTTCCTTTTTCAATTAGAGCAAAAACTTTGTCATAGTCGGTGGTAACAGTTGAATACACGGTATAATCATTAGCCTTTAATATTTCACTATCGGCCCAACCAATCCCTTGTACAATAGAAATATTATTCTTTATTGAGTTTTCGTTTAGCTTACAGAATCTATTTAGATTTGATGGATGAATAACGGCAATTCTATAACCAATTATGCCTCGATCGATTGGAAATTTAATAACATGAACTTTTTTAATAATATCGTCTGTAATAGACATTTTTGAAAAATGATTAACATAGAATTTTTTTTCTAGCAGCTTTAGTACTCTCGCCACATTTAAACCATGCCCCTGCAATTTAATTTCGTAATCGCCATATTCTTTTTTGGTTTTATCTAAGGCTAGTTTTAGAACTTCAATTGTATATCTATTGCTATTATCATTTGCAAAGTGAGAGCCTTGTATAGAAAAAACAGTAGGGGTGGCCGCAACAGAAATAATTGTGACGCTTAAGGACATCATATAGATAATTACTAATGACAACCTTTTTGAAAAAAGTAGTAATTTCATTTTAAGTTACTCAATACTTCGAATATTTAGCATGGTTCAGTTCAGCTAGTTCTGCAACATTAACATCCAACTCAACTTACAGTTAACTTCCTAGTTTGCTACCAAGCCATACAATAGGAGTAACTCGAACACTAACAAACCTATTTTGAATTTAGAAAACTGGAACCGCAGGTAAGACAAAAGCATTCGCTCTGCTCACTAAGAGCAGAGCTACTAGTAAGTACAGGTAAGAGACTAGAAGTGTTATGAAAAACCACCCGACATTTCAAATGATTGAAAATCGTCTAACTCATTGTATTAACTTAAGTTAGTATAGATATTTTTTAACATGGATATCTTTTTTAGATTTTTATTTTCGGGCCATATATGTCTTGATAAAACGTTGCTATTTAAGTTTATAATGGCGGTCAAATAGTTTTCGCAATTGATAGCCCCACGTGAGTAGAAAATGGCCCATAAAGTACGTTATAAGTTTAATGGTGTGGCAAAGGAAATGAATTTTTCATACAGCCGCCATCAAAATATGCATGAGGCAGTGGCCGATGCTGAGGGAGTAGACCTTACCCAGTTTTTGCAAACTGAGCAGCAACTTGCCTCAATCAGTAAAGACAAAGCTACCGTAAGAAATTTTAGAGATGCCGAATTTATAAAAATGGGGTTTACTGAATTATACTTCTTAAAAAATGGCCAAGAATGATTGCCCGTTTTGGGCCATGCACTCAATAGTATCGAGAGCAGCAGTGATGCAGTTAAGATTATAGCGAGCATCAACAAACCGACAGGAAACCGATTGACTAGCCTAAGGCTTAGACACAAGGATGTCCCTAATGCACATCCATTGCGGATCCAAAAGATACTGCGCCTCAGGTAATTTGGTTTATTTAACCTTGTTCTGCCCCAGATATTCTTGACCCCGATATTCCCAGGTAAATTATTTTCTTTTTCTTATTTCTTTTTTAGTATTTTTCTGTAGAGTATTAAAGACGCTCAGATATTTTGTTGTTATTTGACTTTTGGAAGTTAATAAATAGGGAAATCTCTGCATGAAAACACTGAAAAACGCCTCCTACCTTTTTACCATACTCGCCTTTCTTCTAAGTATTAATATTCTTTATGCTAAAGAACAAGCCGAAACTACTAAGGATAAACTCCAAGTTGCTTGTAGCTTAACTTTAACTTTTGACGACTCCAAAGTTAAACCAAACAAAACAGTTACCTATGATGATTTTCAAAAGCATTTAACGGCCTGTAACAAAACCCCCGACTCTCCTACCTTAACTAGCATTAATAATATGTATCAAAATTTAATAACATTAAATACATATTTAGAGCAATTAACTAAATTAAAAAAAACAACAGAAGCAGCAAATCTACCTATTACGGATATTAAAAATAATATTGATGAAAAAACTGCCTTAACGAAAAAAATAGCCGAATATCTAGTGCATGTATACAAGTTACCTGGGGAGAAGTCATTGCTAGGAATAAACATCGATGATCCTAAGATGCTCCGAGTAATTAATATTTATAAACCTGAAGTGAAGTTGATAACCCAAAAAGCCACTGCTACAGCTAAGAAACAAGATGGACAAGACGATTCTGACTGTCATGTTGCATTAAAAGTAATTGAGCCAGGAAAAAACACTTCCATAAAGAATTACTTAGATAAAACTGAAATTTATATTAAAAAATGTGAAGAACAATTACCAGATGCTATTGTCAGAAATGATACTAATGATCTTGAAACTCGTCGTAAAGCAGCAAATAAGTCGATTGAAAACCTTAAAACTTCAGTTAATTTTGGCTTAAGTATTGGAAAACCTTTGACTGCTACTGAAGTTGTAACGTCAAACATTAAATCTAAGCACCAAATAGAGCGTCTAGAAGAGCTAATAGACAAAAATGCTAATGAGTCCTTATTAGCAAATTGGCGTTCCGAACCTTTAACGTATCAGTTTTATTTAGGTTATGAAGGTTCAAAAACAGAACAGATATCACAAAACTCCAATATAACAACAGGCATGATGGTTTATTTTAGACCCGGTAAAAAATTATCTGCTGTACGAAAAATATTAAACAGGTGTAATAGCGATAAAGCCAGACCAGAAGATCAGTGTTGGTATAATAAACTTGTTTGGTACCCTCATTTATTCTTTTCTGCAAATTACTCATCATTGGCAGAGCAAGCGCAAGTAAATGGATCTAATTCAGGATTAGTATGGGAAGTAGGCGCGTTTTGGCCTTGGTATTATGGTGCTAGAGCAGGTGATAGTGGTGAACCTTACAAAACGGAATTTATGCTAGGGCCTATTTTTACTCGTGGCGGGAGTGATGTACCTGGACAAGAAGATTTTGCTGATCGTTATTATACGGGAATACGTCTAGCATTTAACGAAGAAACCTATTTTGACGTATTGTATGGCCGTTCTGATGTCTTTAATCAAGGTATCAAAAATCAAGCAAGACGTTTTGAAGCCCGAGGGCAACTTCCGGTCAGTGAATTAGGAGGAGGTAGAGTATTCTTAGGTGGCCGCATTAATATTGGGCATAAAGATGGAAGTAAGGGCGTTTCCCCAAAAAGAGACGCTTATAATTTTTATATAAAATGGCAAACCAGTTTTGATGCTTTATGGGCTAGAAGTGGTGAGTAATTTTGATTGAACATATGCACTTTTTTAAAAATTAAAAAAATATACTCTCCTGCTATCTTAATAATGACGAGAGCCATCATATAAAGGCATTTTTTGTTTTTAAGGACATGCATATAGATTGGCTCAGATTATCTTAAACCTCAGTATGTCAACTGCGCTCGATAATGAGGATAGCAAGAGAGAATGATTGTGCTAAAAACAAATGAAGAGCATTCAACCAAAGCTTACTCACTATTTAAGCTTTAGCAAAAATATTGTATGAGTTTTTTGTTCTTAAGTTGAAAACTGTTTGAAATATAGTAAGAGATTGATAATGAAGAAATTGATTGGACTTATTATAATGTTATTTATTAGTAGCTGTTCTAACTTACCCCAAATAGATGAGGATGCAAGGTACCATCAAATTGCAGCGAATACTAATGGCAACTTTTTATCGCTATTCCCTTCAGAAAATTCAAATTGGCAATGTGGATTAAATAATCATCTTGATGAAATTGTAGCGCAAATGCAAGCGCATCCAAGAGACTCAGCAACAGGCAAACGGAAAATATTAGTTTCTATACATGGGGGATTGAACTCAATTTCAGCGAACGTTAAAAGAGTTGAAAAGCATTACAATTCCGCTTTAGAGGATGGCTATTTTCCAGTATTTATTAGTTGGCGGTCTGGGGCAATAACGACACTTTATGACCGTTATTTCGGAGTTAGAAATGGTGTCGACAGGTCAAAGTGGGTAACAATTCCTAGTGCGCCTTTTTATTTCGTTAGTGATGTATTAAGCGGTGTGGCAGCGATTCCTGAGTCAATATGGGATCAGAGTGCAAATTTTTACAATAGTCACAAAAACAACTTGTCAGGGTTTTACGAGAAAGACATACAAATTCGAATGCGTGACTTCGACTTACCAGATATATATTACACACAGCGCGGTAAAGAAAAAACTCCTATTGAACAAGTTGGGTATGGCGTTCGACAGTTAATTCCTGGCGTTGTACGCGTAATAAGTACTCCGTTAATTGAAGGAATGGCAGACAAAGCTTGGGGGGTTATGCGAAGGCGTGCCAAAACTTTAGTGTATCGCCAACAGGACCTAACATATAGAGGAGTTGGTCAACATTTTGGAGGAGAAACGATTTCAGGCGAGTTACACCAGACTATTAACTGCGAAAACAATGGAAAATACTTTGAGAAGGATGGGGGAAATGGCATTGTTGCTCAGTTATTTCGAGCAATTAGTGAATTAGAAGATATCCAAATTACTTTAGTAGGCCATAGTATGGGTGCAATAATTGCCAATGATATTGTAAATGTCTTTCCCAAATTACCTTTTAATAGAATAATACATATGGCGTCCGCTGACTCTATTCGGAATTTAATGGAAAAAACAAGACCTTATTTAATCGATAATCCTTCTACTCAGTTTTATAACCTTATGCTTCACCCTACAAATG